>NZ_JBQQCG010000014.1:0-182631 GCF_052245575.1 Streptomyces sp. 2A115 | reverse complement strand
CCCGGAAGCTAAGCCTTACAGCGCCGATGGTACTGCAGGGGGGACCCTGTGGGAGAGTAGGACACCGCCGAACAAATTTTAGAGAAAGCCCCCGCACTTCGGTGCGGGGGCTTTCTTGCGTTTAGGGAGCTCCTCTCGCTCCAATGTGTAAGTGCTCAAAGACGTCCCGCTGCCTTGAGAGCCAGATAGGCGTCCGCCAACGCTGGCGGCAAATCGTTCGGCGTCGCGTCGACGACAGTCACGCCGTGGCGGGTGAGTTGCTCGGCGGTGCGATGCCGTTCTGCCTGGGCCTGGGCCGCGGCAGCAGCCTTGTACACGGCCTCCGTGTTTCCTCGAGCTGTGGACATGCGCTCTATGTGCGGGTCGGATACCGACGCGACGAGGACCGTGTGGCGCTGGGTGAGACGGGAGAGTACGGGGAGCAGGCCCTCTTCGATGGGGGCCGCGTCGAGGGTCGTGAGGAGCACGATCAGTGAGCGGCGTGGGGCCGTGCGGAGTGCGGTGGAGGTGAGGCCGCGGGCGTCCGTCTCGGTGAGCTCCGGTTCGAGGCGTGCCATGGCGTTGACCAGGGATGGAAGGACATCGCCTGCGGATCGGCGCTGCACCAGGGCACGCACTCGGCGATCGTATGCGAGGAGGTCCACGCGGTCGCCGGCTCGGGAGGCGAGGGCCGCCAGGAGTAGAGCCGCGTCCATGGAGGCGTCGAGGCGGGGAATGTCTCCGACGCGGCCTGCCGATGTGCGGCCCGTGTCGAGGATCAGGAGAATGTGACGGTCGCGTTCGGGGCGCCAGGTGCGTACAGCGACCGTGGTCTGGCGGGCGGTGGCGCGCCAGTCGATCGAGCGGGTGTCGTCACCGGGGACGTACTCGCGGAGGCTGTCGAATTCCGTGCCCTCGCCGCGGGTGAGAACGCTGGTGCGGCCGTCGAGTTCGCGCAGGCGGGCCAGCTTGGAAGGCAGGTGCTTGCGGCTGGTGAACGGGGGCAGGACGCGTACCGTCCACGGGACTTTGTGGCTGCCTTGGCGGGCGAAGAGGCCGAGAGGGCCGTACGAGCGAATGGTGATGCGGTCCGCCTGGCGGTCGCCGCGGCGGGTTGGGAGCAGTCGCGTTGTCACGCGTCGGCGTTCGCCTGCGGGGACCGCCAGCTGATGGCGGGAAGCGGCGACTTCCGTGCCGGGCTGCCAACTGCTCGGTGGCCAGGCGTCGCGGATGCGCGCTCGCAGGGGGCGGCTGGTCGGATTGGTGACGGTGAGGGTTACGGCGGCGGCTTCGCCGAGGCGTACGGAAGTGTCGCCAGAGCGGGCCAGGCCGAGACGGCGTACGGGTGCTGCCAGGGCGAAGTCGCAGGCACAGGCGAGGGCCAGGGGGGCGTTCACGGCGAGGATGCCCGTCCAACTGGGTTCCCAGATACCGACGGGGAGCGTGCCGAGGGCCGCCAGGAGGGCGGCGCGTCCGGTGAGGGCCATCAGCGGGGTACGGGGACGTGGGCGAGGATTGCGTTGATGACCGAGTCGGCGGTCACGCCTTCCATTTCTGCCTCCGGGCGGAGTTGGACACGGTGGCGGAGGGTCGGGAGGGCGAGTGCCTTTACGTCGTCGGGGATGACGTAGTCGCGGCCGGTCAGCCAGGCCCAGGCACGTGCTGTGGACAGGAGGGCCGTCGCGCCGCGCGGGGAGACACCGAGCGTGAGGGACGGCGATTCGCGGGTGGCGCGGCAGATGTCCACTACGTAGCCGGTGATTTCGGGGGAGACCGCTGTCTTGGCGACTGCCGCGCGGGCGGCTTCTAGCTCTGCCGGGCCTGCTACGGGGCGCACGCCGGCGGCGCGTAGGTCGCGCGGGTTGAAGCCCTCGGCGTGGCGGGTGAGGACGTTGATCTCGTCTTGGCGGGACGGGAGGGGGATCGTCAGTTTGAGGAGGAAGCGGTCCAGCTGGGCTTCGGGGAGGGGGTACGTGCCCTCGTACTCGACCGGGTTCTGGGTCGCGGCGACCAGGAATGGCTCGGGGAGCGGGCGCGGGGTGCCGTCGACCGTGACCTGACGTTCCTCCATTGCTTCGAGGAGCGACGACTGGGTCTTGGGCGGGGTGCGGTTGATCTCGTCGGCGAGGAGGAGGTTCGTGAAGACCGGGCCGGGCTGGAAGGAGAACTCGGATGTGCGGGAGTCGTAGACGAGGGAGCCCGTGACGTCGCTGGGCATCAGGTCCGGAGTGAACTGGACGCGCTTGGTGTCGAGGTCGAGTGCGGATGCGAGGGTCCGGACGAGCAACGTTTTCGCTACCCCAGGGACTCCTTCTAGTAGGACGTGTCCGCGGCAGAGGAGGGCGACGACGAGGCCGGTGACGGCGGGGTCCTGGCCGACCACGGCTTTGGCGATCTCGGCGCGCAGGGCTTCCAGGGAGGAGCGGGCGGTGCCCGGATCCCCGGCATACCCGGCGTTGTCAGTGGTCGGGTCCATCATGGACGGCGTACCTCTCTTTCGAGGGCGTCGAGTTGGTCGGCGAGAGCGATGAGGGCCGCGTCGTCGCGGGGTGGCGGCCCGAAGAGGAGGGACTGGAGGGGCTGTCCGTCGCGGTGGAGCTGGGCGGACAGGGCGGGGAGCAGGGCTTCGGGCGCGTGCGCCTGGGCGGGGGATAGGCCGGCGAGGGGGGCGAGGCGGGTGCGGGTGGTGGAGCGCAGGGCTGCCGCGGCACGGTCGCGGGCGTTGGACTTGCGGTAGAGGCGGGCACGGCCTTCGACGGTCTCGGAGGCGCGGATCGCGACGGGGAGCCGTTCGGGGACGAGCGGGCCGAGGCGGCGGGCGCGCCAGAGGGCGGCCAGGGCTGCGGCGATGAAGAGCTGCAGCGTGCCCCAGAGCCAGCCAGAGGGGATCAGGTCGAAGAAGCTGCGGTCCCCGGAGTCGGGGGCCGAGTCGTCGGAGAGTGAGGGGAGGTACCAGACCAAGTGGGGGCGGGAACCGAGCAGTTGGAGAGCGAGCGAGGCGTTGCCCTGCTCGTCGAGGCGTTCGTTGTGGAGGATGTCAGGGGCGCCGAGCACGACCGTGTCGCCGTCCCCTTCGGCCGCCGGGATACGCAGCAGGGTGGGCAGACCGTCGCTGAGGTAGCAGGCATCGGCGTCGGGCGTGTCCGTCGTGTAGCGGATGCCGCCCGTGTCGGCGGTGCCCGCTCGCTGGGCCGCAGGCAGGGAGCAGTCGGGTGGGAGCGTGGAGTCGAAGCTGGGGGTGGAGTCGGCATCGATTCCGGGGGCGAGGGTGCCGACGGACGGGGTGCCGGGGGCGACGAGGACGGTGCGGCCGCCGGAATCCGCGAACCCCGAGTGGAGACGGGTCTGCTGACGGTCGGTCAGCAGGTCGGGGTCGGTGATCAGCAGGGTCGTATCGGGTCCGGCCGCGGTGCTCGCCTCGTCCAGGGTGGTGACCACGCGCGTGGACACTCCTTGGTCCGCGAGGAGCTCGGCGACGGCGCGGCTGCCGGAGGGGTCGGCGGAGCGCGGGTCGAGGCTGCCGTGCTGGGCGCTGGAGCGGACCGCGGCGATGGCAACGGCGGCCGCCAGGAGGATCACGAGCGCGAGCACGACACCGCGCGTGCGGGTCCACACCTGGCGGGCGGTGGGGGAGGCCGATGTGGAGAGGAGCGTGGCCTCGGTGGTCATTCGGCGGCCCCTTGGCGGACGCTGTGGGCCGTGCTCTGGGCGCTGCTCGCGAGTACCGGCTTGGTGCGTTCCACGTCGTGGTCGAGTTCCATGAGGCGGTGGTACGTCTCGGAGGTGGCCGTTCGTCCGCCGTATGTCACGTCGTCGAAGTCCCGGGCGGCGGCGCGCAGTCGGTCCGTGTGGGCGGGGAGCGTGCGGCCGGCTTCGGCGGCTGCCTCGTCGGCGGTGCGGCCGGGGCGGGGGTCGAGCAGGGCGCGCTCCTCCAGGGAGCGGACGACGGCGCGCATGCGTTCCTGGACGGCCTGGTTCCAGTGGTCCTGGGCCGCGTGTGCCTCGGCGGCGGCGCGGTGCTCCGCGGCACTGCGCGGCCGGTCGTCGAAGAGCGGGGCTGCCGATGTCGGGCCACGACGAGGGGTGCCGAGGCGCCACCAGAGGGCGCCGATGAGTGCCATGGCTGCCAGCGCGACGATGAGGAGGCCGAGCGCGCCGCCCGGGGTGGCGGACGAGGCGGCGCCGAACAGTTTGTCGACCCAGTCCCAGAAGGCGTTCAAGGCGCGCTGGAGCAGGCTGGGGTCGTTCTCGTGGTACATCCGCTTGGAGAGCTCGCGCCGGGCTGCCTCCCGCGCAGGGTCGCGCGGGATCGTCACCGGTGGCTCGTCGCCGGAGTGCGACAGCGCGAATACCGCCGCGTCGTCGGTGCGTGGCAGCGCCAGCACCGCTGTGAGAACTCCCCCCGCCAGACTCACCGCATCAACTCCCCGGAGTGGAGCCGGGGGCGCCGGAGCCGTAGCCCTGGACACCGGCGGCGCGGGCCAGGTCGAGGTCGAGAGCCTCGCGGCGGATCCGCTGGTCGATGTAGAGGAGCACGGCGACGCCGGCGGTGATCGGGAACGTGAGCACGGCACCGATCACCGAGCCGACGCCGCTGACGATGAGGAATGTCCAGCCGAGGTCGCCCGTACCGCTGTTGAGGAAGCCGCTGACCCCGTCGCCGCTCAGCGCGGCGGCGAGGAAGGTGAACGGGATCACGATGATCGACGCGAGGATGTTCGCGATGATCGTGGCGAGCAACTGGATGCCGAAGACCCGCCACCAGGAGCCGCGGACCAGCTTCGCGGAGCGGCTCAGCGACTTCAGGACGCTCTGTTTCTCCAACATCAGGGCGGGCGAGGCCAGCGAGAAGCGAATCATCAGCCAGAGCACGACGACACCCGCGGCCAAGCCGCCGAGGACGGCGAGCGCGACGCCGCCGTCGCCTCCGCCGGCGAGGGCGACGAGGATGCCGGGCAGGGTGCCCACGGCGACGATCGCGATGGCGATGAGCGGGAGCAGGAAGGTCAGGCCGAAGAGTTTGGCGAGCTGGGGCCGGGCATCGCGCCAGGCCTCGGCAGTGGTCACCGATTTGCCGAGCACCGCGCGGCTGGTCACGGTCGTCAGCAGGGCTGTCGCGATGATGGTGCCGAGCAGGGTGATCAGCAGGACGACGCCGGAACTGAGCAGCGTGTCGCCCAGGGCGCGGCTCAGCTCGCTGACGCTGGCGCTGGGGTCGTTGAGGGTGTCCGTGGTGGCGCTGTCGTCCAGGGCGAAACCCTGGAGCAGGATCACGGCGATCTGGGTGAAGACCGCGACGGTCAGCGAGATGCCGAGGACCGTACGCCAGTGCGTACGCATGGTCGACACCGCGCCGTCGAGGATCTCGCCGACGCCGAGTGGGCGGAGCGGGATCACGCCGGGCTTGGCTGCGGGCGGGGGACCGCCCCAGCCGCCTCCCCAACCCGGGTAGCCGCCGGGGCCGGGACCGTAACCACCGCCGTACCCGCCGGGACCGCCGTACCCGCCGGGACCGCCGTACCCCCCGGGGCCGACGGGAGGCTGGCCGCCCCAGCCAGGGCTGGACGGAGGCGGTGGCGGGGTCTGGGGTGGGCTGCCCTGGGGGCCGCCGGGCGCGGGCCACTGGGCGGGCGGCGGCTGCTCCTTGGACCACTTCGAGCCTGCGCCAGATGGGTCGGGGCTGGGTTGAACCGGCTGGTCCGCGGGGTCTGGGGGGCCGGACTGGTTAGCGCCGGAAGTCTCCGGTTCCTGTCCGTTCTGCCCGTTGGAGGGGGCAGATCCGGGCGATGCCCAGCCCGGAGTGTCTCTCATCGTCGCTCCTTCACGGTGCCCGTCCGCGGTCGCGGCGGCAGGTTGGCAGCCATCGTGCCACGGTGTGCCCGGGAAGTGACCGGCCGCCGTGTGGGCTGCACACCTTCAATTGTCCGCCCGGTAGGCGGCAGACTGGGCAGATGGCTGATCAGTACGCGGAATCCCGCGAGGACAACCGGCCCACCGAGATACCAGCGATCCGGTGGGACGAGCCACCGGAAGGCCCTGTGCTGGTCCTCCTCGACCAGACGCGGCTTCCGGCGGAGGAGGTCGAGCTGGTGTGCACGGACGCGCCGGCGCTGGTGGAGGCGATCCGTACGCTCGCCGTGCGAGGAGCGCCGTTGCTCGGTATCGCGGGGGCCTACGGGGTTGCGCTCGCCGCCGTGCGAGGGTTCGACGTGGACGACGCTGCGGCTTCGCTCGCGAGCGCACGGCCCACCGCGGTGAACCTTTCGCGCGGCGTCCGCAGGGCCCAGGCGGCTCACCGTGCCGTCCTCCGGGGCGGTGGCGACCAGAAGCAGGCCGCCGAGGCAGCGCTCGCCGCGGCTCGGGCGCTCCATGAGGAGGACGCCGAGGCCAGCACGCGTATGGCGGGGTATGGTCTGGCGCTGCTGGACGAACTACTGCCCGGCGGCAACCACCGGATCCTGACGCACTGCAACACGGGGGCGCTGGTGTCCGGAGGTGAAGGCACGGCGTTCGCAGTGGCGCTAGCGGCGCATCGGGCGGGGCGGCTGCGCCGGCTGTGGGTGGACGAGACGCGGCCGTTGCTGCAAGGTGCTCGGCTTACGGCGTACGAGGCGGCGCGCAGCGGGATGGCGTACACGTTGCTCACGGACAGCGCGGCGGGCTCGCTGTTCTCGGCGGGGGAGGTGGATGCGGTACTGATCGGCGCGGATCGGATCGCGGCCGACGGTTCGGTGGCGAACAAGGTGGGGAGCTATCCGCTCGCGGTGCTGGCCAGGTACCACCATGTGCCGTTCATCGTGGTGGCGCCGACGACGACGGTGGATCCGGACACCCCGGACGGAGCAGCAATCGAGGTCGAGCAGCGCGCCGGTCATGAAGTGACGGAGATCACAGCGCCCCAGGTGCCGGTGGCGGGAGCGGAAGCGGGAGGCGGGATACCGGTGGCACCCCTGGGGACCCAGGCGTACAACCCGGCGTTCGACGTAACTCCGCCCGAGCTGGTGACGGCGATCGTCACCGAGGAGGGCGCTGTGTCGCCCGTGACAGCCGAGGCTCTGGCCGAGCTGTGTGACAGGTCACGCCAGGTAACGATTTAGTTAATGGGATGATGTCGTTTATGAAGGGACGAGTCCTTGTCGTCGATGACGACACCGCACTGGCCGAGATGCTCGGCATTGTGTTGCGTGGTGAAGGTTTTGAGCCGTCTTTCGTAGCCGACGGCGACAAGGCGCTGGCCGCTTTCCGTGAGAGCAAGCCCGACCTGGTGCTCCTGGACCTGATGCTTCCCGGCCGGGACGGTATCGAGGTGTGCCGCCTGATCAGGGCGGAGTCCGGGGTGCCGATCGTGATGCTCACAGCGAAGAGCGACACCGTCGATGTCGTGGTCGGCCTCGAGTCGGGTGCAGACGACTACATTGTGAAGCCGTTCAAGCCAAAGGAGCTGGTGGCCAGGATCAGGGCACGGCTGCGGAGGTCGGAGGAGCCGGCGCCCGAGCAGTTGGCGATCGGTGATCTGGTCATCGACGTGGCCGGTCACTCTGTGAAGCGGGACGGTGCGTCGATCGCGCTGACTCCGCTGGAGTTCGACCTGCTGGTGGCGCTGGCCCGTAAGCCGTGGCAGGTGTTCACGCGTGAGGTGCTTCTGGAGCAGGTGTGGGGCTACCGGCACGCGGCGGACACCCGTCTGGTGAACGTCCATGTGCAGCGGCTGCGTTCGAAGGTCGAGAAGGACCCGGAGCGGCCGGAGATCGTGGTGACCGTCCGTGGCGTCGGTTACAAGGCCGGACCGAGCTGACGTGTCCCGGGACAGTGCCGCTTCGGCGCCCGGTCAGCCGGGGCCCGGCGCGGGGCGGCCTGTCGGCCGGAAGACGACGGGCTCCCGCTGGGGAGAGTATGTCGGGGGCGGGCTGCTGCAGGGTGGAGTCCAGGGCAGCCCGGTCCTTCGGCTGTTCATGCGCTGGGTGCGTCGTCCGCTGCTGCCCGTCATGCGGTTGTGGCGGCGCAACATCCAGCTCAAGGTTGTCGTCACGACGCTGCTGATGTCGCTGGGCGTCGTCCTGCTGCTTGGTTTCGTCGTGATCGGGCAGGTGCGCAACGGCCTGCTGGACGCCAAGGTGAAGGCCTCCCAGAGCCAGGCCACGGGCGGGTTCACGGCTGCCAAGCAGGAGGCCGACAGAGCGGCGGACGCGGGCGGGGAGGACAGCTCGGACCCGGACGACAACCCCGTGCAGAACGTCAGCGGATGGATGAGTGACCTCGTGACCTCGCTGTCCAGCGGCGGCCAGGGCGCGTTCAGCGTTGTAACCCTCAGCGCGCCTTCCGCGGACAACGACAACGGGAGCCTCGGGCCGCGGGCGTCGGGCTATGTGAGCTGGAGCCTCAGCGTGCCCGAAGACCTGCGGGAACGGGTCGACGACGGCGCCGCCCAGAGCTACACGCGCATCGTGTACACGAACGGCCAGGACTCCCAGCCGGGGCTGATCATCGGTACGGAGATCAACGATCCCAACGGGGACCCGTACCAGTTGTACTTCCTCTTCCCGCTCACGCAGGAGGAGAAGTCGCTCAGCCTGGTCAAGGGGACCCTCGCGACAGCCGGCCTGTTCGTCGTGGTGCTGCTCGGGGCGATCGCCTGGCTCGTGGTGCGACAGGTCGTCACGCCTGTGCGGATGGCCGCGGGGATCGCGGAGCGGTTGTCCGCCGGACGCCTCCAGGAACGCATGAAGGTCACCGGCGAGGACGACATCGCGCGGCTGGGTGAGGCCTTCAACAAGATGGCGCAGAACCTGCAGCTGAAGATCCAGCAGCTGGAAGACCTGTCGCGGATGCAGCGGCGGTTTGTGTCCGACGTGTCGCATGAGCTGCGTACGCCGCTGACAACCGTCCGGATGGCGGCCGACGTCATCCACGACGCGCGCGTGGACTTCGATCCGATGACCGCCCGGTCGGCCGAGCTGCTCGCCGACCAACTGGACCGTTTCGAGACGCTGCTCGCGGATCTGCTCGAGATCAGCCGGTTCGACGCGGGCGCGGCGGCCCTGGAGGCCGAGCCGATTGATCTGCGGGAGGTGGTCCGCAGGGTCATCAGTGGGGCCGAGCCGCTCGCAGAGCGCAAGGGCACCCATATCCGGGTCGTCGGGGATCAGCAGCCGGTGGTCGCCGAGGCGGACGCCCGGCGGGTGGAGCGGGTGCTGCGCAATCTTGTCGTCAACGCCGTGGAGCACGGCGAGGGCAAGGACGTCGTGGTCAAGCTCGCCGCGGCGGGCGGGGCCGTGGCGGTCGCGGTGCGCGACTACGGTGTGGGGCTCAAGCCCGGGGAGGCGACCCGGGTGTTCAGCCGCTTCTGGCGGGCCGACCCGGCACGCGCGCGTACCACCGGAGGTACGGGGCTCGGGCTGTCCATCGCCCTGGAAGACGCGCGGCTGCACGGCGGCTGGCTGCAGGCGTGGGGTGAGCCGGGAGGCGGATCGCAGTTCCGGCTCACGTTGCCGCGGACCGCGGACGAGCCGCTGCGGGGGTCGCCGATACCCCTGGAGCCCAAGGACTCGCGGCGCAACCGCGGGCTGAACGACGCGGGGCTGCCTCTGGGCGGCACGCAGAAGCTGGCCACCGTGCCCGCACAGCCGACAAGCGAGCGCGCCGTACCGCCGATGCCGCCGCGGGCGCCGGTGGCCCCCAGGCTGGCGGGCGCGGTGGACCCGACGGCACTGCCCGGCAACGGTGCCCGTGTGGTGCCAAGGCCCACGGCGGATTCGCGTGGTCAGGCCACGGCGCCAGGAGACGCGGCGTCCGAGGCCGGCCGGGGTATCGCTGAGGACCCGGATCAGGTGAAGCAGGGGGAGGGATCTCGTGGGCGCTGACCGTGATCGGGTCGGCCGTCGGCGTCCGATGCGCGTGGTGGCGTACGCAGGCTGCGGAGCTGTATTGCTGGCGGGGTGCGCCTCGATGCCGGACAGCGGGGATCTGCGCGGGGTCGAGGCCTCGCAGCGACCGGACGTACAGGTCCGGGTCTTCGCCATACCGCCGCGGGAGAACGCCCTGCCGGTGGAGATTGTGCAGGGCTTCCTGGAGGCGCTGACCAGTGACGATCCGCAGTTCGACACGGCGCGTAAGTACCTGACCGACGACGCGTCGAAGCAGTGGCGCCCGTACCGGTCGACGACGGTGCTCGCGGACGGGCCGAACCTCTTGCCGGAGCACAGCGGCAGCAGAGAGGTGGCCGGCGGCTACGAGTACGCGCTGACCGGCGAAAAGGTCGCCAAGGTGGACTCGCAGTTCGCTTACGAGCCCGCCAAGGGGACGTACAACGAGATGGTGCACCTCACGGAGCAGAAAGAGGCGGACGGCACCAAGCAGTGGCGCATCGACAGGCTGCCGCAGGGCCTGGTGATGGGCATGTCCGACTTCCAGCGCAACTACGAGTCCGTCAACAAGTACTACCTGGCGGCGAATTCGGAGGGCGGAGCGGACGAGCAGCGCGGGGCCGTAGCCGATCCCATCTACGTGCGCGAGCAGGTGGACCCGGTGACCCAGATGGTCCGCTCGCTGCTGAAGGGTCCGACCAACTGGCTCGAGCCGGTGGTCAGGACGAGCTTCCCCACGGGCACTGCGCTGAAGAAGGGCGTCAAGTCGTTGGCGCCCGACGACAAGAACAAGCTGAGGGTGCCGCTGAACGACAAGGCGGACCGCGTCGGGCAGACGGCATGCACCGAGATGGCGGCTCAGATCCTGTTCACCCTCCAGGACCTGACGCCCACAGGCATCGACGAGGTGGAGCTGCTCCGCTCGGACGGCGCGCAGTTGTGCGTACTCACCGGTCAGCGGGCCGACAGCGCGGTGGCGCACGGCCCGGCGAAGCGTGCTGCGTACGAGTACTTCATCGACGGCGAGAAAAAACGGCTCGTGCGGATACCGGTCGGCGGTAGCGAGCAGACGCCCACGCCGGTGCCGGGTGCGCTCGGCGACGGCGACAAGGCGCTGCGGGCGGCCGCGGTCTCGCGGGACGAGGACACCGCGGCCGGAGTGTCGAGCGACGGGCGTTCGCTGTACGTCGGGTCGCTCGCGTCGGGTGCCTCGCTCGGAGAACCGGTGCTGCGCAGCACGGCCACGTCGGAGGACGACGGGCTGACGACGCCCAGCTGGGACGCGAGCGGTGACCTGTGGGTGGCCGACCGCGATCCGAAGAACTCCCGGCTGCTTCTGCTGGAGAAGGGCGCGGGCGAGCCCATCGTGGTCACGACGGCAGGGCTCGAGGGGCGGATCGAGGCGGTGCGGGTGGCCGCGGACGGTGTGCGGGTCGCGTTGATCGTGCGGAACGAAGGCAGGACCTCCCTGCTCATAGGGCGGATCGAGCGGGAGGACGAGTCGAGCGGGCGGGCCGGAGTGCAGATCGATGGGCTGCGGTCCGCGGCGCCGCAGCTGGAAGAGGTCACGGCCATGTCCTGGGCCGGTGACAGCCGCCTGGTCGTCGTCGGGCGCGAGGCCCGCGGTGTCCAGCAGATCCGGTACGTCCAGGTCGACGGCTCCACCCCGGTCGGCCCGGCGCCCTCCGCGCTCACCGGCGTGAAGGAGATCGCCGCCTCCGAGGACGAACGGGCGCCGCTGGTGGCGCACTCGGAGGACGGGATCGTGCGGCTCTCGTCCGGTTCGCAGTGGCAGAAGGTGGTCAAGACCGGGATGGCGCCGGTCTATCCGGGGTGAGTCCTGGCGGCTCCGTCTGCGATGGAGCCGGTCCGTCATCTCGGTCTCGTGGGTTCCTCGTGACTCGGTCTCGTGGGTCCCTCATGTGAGGGGCCATGCCGTGACAGTGCGTTGAGTTGTCCACAGGGAGTTGTCCACAGGGGTGGCCGGACGGCTCGGGCCTTGGCACAGTGGTGGTCATGCGGGGGTGGTGGCAGGACCTCACCGACCTGGTGCTGCCGGCCGAGTGCGGAGGCTGCGGGAGACCTCGCACGGTGCTCTGCCCAGAGTGCCGTGCGGCTCTGATGGGGGCCGTACCGTGCCGGGTGCGACCGGTGCCGGAGCCGCCGGGGCTGCCGGTGGTGCACGCGGCGGCTCCGTACGAGGACGAGGTGCGGGCGGCGCTCCTCGCCCACAAGGAACGGGGTGCGTTGATGCTCGCCGGGCCGCTCGGAGTGGTGCTGGCGGGGACTGTGCGGGCCGGGCTCGGGCCTGGTGGAGCGGGCGGTCCGGAGGCGCCGGTGCTGCTCGTTCCCGTGCCGTCCGCGCGGCGGGCGGTGCGAGCGCGCGGGCATGACCCGGCGCGGCGGATCGCGCTCGCCGCGGCCGGTGAGCTGCGGCGCACCGGGACGCCGACCCGGGTGCTCGGCGTACTGCGGCAGCGGCGTGCTGTTGCCGACCAGTCGGGGCTCAACTCACGGCAGCGGCTGGACAACCTCGCCGGAGCCCTGGAGGTGGCCGCAGGAGGCGTCCGGCTGCTGGCCGGGGGCGGGCGGGTCGTGCTCGTCGACGACCTGATGACGACGGGCGCGTCCTTGGCGGAGGCCGCGCGGGCCCTGCGAGCCGCTTCCTCGGAGGCACGCGGTGCCTACGGCCGAGTAACGCGCAAAGCGGCACGGGAAGGGACGGCACCAGCGACGATGACAGGCATGGGGCGACCGGAAGCGGTCAGGGAAATGGGCGGTACGAACAGCGCCGAAGAGATGATCAGCGCAGCGGTGGTCGCGGCATCTCCCTCGTCTTTCGAAATAAACTGGAACTGACTGGGAAGTTGCGTCGTTGCAGGTAGTGAGAGGTTCAATTCACCTGAATGGAGGTACGTTGCAGTAGAGGGTGACGACATCCGTCCGGGCGAGATATGTTCGGTTGTGAGGGAATGGCGGACGCCGTACCTCTCATATCGGAATGCCATGTCGTGGTTTTCCGCAATCACCCATGACGGTGGGTGGAGATCTTGCCCGCGGGGGAGGAGGAGGTGGAAGTCACCAAGTCCGAGGCCCCGGGACTTGCTGGGGCCTGGTGCAAAAGGGAGATGCTCCGCCATCGATGCGGAGTGATCCGGGAACGGAGTTCTGCGTGGACATCGTCGTCAAGGGCCGCAAGACAGAGGTGCCCGAGCGGTTCCGCAAGCACGTGGCCGAGAAGCTGAAGCTGGAGAAGATCCAGAAGCTCGATGGCAAGGTGATCAGCCTCGACGTCGAGGTGTCCAAGGAGCCGAACCCCCGACAGGCCGACCGCTCAGACCGAGTGGAGATCACACTTCACTCCCGCGGTCCGGTGATCCGTGCGGAGGCGGCGGCAAGTGATCCGTACGCGGCGCTCGACCTGGCGACCGACAAGCTCGAGGCGCGGCTGCGCAAGCAGCACGACAAGCGGCACACGCGCCGCGGCGCCCGCAGGATCTCGGCTTCCGAGGTCGCCGACCATGTCCCGGGGGCGGCAACGCTGAACGGGAACGGCAGCATCGTCCACGAGGAAGAGCCCGTGGCGGTGCCGACAAAGAAGATCGGCTCGCTCGAGGTGAAGGGCGAAGGCCCCCTCGTCGTCCGTGAGAAGACCCACGTCGCGTCCCCGATGACGCTCGACCAGGCGCTCTACGAGATGGAGCTGGTCGGGCACGACTTCTATCTGTTCGTCGACTCCGAGACCAAGGAGCCGAGTGTCGTCTACCGGCGGCACGCGTACGACTACGGCGTCATCCACCTCAGCACGGACCCGATGGTCGCCCAGGCGCAACGGTCCCCGGCAGGCGGGGCGCTCGGCGGCTGACCGTGCCCGGAGAGCGCTGAGCCGGTGCCCCTGGAGTGCCTGTGCGCCCCCAGGGGCACCCGTGTGCGACCCCTTCACGGCCCGCTCTGTCATCTCGTTGTCGTCCGGGCATGAAATCATGGCCGTACCGGCCTCAACCGGTGGGCCGTTGCCTTGGGTTGGCGATGGCACAGGAACACAGGCCACGGCCTTCAGGGGGAGGAACCATGGCGGACAGCTTCGGACCGATGCGTGACGAGGATGCCGACGACGGCGTCGTCGGCATGGGACCGGACGCGGGCTCGTCACGCAAGGAACCGATCAGGGTCCTTGTTGTGGACGACCACGCCCTCTTCCGTCGCGGCCTGGAGATCGTGCTCGCCGCCGAGGAGGACATCCAGGTCGTCGGCGAGGCGGGCGACGGCGCCGAGGCGGTCGACAAGGCCGCCGATCTACTGCCCGACATCGTGCTGATGGATGTACGGATGCCGAAGCGCGGCGGGATCGAGGCGTGCACCTCGATCAAGGAGGTCGCCCCGAGCGCGAAGATCATCATGCTGACGATCAGCGACGAGGAGGCCGACCTCTACGACGCGATCAAGGCGGGGGCGACCGGTTATCTCCTCAAGGAGATCTCCACGGACGAGGTGGCCACGGCCATTCGCGCGGTCGCGGACGGCCAGTCGCAGATCAGCCCCTCGATGGCGTCGAAGCTGCTCACCGAGTTCAAGTCGATGATCCAGCGCACGGATGAGCGTCGGCTGGTGCCGGCGCCGCGGCTCACGGAACGTGAGCTGGAGGTTCTCAAGCTCGTCGCCACGGGGATGAACAACCGGGATATCGCCAAGGAGTTGTTCATCTCCGAGAACACCGTGAAGAACCATGTGCGCAACATCCTGGAGAAGCTGCAGCTGCACTCCAGGATGGAGGCCGTGGTGTATGCCATGCGGGAGAAGATCCTCGAGATTCGCTGACCACCGCTCCACGATGACCACCGCTCCACGATGCGCTCCGCGGGAGGAGCGGTTGTGGCTGCGGGTCGCTTGTGGCTGGTCGCGCAGTTCCCCGCGCCCCTATTGGGGCTCGGCCCACCTTGCGTCCGGTTACACGAGTGCGCGGGCCAGCTCCGCCGTAAGAGCGTCTCGCAGTTCCGGGGCGTCCACACGCTCCACCCGTACGTCCGTGCAGTCGACCCAGCTCGCTGCCTCTACCAGGGCCTGGGCCACCGCAGGAACGGCCTTGGGGCCGTTCAGGGTGACCTGCCTGGCCACCAGGGTGTTGCCCTCGCGGGCGGGGTCCACGCGGCCGACCAGGTGGCCGCCGGACAGGACCGGCATCGCGAAATAGCCGTACACCCGCTTCGGCTTGGGGACGTAGGCCTCCAGACGATGGGTGAAGCCGAAGATGCGCTCCGTGCGCGCCCGCTCCCAGATCAGTGAGTCGAACGGCGACAGCAGCGTCGTACGGTGGCGGCCGCGTGGTGCCGTCTCCAGGGCCGCCGGATCTGCCCAGGCGGGCTTGGACCAGCCATCCACGGTCACCGGGACCAGGCCCGAGTCAGCTATCACCGCCTCCACCTGGTCGCCCT
The DNA here is from genome assembly GCF_052245575.1 of Streptomyces sp. 2A115. Classification (NCBI taxonomy): domain Bacteria; kingdom Bacillati; phylum Actinomycetota; class Actinomycetes; order Kitasatosporales; family Streptomycetaceae; genus Streptomyces; species Streptomyces sp. 2A115. The sequence continues at coordinate 167,357 of NZ_JBQQCG010000014.1, read as the reverse complement.
TGAGGCGGTGATAGTCGGCGATGTCCGCGCGTGTGCCGACGCCCAGGGACTGGCCCGCGAGCCGGACGAGGCGGCGCAGGCACTCCGTGTCGTCCAGCTCGTCGTGGAGCAGGGCGTCCGGGATCGCGCGCTCGGCGAGGTCGTACACCCGCTTCCAGCCGCGGCGCTCCGTGCACACCACCTCGCCGTACATCAACGCGCGCTCGACGGCGACCTTCGTGCCCGACCAGTCCCACCACTCGCTGGTCTTCTTCGCGCCGCCCAAGTCGGTGGCCGTGAGCGGGCCTTCGGCCTTCAGTTGCTTGATGACCTGGTCGTACGTCCCGTCGGGCAGCTGGTGGTTCCAGTGCGGCCGGGCGCGGTAGGCGCGGCGGCGGAAGGCGAAGTGCGGCCACTCCTCGATGGGGAGGATGCAGGCGGCGTGGGACCAGTACTCGAAGGCATGGGGTTGTGCCGGAGCACCCACGGACGCTGCCGTCCAGTACGCGCGGTCCACCGTCTTGCGGCCGACGGCGCCGAGACGGGCGTACGGAATGAGCTCGTGGGAGCGGGCGAGGACCGAGATCGTGTCGAGTTGGACCGCGCCCAGGTGTCGCAGCACGCCCCGGACGCCGCCCTTGCGGTCGGGGGCGCCCAGGAATCCCTGTGCGCGCAGCGCGATGCGACGGGCCTCGTCGGCGGAGAGTTCGGCGGTGGGGCGCGGCAGACTCGTCATGGCCCGCACGATAGGGGGTGCCACTGACAATCGGTCCTGACCTGCGCGATCACGCCCCGTGAGCGGGGAGGTAGGGCGCTGTCGACGGCAGCCCGAGGTCCGACGGGAGCAGGGAGCCGACCCAGCAGTCGCGGCGTACGCCCTTGTTGTTGATGCCGGAACGCAGCGTGCCCTCGATGGTGAAACCGGCGCGTTCGGCCACCGCGCGGGAGCCCACGTTGCCCACTTCGGCACGCCACTCGACGCGGTCGATCGCGAGCTGGGTGAACGCCCAGTGGGAGGCGGCGAGCGTGGCCTCGGTGATGTAGCCGTTCCCGCGGTGTTCCTTCGTCGCCCAGAAGCCGACCTCGCCGACGCCCAGGGAGCGCATCGTGATGCCGAGCATGCCGGCGAGTTCGCCGCCGACCGGCAGGAAGACACCGAACGTGAACATGGAGCTGTCCGCCCAGCCGTCGGGCACCATCTGCTCGGTGAAGCCCGCCGCGTGCTCGCGCAGATAGGGCGACGGGATCGTGGTCCAACGCTGGATGTCCGGGTCCTGGGCGGCGTCGTACACGGCGTCGGTGTCGTGCGCTCCCACAGTGCGCAGCAGGAGTCGTTCGGAGGTCAGCGTGACGGGGTCCATCGGCCGATTCTGCTCGGGCTTCGGTAAGGAAGCCATCACTTTCGCGCTGGGTGAGGCGGTGGTTACGTTTCGTAGCGCAGGTGCGGCACCTTCCGCAACCTCCGTCCGTTGTCCTAGTGGCTGTCCCATGCAGACCTCCCGGCGCAGGCGGGTCCTCGCTTACGATGGCCGTTGCTCAAGCTGTCATTTGAAACCGACCGTCCCAGGCCCGACCGGCAAGGAGACAAACCCCCGTGTCCGTCCTCTCGAAGATCATGCGTGCAGGCGAAGGAAAGATCCTGCGCAAGCTGCACCGCATCGCGGACCAGGTCAACTCCATCGAAGAGGACTTCGTTGACCTCTCCGACGCCGAGCTGCGAGCCCTGACCGATGAGTACAAGCAGCGGTACGCCGACGGCGAGAGCCTCGACGACCTGCTCCCCGAGGCGTTCGCGACCGTCCGCGAGGCCGCCAAGCGCACGCTGGGCCAGCGCCACTACGACGTGCAGATGATGGGCGGCGCAGCGCTGCACCTCGGCTATGTCGCCGAGATGAAGACCGGTGAGGGCAAGACCCTGGTCGGCACGCTGCCCGCGTATCTGAACGCCCTCTCCGGAGACGGCGTCCACCTCATCACGGTCAACGACTACCTGGCCGAGCGCGACTCCGAGATGATGGGTCGCGTCCACAAGTTCCTGGGCCTGAGCGTCGGCTGCATCCTCGCCAACATGACGCCGGCTCAGCGCCGCGAGCAGTACGCGTGCGACATCACGTACGGCACGAACAACGAGTTCGGCTTCGACTACCTGCGCGACAACATGGCGTGGTCGCAGGACGAGCTGGTGCAGCGCGGCCACAACTACGCGATCGTCGACGAGGTCGACTCGATCCTCGTGGACGAGGCCCGTACGCCGCTGATCATCTCCGGCCCGGCCGACCAGGCCACCAAGTGGTACGGCGACTTCGCGAAGCTCGTCACGCGCCTGAAGAAGGGCGAGGCGGGCAACACCCTCAAGGGCATCGAGGAGACCGGCGACTACGAGGTCGACGAGAAGAAGCGCACGGTCGCCATCCACGAGCCCGGTGTCGCCAAGGTCGAGGACTGGCTGGGCATCGACAACCTCTACGAGTCGGTGAACACGCCTCTGGTGGGCTACCTGAACAACGCCATCAAGGCAAAAGAGCTCTTCAAGAAGGACAAGGACTACGTCGTCATCGACGGCGAAGTCATGATCGTCGACGAGCACACCGGCCGTATCCTCGCCGGCCGCCGCTACAACGAGGGCATGCACCAGGCGATCGAGGCGAAGGAAGGGGTGGACATCAAGGACGAGAACCAGACGCTCGCCACGATCACCCTGCAGAACTTCTTCCGCCTCTACTCCAAGCTCTCCGGCATGACCGGTACGGCGATGACCGAGGCCGCCGAGTTCCACCAGATCTACAAGCTCGGTGTCGTCCCGATCCCGACCAACATGCCCATGGTCCGTAAGGACCAGTCGGACCTGATCTACCGCACAGAGGTCGCCAAGTTCGACGCGGTGGTCGACGACATCGCCGAGAAGCACGAGAAGGGCCAGCCGATCCTCGTCGGCACGACGTCCGTCGAGAAGTCCGAGTACCTCTCGCAGCAGCTGAGCAAGCGGGGCATTCAGCACGAAGTGCTGAACGCGAAGCAGCACGACCGCGAGGCGACGATCGTCGCCCAGGCCGGCCGCAAGGGCGCCGTGACGGTCGCGACGAACATGGCCGGCCGTGGTACGGACATCAAGCTCGGCGGCAACCCCGACGACCTCGCCGAGGCGGAGCTGCGCCAGCGCGGCCTCGATCCCGAGGAGCACATCGAGGAGTGGGCCGCGGCGCTGCCGGCCGCCCTGGAGCGGGCCGAGAAGGCGGTGAAGACGGAGTTCGAGGAGGTCAAGGAACTCGGCGGGCTCTACGTCCTCGGCACCGAGCGGCACGAGTCGCGGCGTATCGACAACCAGCTGCGCGGTCGCTCCGGCCGTCAGGGCGACCCGGGCGAGTCCCGCTTCTACCTGTCCCTGGGTGACGACCTGATGAGGCTCTTCAAGGCCCAGATGGTCGAGCGCGTCATGTCGATGGCGAACGTTCCCGACGACGTGCCGATCGAGAACAAGATGGTCACCCGTGCCATCGCGTCCGCCCAGTCGCAGGTCGAGACGCAGAACTTCGAGACCCGGAAGAACGTCCTCAAGTACGACGAGGTCCTCAACCGGCAGCGCGAGGTCATCTACGGCGAACGCCGCCGCGTCCTGGAGGGCGAGGACCTGCAGGAGCAGATCCAGCACTTCATGGACGACACGATCGACGCGTACATCGACGCGGAGACCGCCGAGGGCTTCGCCGAGGAGTGGGACCTGGACCGGCTGTGGGGCGCCTTCAAGCAGCTCTACCCGGTGAAGGTCACCGTCGAGGAGTTGGAGGAGACCGCGGGCGACCGCGCGGGTCTCACCGCGGAGTTCATCTCGGAGTCCATCAAGGACGACGTCCACGACCAGTACGCGGCGCGCGAGGAGCAGCTCGGCTCCGAGATCATGCGTGAGCTGGAGCGTCGGGTCGTGCTGTCGGTCCTCGACCGCAAGTGGCGCGAGCACCTCTACGAGATGGACTACCTCCAGGAGGGCATCGGCCTGCGCGCGATGGCCCAGAAGGACCCGTTGGTCGAGTACCAGCGTGAGGGCTTCGACATGTTCAACGCCATGATGGACGGCATCAAGGAGGAGTCCGTCGGCTACCTGTTCAACCTGGAGGTCCAGGTCGAGCAGCAGGTCGAGGAGGTCCCTGTCGAGGACGCGAAGCCGTCGCTCGACAAGCAGGACGCGGTTCCGGCGGGCGCGTCGCGTCCGGAGATCCGGGCCAAGGGCCTCGACGCTCCGCAGCGGCCGGACCGGCTGCACTTCTCCGCGCCGACCGTGGACGGTGAGGGCGGCATCGTCGAGGGCGACTTCGCCAGCGACGAGGAGCCGGTGCGCTCCGAGTCCGACGGCCTCACGCGCGCGGAGCGCCGTAAGCAGCAGAAGGGCGGCCGTCGCCGCAAGAAGTGACGGTTCGCTCCGCTGGGTTGAGCAGGTTGAGCGGGTCCGAGTGAGGGCGAGTTGTGAAGGGCCGGGCACCTTGGGGTGCCCGGCCCTTTGTGTTGTCGGGGGCATGGGGTTCAGCTGCGGGTGGGTGGGGGGCTGGTCGCGCGGTTCCCCACGCCCCTCAGGGGCGCCTCGGTGGTGGGGAGTACGGATCAGTCGTCGTCGGTGCGTGGCATGCGGGCGCCGCCCAGTTCCACCGCCGTGCAGCGCCAACGGAGGTCCGTGCCCCTTTCCAGGCGGAAGGCCATGGCGCGGAGCTGATCGCCCGCGCCGATGCGGGCGAAGGCCTCGATGGCGCCTTGTCGGGGGACGTAGTAGCCGATGTCGCGGACGACCGGACGAGTGCCGCGGGCGCGGAGGGGGCCGCGTTCGGCGAGCCAGGCCAGCTCGTCGTACGCACGGCCCGCTGTGTGCCGGAGCATGCAGTGGACGGGACGCTGACCGCTCAGGACGGCGAGGAGACGGTCGGCGAAGACGTCGGTGGGACGGGGCTGGGGTCGCGAGGGCTGCGGGAGTGTCCTGAGAGGGCTCTCAGCGAGGGCTGTGGGCTGAGGGGGCTGATGGTGGGCAGTGCGGGGCGTGACTCCGGACGCGGCCGCCGAGAGGGTCAGGGGCGGCGGGCTACCGCCAGGCGAGGTTCGGGCAGCCCCGCCTGGCACGGTTCGTGAAGAGCCGCCGCGCGGCACGGTTCGTGAAGAGCCGCCGCCCGCCGCCCTACGTGAGGGGCCGCTGCCAGGAGCCGGTGCCGTCGGCGGGCGGCCGCCACGCGGGGCCGTACGGGGCGCGCTCGCGTTCCGTACTGTGCCGGGCGCGCCGCCGCGGGTTGTGCCGGCCGGGTTGCTGCGCGGAGCCGTGCCGGGTGCGGCTCCGCCGTGGGTCGTGACGGGTGCGGTCGTGACGGGTGCCGTCCCGCCCGCTGTGGTGTCGGTTGTGGATGTGGTGGTGCCGCGTGGCGTGCTGGGCGCGGTTCCTCCCGGTGTCGTACGTGGAGTGGTTCCGCCGGGGCGGCGGGTGTCGTGGCGGGCAGGTGGGCGGGTGCCTGGGGTGCGGTTCATCCTGGTCATCACTTTGTTCACGGCGGGCCCCGTTCGGTCGGACCGGCTGATACCGGTCAGTAACTTTCCGTTGGGGATCTTGTACGAGGCCGGGGCGGGCGGCGGCAAGGACGCTTGGCGCGTGTCGGGGCGGCCGGAATGTTCACCTATCAGGGTGACGGGGGAGTGTGCGGGGCTTGGCGGGGCTGGGGTGTACCGGGTGACCTGCGGGGTCGGTGGTGGACGCCTTCGGAGGGGGCGCCCCGGACCCGAAAGGGGACACCGCACGTATCCTGAAGACCGTCCCGGGAGGCGCGGAACCGGCGCCCCCTCGGAGCCCTCCGACTACGAAAGTGGCCAGCCATGCGCGTCTACGTCCCCCTGACCCTCTCCGGTCTCGCCGAGGCGTACAAGACGGGCGAGCTGGGGTCGGGGCCCTTTGTCGCGTACGCCGTCACGCCCGCCCTGCGTGAGTGGTACCTGTCCGACGACATCGAGGAGCTGGAGTACGCGGCGCTGAACCGCGCCGCGCTCGCCTCCCTGCGGCTGATCGCGCTCGACCCCGGGGTGTCGCGGCGGCGGGTCGTCGTCGCCGTCGACGTTCCGGACAAGGCCGCCGTCGCCGATCCCGACCGGGGCCTCGATCCCTCCGCGCTCGGGGAGGTACGGGTCGGCGGAGCCGTGGCACTGGCCAGAGCCGCGGCCGTGCATGTCGACTCGGGCGATGCCGAGGCGGACGTCTCCGCGGCGGCGGACGCGCTGGGGGCGGCGGACGCGGGTGACGACGACGCGCAGTTCGTTGTGGACGGCGCCGAGGACCACGAGCTGCTGTGGTTCGCCACGCAGGAGATTCCGAACCTGGTGGGGCTCGGCGACTGACCCGTCACCTGCTGATCTGGTCACCGGCTCACCCGCGTACCCCTCACCCGCGTACCCGCTCACCGGCATCGGTGGGGCTCGACGGCCGTGCCGCATCGCTGGTGAGACGTGAGTCGAGACTTCGCTGCAGCGTTGTCAGTGCGGGCGGGTACTTTTTTGGTATGGGGAAGCTCGGAGCGGCACACATCGTCTGGGACTGGAACGGGACCCTGTTCCACGACAACGCGGCAATCATCGGGGCGACGAACGCGGCATTCGCCGAGCTGGGGATCGAGCCGATCACGCTGGAGAGATACCGGGAGTTGTACTGCGTACCCGTACCGCGGTTCTACGAGCGGCTGATCGGGCGGCTGCCGACGGACGAGGAGTGGGAGGTCATGGACGCGACCTTCCACAGGTACTACGTGGAGCACCGGGTGGGGTGCGAACTCACGGACGGGGTGCCGGGGCTGCTCACCGAGTGGGGGTCGGCCGGTCGCAGTCAATCGATTCTGAGCATGTACGGGCATGACGAGCTCGTCCCTTTGGTACGGGGATTCGGGATCGAGTCGCACTTCGTACGCGTCGACGGGCGGACCGGGCCGTCCGGGGGCAGCAAGGCCGAGCACATGGTGCGGCATGTGGGGGCACTGGCGGGGGTGGAGCCCGCTCGTACGGTGGTGATCGGGGACGCGGCGGACGACGCGATCGCGGCTCGGCGGGTAGGGGCGCAGGCCGTGCTCTACACCGGGGGGTCGCACAGCCGGGCCAGCCTTGAGGAGGTCGGGGTGCCGGTGGTGGACAGCCTGGAGGAGGCGGTGGAGGAGGCTGAGCGGTTGGCGGCGTGAGGCACTTCTCTGATCTTTGTTGTGGCTGGTAGCTGGTAGCGGGAGGTTGGGGGCTGGGGCTGGGGCTGGTAGCTGCGAGCTGTGGGAGCTCGTGACGTGCGGTGACCCTCTTGGGGCGGTGTGAAGGAACGTGAGGCAGGCCGGGCAGCCGTCAGCCAGGCAGCCATCAGCCGGGCAGCTGTCAGCCGGGTAGATCGGCTGAGTGGAGGGGTGCCCCGCTCGGCGGCGGCCTTGGCGCGCGTCCCTTCGGCCGCGTCCCCTTTGGCTAGGTCGTCGGCCTTGTGACTTCCTTCGTTGGGCCGGCCCTTGCGCAGCCGCTTTGGTCGGGCCGGCCCTTGGGGCTCACTCAGGTCACCGGGGCCTTCGCTCGCAGCACCGTGAGGAACTCGCGCATCCAGGCTGAGTGGTCCGGCCAGGCGCGTGACGACACCAGCATGCCGTCGACCACGGCCTCGGCATCCTGGAAGGTCGCGCCGGCGGCCTGCATGTCGAGTTCCAGGGCCGGGTAGGCCGTGACGCGGCGGCCGCGGAGGCTGTCTGTCGCCGCGGTCAGGAGAGGGCCGTGGCAGATCTGGGCGATGGGCTTGTCCGTGTCGAAGAAGGCCTTCAGGATCTTGCGGAGTTCGGCGTCGTTGCGGAGGTACTCCGGGGCTCGGCCGCCGGGGATCACGAGGGCGGCGTACTGGCCCGGGTCGACCTCCGAGAAGGCCAGGTCGGCGGGCCAGGTGTAGCCGGGCTTCTCGGTGTAGGTGTCGAAGCCGGGTTCGAAGTCGTGGACGACGAAACGGAGTTTCTTGCGGGTGGGGGCCGCGATGTGGACTTCGTAGCCCTCTTCGCGCAGGCGCTGGTACGGGTACAGGACCTCCAGTGACTCCGCGGCGTCTCCGGTCACGATCAGAATTTTGACAGCCATGCCGCTCAGCTCCCCTCGCGGTAACTCCGTCTCGCCCAACGTGCCTCCCCTGCGGGGCTTTGCCAAGGGGCTGGGCGGTGGGGTTTCCGGGGTGTGTTGGTTGGTTGAACGGGGGAGGGGTGGGCCGGCGCTCGTCCCTGGGCTGGGGCCGGCCGGTGTGTTTGCAAGGGTGCTTTCTTTCATGGTCGCCGAGTGGGGTGGGCTGCGCCCGGTGGGAACGGTGTGCGGGGCTTGGGGCGAGGGTTTCCTTTCCCCAACCCCGCCCCTTCCCGAAACGGGGGGCTCCGCCCCTGGCCCCCGGCCCTGGAGGGTGGCTCGGGGTGGTGTGTTTGCTGCGGGTGGGTGGGGGCTGGTCGCGCAGTTCCCCGCGCCCCTGAAAGTGGGTGTCTCAGGTTGGTTCGTACAGTGCGGGCCGTTAGTGGCCGGTCGCGCAGTTCCCCGCGCCCCTGAAAGCGTCTCAGGTCGGTTCGTAAAGTGCCGGTCGTCGTGGGCTGGGTGCGCAGTTCCCCGCGCCCCTGAAGGGGCCTCGGCCCCCACTCGTCCGCACTCGGCCTTCGGCGTGAGGGGACGTGGCGGGATGTCCGAGCGCCGCGCTTCCCGGTTGACCCGACTACCTCAGAGTGGCGCTCGGATGTCCCGGCACGTCCCCGCCCCACATCCAACCCAGGGGCGCGGGGAACTGCGCGACAAGCCCCCACAAACCCGCACTCAAAAAACCACCCAACCACCCAATCGCCGGAAGCACCTGTGCAAACTGTCAAAAACTCACCCGTGCTTTTGTACACATGCGGCTCATGACGGCGCCCCCGTCCAGAGCGATAGCCTTGTCCCGTGATCAGCGCGATATGTCGCGGGGGCGGTTACGCCCCTGCCCTGCGCCCGGACCGCACGGACGACATCCGTGACCGGGCAGTCGCTGGTCTCCGCGAGCGGGCGAGCGCAAGTGCAACCACAACCGCATCTGCAGCCCCAGCCCTAGCCCTAGCCCCACCACCAACCCCAACCCCAACCCCAGTCCCAACCGCGTGCGCATGCGCATGCGCACGCGCACGGACGAGCGCACCGAGAGCAGCGTCACAGCCTCCGGACGCGCCAACAATGGCCGATAACGCCCCGCTCATCTCTCATCGCGGCATAGCGTCGGATCAGACCGGACACCCCGCGTCGCGGCGCTACGTCACTTCACGTTCTACGACGTCACGCAACGGCGCGCGACAGGAGCCAGAGGACAATGCAGACCAAGCTGGACGAAGCCAAGGCCGAGCTGCTCGAACGGGCCGCCCGGGTAGCTGAGAACAGCCCGGTCGGGGGGCACCTTCACCTACCGACCGGGAAGACGGACGAGAGCACCCCGGACCGGGACACCGTGCTCGCGTTCCTCCAGCGCTACTACCTGCACACCGCCCCGGAGGACCTCACCGACCGTGACCCGGTCGACGTCTTCGGAGCCGCCTTCTCCCACTACCGGCTGGCCGAGAATCGCCCCCAGGGCACGGCCAACGTAAGAGTCCACACCCCGACCGTCGAGGAGAACGGCTGGACCTGCAGCCACTCCGTCGTGGAGGTGGTGACGGACGACATGCCCTTCCTTGTCGATTCCGTCACCAATGAGCTGTCCCGGCAGGGGCGCGGCATTCATGTCGTGATCCACCCGCAGTTCGTCGTACGGCGTGACCTCACCGGCAAGCTCGTCGAGGTCCTGCCCGCGCGGCCCGCCGTCGGCGACCTCCCCCACGACGCCCACATCGAGTCCTGGATCCACGTCGAGATCGACCGCGAGACCGACCGCGCCGATCTGAAGCAGATCACCGCCGACCTGCTGCGTGTCCTGTCCGACGCCCGCGAGGCCGTCGAGGACTGGGAGAAGATGCGCGACTCGGCGCTGCGTATCGCCGAAGAGCTGCCGAAGGAGCCGACCGCCGACGACCTGCGCGGCCAGGAGGTCGACGAGGCGCGAGAGCTGCTGCGCTGGCTCGCGGACGACCACTTCACCTTCCTCGGATTCCGGGAGTACGAGCTGCGCGAGGACGACTCGCTCGCCGCCGTCCCCGGCACCGGCCTCGGTATTCTCCGGTCCGACCCGCACCACGCGAGCGACGAGAGCCATCCGGTCAGCCCGTCCTTCGAGCGGCTGCCCGCGGACGCCCGCGCCAAGGCCCGCGAGCACAAGCTGCTGGTCCTGACCAAGGCGAACAGCCGGGCCACCGTGCACCGGCCCTCCTACCTCGACTACGTCGGCGTGAAGAAGTTCGACGCCGACGGCAACGTCGTCGGCGAGCGCCGTTTCCTCGGGCTCTTCTCCTCCGCCGCGTACACGGAGTCCGTGCGCCGCGTCCCCGTCATCCGCCGCAAGGTGCAGGAAGTCCTCCGCGGCGCCGGGTTCTCTCCCAACAGCCACGACGGGCGCGATCTGCTGCAGATCCTGGAGACGTACCCCCGCGACGAGCTCTTCCAGACGCCGACCGACGAGCTGCGGTCGATCGTCACCTCCGTGCTCTACCTCCAAGAGCGGCGCCGGCTGCGGCTCTACCTCCGGCAGGACGAGTACGGGCGCTACTACTCGGCGCTCGTCTACCTCCCGCGCGACCGCTACACCACCGGCGTACGCCTGCGGATCATCGACATCCTCAAGGAGGAACTCGGCGGCACCAGCGTCGACTTCACGGCCTGGAACACCGAGTCGATCCTCTCCCGGCTGCACTTCGTGGTCCGTGTCCCGCAGGGCACCGAGCTGCCGCAGCTCAGCGACGCCGACAAGGAGCGCATCGAAGCGCGGCTCGTCGAGGCCGCCCGCTCCTGGGCCGACGGTTTCGCCGAGGCGCTGAACGCCGAGTGCGGTGAGGAGCGCGCGGCCGAGCTGCTGCGCCGGTACGGGAACGCCATCCCCGAGGGCTACAAGGCCGACCACAACCCGCGTACGGCGGTCGCCGACCTGGTCCACCTGGAGCAGCTCGGCGACGACAAGGACTTCGCGCTCAGCCTGTACGAGCCGGTGGGCGCCGGTCCCGGCGAGCGCCGCTTCAAGATCTACCGCACCGGGGCGCCGGTCTCCCTCTCCGCGGTCCTGCCGGTCCTCAGCCGGCTCGGCGTCGAGGTCACCGACGAGCGCCCGTACGAGCTGCGCTGCTCGGACCGTTCGTCCGCCTGGATCTACGACTTCGGCCTGCGCATGCCCAGGGCGCAGGGCGGCGGCAACGGCGACTACCTGGGCGACGACGGGCGCGAGCGCTTCCAGGAGGCCTTCTCGGCGACCTGGACCGGGCAGGCCGAGAACGACGGCTTCAACTCCCTGGTCCTGAGCGCCGGGCTGAACTGGCGGCAGGCGATGGTGCTGCGCGCGTACGCCAAGTACCTGCGCCAGGCCGGCTCGACCTTCAGCCAGGACTACATGGAGGACACCCTCCGCAACAACGTCCACACCACCCGGCTGCTGATCTCCCTCTTCGAGGCACGCATGTCGCCGGACCGGCAGCGGGCGGGTACGGAACTGACCGACGCTCTCCTCGAGGAGCTGGACGCCGCCCTCGACCAGGTCGCGTCGCTCGACGAGGACCGGATCCTCAGGTCCTTCCTCACCGTCATCAAGGCGACCCTGCGCACGAACTTCTTCCAGGAGGCGGCGGGCGGCCAACCGCACGAGTACGTCTCGATGAAGTTCGACCCGCAGGCCATGCCGGACCTTCCGGCGCCGCGTCCGGCGTACGAGATCTGGGTGTACTCCCCGCGCGTCGAGGGCGTGCACCTGCGGTTCGGGAAGGTAGCGCGAGGCGGTCTGCGCTGGTCCGACCGACGGGAGGACTTCCGGACCGAGATCCTCGGTCTGGTCAAGGCGCAGATGGTGAAGAACACCGTCATCGTGCCGGTCGGCGCCAAGGGCGGCTTCGTCGCCAAGCAGCTGCCCGACCCGGCCGTGGACCGTGACGCCTGGCTGGCCGAGGGCATCCGCAGCTACAAGACCTTCATCTCCGCGCTGCTCGACATCACCGACAACATGGTGGCCGGCGAGGTCGTGCCGCCCGCCGACGTCGTACGGCACGACGAGGACGACACCTACCTCGTCGTCGCCGCCGACAAGGGCACCGCGACGTTCTCGGACATCGCGAACGGGGTGGCCGAGAGCTACAACTTCTGGCTCGGGGACGCCTTCGCCTCCGGCGGCTCGGCCGGCTACGACCACAAGAAGATGGGCATCACCGCCCGCGGCGCCTGGGAGTCCGTCGAGCGGCACTTCCGTGAGCTGGGCGTGAACACGCAGACCGACGACTTCACCGTCGTCGGCGTCGGCGACATGTCCGGCGACGTGTTCGGCAACGGCATGCTGCTCAGCGAGCACATCCGTCTGGTCGCCGCCTTCGACCACCGGCACATCTTCATCGACCCGCGCCCGGACGCGGCCACCTCGTACGCCGAGCGCCGCCGCCTGTTCGAGCTGCCGCGCTCGTCCTGGGCCGAGTACAACAAGGAGCTGCTGTCGCAGGGCGGCGGCATCTTCCCCCGTACGGCCAAGGCCATCCAGCTCAACAGCCACATCCGCGAGGCCCTCGGCATCGAGGGCAAGATCGCCAAGATGACCCCCGCCGACCTGATGCGGGCGATCCTCAAGGCGCCGGTCGACCTGCTGTGGAACGGCGGCATCGGCACGTACGTGAAGGCGTCGACCGAGACGCACGCGGACGTCGGCGACAAGGCCAACGACGCGATCCGCGTGGACGGCGCCGACCTGCGGGTCAAGGTCGTCGGCGAGGGCGGCAACCTCGGGCTGACCCAGCTCGGCCGTATCGAGTTCGCGCAGGCCGGCGGCAAGGTCAACACCGACGCGATCGACAACAGCGCGGGCGTGGACACCTCCGACCACGAGGTGAACATCAAGATCCTGCTCAACACGGTCGTCGCGGACGGCGACATGACGGTCAAGCAGCGCAACAAGCTGCTCGCCGAGATGACCGACGAGGTCGGCCAGCTGGTCCTGCGCAACAACTACGCGCAGAACGTGGCGCTCTCCAACGCGCAGGCCCAGTCCCCGAGCATGCTCCACGCCCAGCACCGCTACCTGAAGCATCTCGTGCGTGCGGGCCACCTCAACCGGGCGCTGGAGTTCCTGCCCACCGAGCGGCAGATCCGGGAGCGCCTGAACACCGGGCACGGCCTGGCCCAGCCGGAGACGGCCGTCCTCCTCGCCTACACGAAGATCACGGTCGCCGACGAGCTGCTGCACACGTCGCTCCCCGACGACCCGTACCTGCGGAGCCTGCTGCACGCGTACTTCCCGACGGCGCTCCGCGCGGAGTTCACCGAGCAGATCGACCACCACCCGCTGCGCCGCGAGATCGTCACGACGGTGCTGGTCAACGACACCGTCAACACGGGCGGTACGAGCTTCCTGCACCGGCTGCGCGAGGAGACCGGTGCCTCGCTGGAGGAGATCGTCCGGGCGCAGACCGCGGCCCGCGCGATCTTCAACTCCAGCGCGGTGTGGGACGCGGTCGAAGGGCTCGACAACAAGGTCGACGCGGGCGTCCAGACCCGGATCCGGCTGCACTCGCGGCGGCTCGTCGAGCGCGGTACGCGCTGGCTGCTCAACAACCGGCCGCAGCCGATCCAGCTCGCCGAGACGATCGACTTCTTCAGTGACGGGGTCACGCGGGTCTGGGCCGAGGTGCCCAAGCTGCTGCGCGGCGCGGATCTGGAGTGGTACCAGCGGATCTACGACGAGCTGACGGATGCCGGGGTGCCCGACGAGCTGGCTCAGCGTGTGGCCGGGTTCTCGTCCGCCTTCCCGACGCTCGACATCGTCGCGGTGGGCGACCGCATGGGCAAGGACGCGATGGATGTCGCCGAGGTCTACTACGACCTCGCCGACCGCCTCCGTATCGCCCAGCTCATGGACCGCATCATCGAGCTGCCGCGCGCCGACCGCTGGCAGTCGATGGCCCGCGCCTCCATCCGGGAGGACCTGTACGCGGCGCACGCCGCCCTCACCGCCGACGTTCTCGCCGCCGGCAACGGCTCCTTCACGCCGGAGCAGCGCTTCAAGGCCTGGGAGGAGAAGAACGCGGCGATTCTCGGGCGGGCGCGTACGACGCTGGAGGAGATCCAGAGCTCGGAGGCGTTCGACCTGGCGAATCTGTCGGTGGCGATGCGGACGATGCGGACGATGTTGCGTACGCATTCGTAGGAGGCCGGTACGTGGATGGGGGCGTCCTGGGTTGGGCGCCCCCGTTTTTTTGTGTGTCGTGTGCGGGTGAGCGCGGCCGGTTTTTTCGCCCCCGCCGCCCCTACCCATTCCCATCCCTGGGGGCTGCGCCCCCAGACCCCCCTTTCGGCCTGGACGGCCTCGTCCTCAAACGCCGGGCGGGTTGGTGGGCAAAGGCCGGGCGGGTTGGTGGGCAAAGGCCAGGCGGGTTGGTGGGTGAACGCCAGGCGGGTTGGAAGGTGAACTCCGGACAGGCTGGACAAGCAACCCATCCCCCTCCATCGACATCTACCCAAGTGGCCCCAAGTGGACCACCTTGCATAGGCGGGCCGATCAGGAACATTTAGGGTTAATGGGATGAACACAGATCTGCGCCAGCCACCTGACATATCCGTGGTCGTGATCGTCTACAACGACGAGACCCGGTTGCCCACAGCCGTGCGCTCCGTGCTGGAGCAGACGCTGCGGAACGTCGAGGTCGTGATTGTGGACGACCGGAGTACGGACGGGTCGTACGAGGTGGCGCGGGGGCTGGCCGCCGAGCACCCCGGGCGGGTGCGGGCCTTTCGGCTCGACGAGAACAGCGGGGGCTGTGGCGCTCCCCGCAACCACGGCATCGCCCAGGCCCGCGGCACCTATGTCCTCTTCCTCGACAGTGACGACGTACTGGAGCGCAACGCCTGCCGGAACATGCTGGAGGCGGCCGAGACGACCGGTGCCGACCTCGTCTCCGGGCTGTGCGTGCGGGTGCACGTGGATTCGCGCAGCGGCAAGAGGTCAAGTGGTACCCCTGGCTGTACGCGCGCACCCGGACCCTTGAGTCGATCGCCGAGCTGCCCGACCTGCTGGTCTTCGACACGCTGTCGACGAACAAGTGCTACCGCCGGGAGTTCCTGGTCGAGCAGGGTCTGCGGTTCCCCGTCGGGATCCACTACGAGGACCTGCTCTTCTCCGCGCAGGCTTACGCGGCCGCACGACGGATCACCCTGATACCGAACCGCGTGTACGACTGGAACGTCGTCGAGAAGACGGCGACCAAGTCGATCAGTAATCGACGTGCCGAGATCGCCAACTTCACGCACCGGATGGAGATCCACCGGCGGGTCGATCAACTCCTCGCCGACAAGGGCTTGCTGGAGCTGAAGTTCTACAAGGATGTGAAGTTCCTCAAGCACGACCTCGTGCTGCATCTGCGTGACCTGCCCTTTCGGGACACCGCCTACCGGCAGGAGTTCGCGGCGATCGCCCGCGGCTACCTGGAGTCCATCGACCGCGCCGCCTTCGACGAGGTCGAGCCCATCCACGCCATCTGCGCCTATCTGCTGCAGAAGAGCGACTGGGACAACCTGCTGCCGGCCGTGGACACGCTCACCAACCGCGACAAGATCTCCTCGCCGCTCGTGGAGCGCGACGGCCGGATCTACTGGTGCGCCGAGCACATCGAGGAAGACGCTGAGGTAGATGCCGAGAAAGACGCCGAGGAAGTCTCCTTCGCGCGTCATGTTCTCGACGTCACCGAGCTGGGCTACCACGCCAAGCCCGTCGAGAGGATGTTCCTGCGCAACGCCCTGACCGGGTACGGGGAGGCGGCCGGCACAGTCCGCCTTGCCGGGCGCATCACCAACCCCCTCGGCGTCGTCCCGCCCGGCGCGCGGCTCACCGGGGAGCTGGAGTTCGCCGCCCGCCGCCGGGGCGTGCGTTTCCAGACCTTCCGCTTTCCCGTCGCCGGCCTGCGGCACGAGGGCGACGCCATCGCCTGGGAGGCCTCGGCCGACCTCGCGCGCGGACTGCGGCCGCTGGGCATAGTGGACGCGGTGTGGGACGTACGGCTGCACCTCGACGTCGCGTATCCGCCGCACGTCGACGGCGTACGCACCACCACCCGCCTCACCGCCTCCGAACCCGGTCTGGCGGCGGGGCGGTTGCCCATCCGGCCCCGACTGACCCGGCTGGTCGCGGACCACATCACACCCGAGATCTCCTCGCGCGGCCACCTTTGCTTCCGGATCGTCACCCGGGAGAAGGTGGACGAGCTGGTCGGGCGAGGTGTGCGGGGCGCCCCCGGCCGGCTCGCCAAGTCCGGGTACCGGAAGACGAAGCAGCTCCGCAAGAAGCTCACTTCCGGGGACACCAAGATCCGTCTCTACCACGAGGCATTCAGCCGACTGCCCGTCAAGAAGGGCCTGGTCGTCTTCGAGAGCCACCTGGGCCGGCAGTACAGCGACAGCCCGAAGGCGATCTACGAGGAGATGCGGCGGCAGGGGCTCGACTTCGAGGCGGTGTGGTCGTACGCCGGTACGGGTCGTCCCGAGGGCTTTCCCTCCGATGCCACGCTCGTACGACGCTGGTCGCTGCCCTATCTCAAGGCGCTGGCGCAGGCCGAGTTCTGGGTCGACAACCAGAGCTATCCGCTGAAGCTCACCAAGCGGCCGGAGACCACGTACATCCAGACCTGGCACGGCTCGGCGCTCAAGCGGATGGGCTTCGACGAGCCCGAGTGGAAGCTCAGGTCCCGGCCTGAGCAGGCGGAGCAGCAGCGCACCCTCGACCGCTTCGACCGGTTCCTGATCCGCTCCGAGCACGATGTGCGCACCCTCGCCCGGGCGTTCCGGCTGAAGGAGAAGACCCTGCTGAGGGTGGGCTATCCGCGCAACGACGCGCTGGTGCGGGCGAGGCGCCGCGAGGAGGAGTCCGGTGGCCTTCGTGAACGCGGAGTGCTCGCCGACGAGTTGGGCATTCCCGACGACAAGGCCGTGCTGCTCTACGCCCCCACCTTCCGCCAACGCGGGGGCAAGCAGCGGCGGTTCGAGCTGCCCTTCGACGTGGAGCGGTTCGCCGACGAGTTCGGCGACCGGTACGTGCTCCTCGTGCGCTCGCACTACCTCAACCACGTCGTGCTCCCGCCGTCCGTGCGCGGGCGCGTCATCGACGTATCGGCGCACCATGACGTGACCCCGCTCCTCGCCCTCGCCGACGGGCTGATCACCGACTACTCGTCCGTGATGTTCGACTACGCGCTCCTCGGCCGGCCGATGTTCTTCTTCGCGTACGACTACGAGGAGTACGTGCACGAAGGGCGAGGGACCTACTTCGATCTGCTCGAACGGGCGCCGGGGCCGGTCGTGCGCACCGAGGAGGAGCTGCACGCGGCACTCGTCTCACTGGACGAGCAGGCCGTGAAGTACGCGGAGGCGCGGGAGGGCTTCGTGGCCGAGTTCGGCGAGTACGACAAGGGGAACGCCGCCCAGAGCATCGTTGAACAATTCTTCGATCAGTTTTCCGACCAGGGGAGGCGTGGATGACCCTCGTGAGTCCAGATCCGCAGCGGGACGTCTTCTTCGTCTCCAACAGTGTCGACGAGCTGGGCGGGGTGACCAGTTGGTCGCATCAGATGGCCCGGCTCTTCACCGGGCGGGGGCATCGCGTCCATGTCGTCGGCATCACTCCGGCCGAGGTGGTGCAGGAACTCGGCGAGGTGCCGTACCCGATGACGACCTTGTACGCCGGACAGCCGCCCCGCCCCGGACGCGCACGCCAGGCGAGCATGCGCGAGCAGGCCGCGAAGCTGACCGCGCTGTTCCGCGCGGCCCGGCCCGGTGGCGTCGTGATCGTCACGCAGGTGTGGGCGATGGAGTGGGTGGCGCAGGCCGACACGAGCGGCCTGACCGTCATCGGCATGAGCCACGAGTCGTACGAGTACTCCAAGGCGTCCTCACGCTTCCAGCGAGTGCGGAAGCACTACAAGGACGTCGACCGCATGCTGGCGCTGACCCGCGAGGACGCCGACCTGTGGATCGGGCAAGGCCTCAACAACGCCTCGTTCATGCCGAATCCGCTGCCCTTCATGCCCGAGGTGCCGTCGCCGCGCACCGAGAAGGCGGTGGTCAGCGTCGGTCGGCTGCACGACCAGAAGGGCATCGACATGCTCCTCGACACCTGGGCGGAGGTCGCCCCGCGCCACCCCGACTGGACGCTGCGGATCTACGGTTCGGGCGAGGACGAGGAGATGCTGAAGAAGCAGTGCACGGCTCTCGGGTTCGACAACTCCGTTGCGTGGATGGGGCGTACGAGCGATGTCCCGGGCGCGCTGCGCGGCGGCTCCGTCTTCGTCCAGTCCTCGCGTGGCGAGGGTTTCCCGCTGGCCCTGATGGAGGCGATGGCGACGGCCGTCCCGTGCGCCGCCTTCGACTGCGCGCCCGGCGTCCACGAGATCGTCCGGGACGGCGAGGACGGGTTGCTCGCCGCGCTGGGCAACACGGGGGAACTGGCCCGCCGACTGGACACGTTGATGTCCGACAAGGACTTGCGGGACAGGATGGGCGAGGCGGCGCGGATCAATATCCAGCGGTACACACCGGACGAGATCGTACGGAGGTGGGAGGGGCTGTTCGCGTTCTTGGAGCGCTGATACTCGGGGTCCCGATTTCCGCGGGGCCGGGGGCGCCCCTTTCAGGGGCGCGGGGCTGTGACATTGCGCGGCTCCGCCGCGTGGGCGCGACCGGCCCCCGCCGCCCCGCGGACGACGCACGACCTACCCCTTCCCCCCACCCCCGGTGAACTTCTCGTACTCCTTCAGCACATCCTCCGTAGCCCCATCCATCCGAAGCTCCCCCCGCTCAAGCCACAGCACCCGATCACACGTGTCCCGGATCGACTTGTTGTTGTGGCTGACCAAGAACACCGTGCCGGCATGCTTCCGCAACTCCCGGATCCGAGCCTCGGACCGCTTCTGGAAGGAGCGGTCTCCGGTAGCCAGAGCCTCGTCGATCATCAGCACGTCATGATCCTTGGCCGCGGCGATGGAAAAACGGAGCCGAGCGGCCATGCCCGAGGAGTACGTGCGCATGGGCAGCGTGATGAAGTCGCCCTTCTCGTTGATCCCGGAGAAGTCGACGATCTCCTGGAAACGGTCGCGAACCTGCTCGCGGGACATGCCCATGGCGAGTCCGCCGAGGTAGACGTTGCGCTCACCGGTCAGGTCGTTCATCAGGGCGGCGTTCACCCCGAGCAGGGAGGGCTGGCCGTCCGTGTAGATCCGGCCGCGCTCCACGGGCAACAGCCCCGCGACGGCCTTGAGCAGCGTGGACTTGCCCGAGCCGTTCGTGCCGATCAGGCCGATGGCCTCGCCCCGGTACGCGGTGAAGGAGACGCTCTTCACGGCGTGCACCTTGCGTACGCCGGCCGCCTGCTCGGCCTTCTTGCCCCGCAGGATGCGGTTGAGCGCGGCGGTGGCGCTGCCGCGGCCGGCGCCGGTGCCGTTGACGCGGTAGACGATGTCGACGCGGTCGGCGATGACGGTGGGTACGAGTTCCTTCTTGGGTTCCTTCTCGAGGTCAGCCACGGCCGTACGTCTCCTCAGCCTTCCAGAAGTAGATGAAGCCGCCGACGCCGGCGAGCAGGGCCCAGCCGACCGCGAGGGCCCACACGTGGTGGGGCAGCTGGCTCGCGTGGAAGCTGTCGATGAGGGCGAACCGCATGAGGTCGATGTAGATCGCGGCCGGGTTGCACTCCAGCGCGAGCAGCACGACGCGTGGCATGTCCCGGCCGCTGAGGAGGTGGTCGAGGCTCCACATGACACCCGAGACGTACATCCAGGTGCGCAGCACGAACGGCATGAGCTGCGCGAGGTCCGGAGTCTTCGCGCCCATCCGGGCCACGATCATCGCCACGCCCGCGTTGAACGTGAATTGAAGTGCCAGTGTGGGCACGGCCAGCAGCCAGGACGCGCCGACGGGCACACCGAAGGAGAGCAGGATCACGACCAGTGCGGCCATCGAGAACAGCAGCTGCTGGAGCTGTTGCAGCGCGTACGACACCGGGAGCGCGGCCCGCGGGAAGTGCAGGGCGCGGACCAGGCCGAGGCTGCCGGAGATGGCCCGGGTGCCCGCCATGATCGAGCTCTGCGTGAACGTCCACACGAACACGCCCGTGACCAGGAACGGGACGTAGTCCGGCACGCCGTGCTTGGTGCCTATCAGGACGCCGAAGATGAAGTAGTAGACCGCCGCGTTCAGCAGAGGTGTGGCCACCTGCCAGACCTGGCCGAGCTTCGCCTGGCTGTACTGGGCGGTGAGCTTGGCCGTCGCGAACGCGGTGATGAAGTGCCGCCGCGCCCACAACTGGCGTACGTAGGCGGGCAAGGTGGGACGGGCGCCGCTGACGGTGAGGCCGTAGCGGGCGGCGAGTGCCGCGGGGGCGTCGGACAGGGTGGCCGGTGCCGGTGCCGGTGCCGGTGCCGATTCCGGTGCCTCTCCGTCACGCTGTGCCGGGGGCGGGGGCGGTGTGTGGAGGGCCTGGCTCACATCCGCTGCTTTCGCTCGGGGGGTGGGGGTCCGAACCCGGTCTTTACCTGGGGATGGGCTCGGCTTTACGTCGGGACGGGACCGTATCGTCGTAACGTGAGCGTAGGCCGATCCGGCGCCGGAACGCAACCGTTTCGTCGTAACGCTCCCGCCCCGCCCCTATGCTGTTGCGCATGACGACGAACGCCGACGGGACCGCCCAGGATCCGCAGGACCCGCAGGTCCCGAAGCAGCCGCGCCGCAGGGCTCCCGCAGGGGCCGCGGTGCTCCGGGAGGATGTGACGGAGGCCATCCGGGCGGCCGTCTTCGAGGAACTCGCGGCCGTCGGGTACGCGCGGATGTCCATCGAGGGCATCGCCCGCCGGGCCGGCGTCGGCAAGACCGCGGTCTACCGTCGGTGGCGTTCCAAGCTGCACCTGGTGCTCGACCTGGTCTCCGCGATCGCCGTGCAGGGGCTGCCCGCACCCGACACGGGCACCCTGGAGGGCGACCTGCGGCTGCTGTACGAGGTCACGTCCCGCGCACTGCGGCACCCCGTCGCCTCGCAGATCATCCCCGACCTCCAGGCCGAGGCGGCCCGCAACCCGGACATCGCCGAGGCCATGCAGAAGGCTCTGCGGGAAGGTCAGGAGGGCGTCGCCAGCGGCATCGTCGCGGCGGCGGAGGCCCGCGGCGAGGTGCGTATGGGCATCGACGAGGAGCTGGCCCTCGACATGATCTCCGGCCCGCTGTACTGGCGTGCGGTCGTCATCCGCAGCCCGAAGCTGCCGAAGGGGTATCTGGAGAGCCTGGCGCGGGCCACGGCGGTGGCACTGAAGGCGCTGTAGTCGGTCCTTGTCGCGGGTCTCGTTGTGGGGCTTGTAGGGGTACCAGCCGTCCAACGAGGGCGTTGGTGAAGGCCGACGGTTGGACCGCCGTGCCCTGTGGGCAGTCTGTCAATCCGGTGTCGCATGGCCGGTCAGCCCCCGTAGCCGCCGGATCGTTGTCATCCACGCCTCACTCTTGGGCCCTTCGGGGGCGCATACTGGAATCACGATGACGAAGCCATCCGCGCCCCGGCGCCATCTGCCCACCAGTCCCTTCAAAGCTCCGGTTGCCCCGGTCGCCAAGCACTTCGCCCTGGGTGACCGGGTTACGCACGACCAGTTCGGCCTGGGCACGATCGTCGGCGTCGAGGAGGGCATCGCGATGCTCGTCGACTTCGGCGCTCGCCAGGCCCGGATCGTCAGCCCCTACACCCGTATGGACAAGCTCTGACAGAGCCTGCCAGGACGCGCTCGTCGCGGAGCAGGACAGCGTCCCGCCCGCGGCGAGCGCGTTTGTGCGCCCTGAGCCAATGCGCCAGCCGTTCAGGTAGAGCGGCATGTCGTAGTACGTCCTGCGACGACGGGTGTTCGTGACGGGCAGGACAGATGCTTGGTCGGCTTCTCAGCCAGGGGTGGTCGGCGGTTCCGCGATGCCGATGAAGTTCCCGGCCAGGGGCTTGATGCGGGCCGACCACCCCAGTGCTGTGAGGTCGTCCGTGAGTGTACGGACATCATGGAATACCTTCACGATGCGGTACTGGCTGCCGTCATCGAGCCGGCGCAGCGCGGCTGGGGCCGGCTCGTTCGTGAGGACTTCCTCCTCTGCGGCTACGGCGGGGCCGTCGTCGATGAAGATCGCTTTGCCGCCCGGCGCGAGCGCGGTGGCGACGGTGTCCCAGAAGCCGGGCAACCGCCTCGGCGGGACGTGGGAGAGCCAGAAGGCGAAGAACACGGTGTCGTAGCGCCGTGGCGGCTGCCACTCGAAAAGGTCGGCCTCAAGGAACTGGACGGCGGGGGACGCGGTGCGCGCCCGTGCGAGGGCCAACACTTCGGCTGCCGCGTCGACAGCCGTCACCGACCGAGCCCGCGCGGCGAGCAGCGCGGTCCACTGGCCCGTTCCGCAGGCCAGCTCCAGAACATCCCCGGCAATCGGGAGGTCATCGACGACAGCCAGTAATCTCCGCAGGTCTTCGTACTCCGTATAGGGCCGGTCGTATTCGGCCGCGCCGGCCCGGTAGTAGGCCATCTGCTCTGCCAGGAGAGCGTCGTCATCCATGCGGGTTCCTCGCATCCGGGTCCGGTCGGAGCCAAGCGCGCTCAGCTCGTCGGCGTGGTCGCCACAGACACTGTCGGCCTCCCCTTCGGGCAAGGTCAACTGGGAAGGCGCGGCCACGGTGCCTGAGGAAGACCGAGACTGCCCCAAGTCCGCTGAGGTCGGCGGTGCGGGAGTCGGCCCCGCGGGTGACCTCGGTCCACCGGCGGACGGTCCGATCGGGGGACGCTGCGTGTGTCACCAGGGTGCGCCCAGCCGCATGGCGCAAGGGTGGCCCCCATGAAGAAGAAGTTGTTGCTTCGCTTGCTCGCGTTGTCGACCGTTCTCACCTGCCTGCTCGGCGCCTCCTCGGGCGTACCGAAGGAGGGGGAGCAGTACATCCGGCTCGCGCACCCGGTTACCGGGGTGGACGCTCGGCAGGTGGCGGAAGTGTTCTGGTACGGCTGCCGGCACTCCTACGAGATCGAGCGGCCGCTGGCCGAGTGGGCCGCACGGCAGAAGCCGCCGGTGAAGGTGGTGCGGATCCCCGCGGTCTGGCCGGACCAGCCGGAAATGGTCGCCTACGCTCGCCTTCACTACACACTGGACCGGCTCGGTCTCGCGCAGCGAATGGCGCTTCCGGTCTTCCGCGCCGTGCACGACCAGCGAAAGGACCTCACCACCGAGGCGAACGTCCTGGCATGGGCGGCCGAGCAGGGACTCGACGTCGGGGCGGTACGAACCGCTTACGAGTCCAAGAAGGTCACCGCGGCTGTCGAGGCGGCTCCTGCGCTGCGTGAGCGCTACCAGGTGGTCGAACAGCCCACGGTGGTTGTGGGCGGGCGTTTCCGCACCTCCCCGTTCCAAGCCGACAGTGTCGCCGGAACCATCCGGGTGGTGGACCACCTCCATCGCACGGCAGCGGCCCGTTGAACGAGGTCACAGCCTCACTCGCAGTCACAGCCCCACCCGCAGGCCAGGTCTTCGCGAAAGGACGGTCGGCCCGGCAGGAACGCGTTTCGGACCAGCCCTAGTACTGGCCCCGCCCCGCCCCCGGATGCAGCCGCACCCATCCCTCCCACGCCGAAGTGATCATGTCGCGGACCTCGTGCTTGGCCTTCCAGGCCAGTTCCGCGGTGATGCGGTCGGCGGAGGCGACTACGCGGGCGGGGTCGCCGGGGCGGCGCGGGGTGACGGTCGGGGGGAGGTCGTAGCCGGTGACCTCGTTGATGAGGTCGATCATCTCGCGGACCGAAACCCCTTCGCCGCGACCGATGTTGAGGGTCAGGTCCGTGCCGGGGGCGGAGGAGAGGCGGCGGGCGGCGGCCACGTGGGCCTCCGCCAGATCCACCACGTGGATGTAGTCGCGTACGCACGTGCCGTCGGGGGTCTCGTAGTCGTCGCCGAAGATGCGCGGCGGCGCCCCCTCCGTGAGCTTCTCGAAGACCATCGGGACGATGTTGAAGACGCCCACGTCGGCCAGCTCCGGCGTCGCCGCGCCCGCCACGTTGAAGTAGCGCAGGGAGGCGGTCGAGAGGCCGTGCGCGCGGCCCGTGGCGCGGACCAGCCACTCACCGGCGAGTTTGGTCTCCCCGTACGGGTTGATGGGCGCGCACGGCGTCTCCTCCGTCACCAGGTTGACGTCCGGCATGCCGTACACCGCCGCTGAGGAGGAGAACACGAAGGACGGCACGTCGGCCTCCGCCACGGCGGCCAGCAGCACCCGAAGGCCTTCGACGTTCTCGCGGTAGTAGTGCAGCGGCAGCTCCACCGACTCGCCCACCTGCTTCTTCGCCGCCAGGTGGACGACACCGGTGACGGCGTGGTCCATGAGTGCGCGGGCCACCCGTTCCCCGTCCAGGGTCGAGCCGACGACCAGCGGCACTCCGTCGGGGACGCGCTCGGAGATCCCGGTGGACAGGTCGTCGTACACCACGGCCCGTTCGCCCGCCTCGGTCATCGCGCGGACGACGTGCGCCCCGATGTAGCCGGCGCCGCCGGTGATCAGCCAGGTCATGTACGGCAGTCCCCTCGTATGGTCGGTGATGGGTGCGGGTGTCTGGACCAATGGTCGCGTATCGGGCGGTCGGGTATCGGTCAGTCGTGTATCGGTTGGTCGCGCATCAGTGAAGCAGGCGCCTGAGACGGCGACCCACCACAGAGGTGAACCCTCGCCAACCGGGCGCGAGCCGCAGCGCGAGCGAGCCCCCGTGGGTCGCGTACGGCTGGACGAGCAGGACGCCGTGCCGGCCGCTCGGTACGGCGGACCGACGCAGCAGGCCGGGGCCGACAACGGCGTGCGGGGTGGTCTCGCGGCTCGTGCCGTCGTGGAAGCGGACGTGCAGGCGGAGGTCCCAGGTTCCGGAGCCGAGCGCCGCGAGGTCGACCGGCGCCTCGGCCGTCCACGAGTCGGGGTCGGCAGCACCTGAAGGGCTGAAGGCACCGGAAGCACCGGAGGTATCGGACTCGTCGGATTCGTCGGGCAAGAAGGCCGCCGTGATGGTCAGCCCGACGACACCGTCCTGCCGGTTCACGAACTCGACGTCCACGGACGCCGGCCCCGCGTCCGCCATCCGCCCGTACAGCTCGTGCAGGCGCAGCCGCAGCCGGGTGGCACGCGCGCGTGGCCGCAGTTCCGCGTCGACGGCCACAGGGAGGAGGTGGACGGGCCGGAACAGGAGGTGTTCCAGGGTCACTTGGGGCAGGTCGGCGGACCAGACCGGCGTACCGTCCGCGGCTCGCGGATACGGCGGGCGCAGCCGGGCCGGGCGTGCCGCGACCTCCTTGAGGCGGGCCAGGTCGCACGGCTCCTCGGAGGCCATCACCACCTGGGCGATGACCCGTCCGGGCGCCGGGGCGAGCGCGAAGTCGCCCGCGTCGAACGTCGCGAGGTGCGCGCGCGTGAGGGCCCACCACTCGCGCCGGTACTCGGCACCGCGCAGATCGAGCTCCCGCGCGTACATCCGCAGCCCGTGGTCGAGGAACCTCGCGCGTGCCGCCCGCGCCAGCCCCTTCTCACCGGCGTCGAGGAGGATGTCGTACGCCAGATCGTGGGCGGCGAGCCGCGCCCGCCAGTTGTCGACGTCCGCCCGGTCGAGCGAGATCGACAGCCGCTCGGCGCTCCGGCGCACGTTCCAGACGTACACCGTCTCCGGGATCAGCGCGATGCGCGGCCCGGCGGCGAGCACGCGCGCGGTGAACACGAAGTCCTCGTAGGGGAAGCGCCCTTCGGGGAAGCGGATGCCGTGCTCGCGCAGGAAGTCGGTGCGGTAGAGCTTGTTGACGCACAGCGTGTCGTGGACCAGGCGGGTTCGGTGCGAGGGGCGGGAGACGAGGACGGGCTTCGTGTACAGCTCGGGCTGCCAGGGCACCTCGCGGCCGGACGGCAGTTCGCGGCGCACGCACAGGCCGGCCGCGACCTCCGTACCGCGCCCGGCGGCGGCGTCGAGGAGCGCGTCCACCGCGCCGGGCGGCAGTACGTCGTCGCTGTCCAGGAACATCACGTACGGGGCCGTGGCCGCGTCGATCCCGTCGTTGCGTGGGCTGCCGCAACCGCCGCTGTTGACCCTGCGGCGGACGACCTTCAGGCGCGGCTCGTCGAGGGCGAGGCGGTCCAGGAGGTCCGTGCTGGCGTCGGCCGAGCAGTCGTCCACGGCGATCACCTCGCGGACGGCGGGACCCTGAGCGAGGGCCGAGCGCACCGCGTCCGTGACGTGGGCGGCATCGTCGTACCCGATGACGACGACGCACACCTGTGACTGGTGGGGGTACATGGCTTGCGAGGCTGGCATGACTTCCACGGGTGAAATGGTAGGTAGTGTGAGTGATTTTCCGTTAAGAGGTACTTACTGTCTCGTGGGGAAGAGGGTGGGAATCGGCCAAAGGTTCCCTTCGTGTGGGTTGAATTCCGGCGGCCCACAGGCGGCGGAAGGACAGCGCGGCCGCCGCCACCAGCAGCCCGTTGCGGACGAGCATCACCAGGGAGCCCGTCCAGGTGCAGTCCATGACGTCCTCGTACAGGACGGGGTAAGCGAGGGCGCTGGCGGCCGCCGCCAGCACGATCAGCGCGGCCACCGGGCGCTGCGTGGTGTGCCGCGAGGTCAGGCACACGGCGGCCAGGCCGAGCAGCCACACCAGGTACTGGGGGCTGATCACCCGGCTCGTCACGGTGAAGAGGAGTACGGCACTGAGCGCGGCGTCGTACGGAGTCGCCGGCGTCCAGCGCCTGGCACGCAGCCGCCACAGCAGCAGGGCTCCGAAGGCGGCGACGGTGAGCGCGAGCGACAGCGCGGCGATCGCGGAGACGTACGGACCGGTGAACTCCATCGACCCGTACTGGTAGCGCACCCGGCCGGGCCAGCCGGCGTGGCGTGCGAAGGAGAGGGCCGTGCCGCCCAGCGACTCGATCTGTACGCCTCGGCCGCTCTGCTGGCGCAGGAAGTCGAAGGGGTCGCGGAAGAGCGCGGCGAGCGCGAGGAGGAGTGCGCCCGCGGTGACGGCCGCCGAGGTCCACGCCTGCCGGGTCGTACGTCCCCTGGGGGTGCCGATCAGCGCCAGCGCGGGCCACACCTTCACGAGGGCGCCCAGGGCGGCGAACGCGCCGCACGCACGCGTGGAGCGCGACAACGTCAACAGGGAGATGACGGCCAGGGCGGTGACCTGCACGTCGTAGCGGGCGAGCGGGATATGCAGGAGGAGCGGCAGAGCCGCCGTCCAGAGGGCCGCTCCGCGCAGACTGCGGCCCGTTCGGGTGCCCGCGCGCGTGAGGGCGACGATGACCAGCGCGTCGGTGGCGAGGGTGAGGGCCACGAACGCCTGGAAGTACGTCAGCCCCGGCAGCAGCCCCGGGGACAGCAGCACCGGGCCCGCGCCCGGCGGGTACTGCCACAGCCGGTCGCCCGAAGGGAACGAGCCGTGCGTGAGCGCGCCGTACCAGCGGGCGTACAGCTCGTGCACCTCGCGCCCGACACCGCCGATGCCCAGCGGGGCGCGGTCGTCCCGGGAGAGCAGCCAGAGCATCAGGGCGCGGGTGCTCAACCAGACGACGGCGAGGGGGAGGAGGCGGGGCTTCATCCAGGACTTGGTCCGGGGCTTCATCCAGGGCTTCACCCGGGGGATCGTAAGCCGCGTGGTTGTCGATAAAGGGTGACGCGGCGTCAATCGCATAGAAAGGTTTGCTAATACCACAAAATCGGGTGCATGGTGGCCAAACGCCCGCTGCTTGCCGCTCCCGCTCGCGTTGTGGTCGCCGAGCCGTACGCGCTGAGGTCGGCCCGGTGTCCGGGGGGACGCGACCGGGCGGGTCAAACTCCGCGTGCTGGGCGAGGAGTTCGTGCCGGCGTGATGACCGTCGGCGTGGTCACACGCAGGCCGACGGGTCCTCCAGTGCCGAAGCGTCCAGTTCCGCGGCGTCCAGCGCGCCCGTGAGCTTGTCGAGCCGGGCCCGCAGGTCGCGGATCTCGTCCAGGTCGAACCCCGTCGCGGCGGCGATCCGGCGCGGCACGAGAAGCGCCTGCTCGCGCAGGGCGGTGCCGTCGTCCGTGAGCCGGACCACCACGGACCGCTCGTCCTGGGCGCTGCGCTCACGCCGTACGAGACCGGCCGCCTCCAGTCGCTTCAGCAGCGGCGACAGCGTCCCGGAGTCGAGCCGCAGATGCTCGCCCAGCTTCTTCACGGGCAGTTCGCCGTGCTCCCACAGCACGAGCATGACCAGGTACTGGGGGTACGTGAGCCCCAGGTCCTTCAGGACGACCCGGTACACGCCGCCGAACGCGCGCGAGGCGGCGTTCAGGGAGAAGCAGATCTGGTCGTCGAGACGGAGGAAGTCCTCGCCACGTACGGAGTCGGGGGCAGGCGTCGTGGTCATGCTTCCAGGGTACCTCGGGTGCGTCATTCAGTTGTGCACAATTGAATTGTGTGCTCTAATCGTGGTCGTGGGGCGGCCGTACGAAGGCCCGCCGATACGACGTTGACCTGAGGTCGACCCTGAGAGGGATGGTTTTCCATGGACGCGCTCTACACCGCTGTCGCCACCGCCACCCACGGCCGTGACGGCCGCGCCTACAGCTCTGACGGGAAGCTCGACCTGGACCTTGGTATACCGACGGAGATGGGCGGCAACGGACAGGGTACGAACCCGGAGCAGTTGTTCGCCGCCGGTTACTCCGCCTGTTTCGCCAGCGCGCTCGGCGGCGTGGGCCGGCAGGCGAAGGTCGATGTCAGTGACGCCGCGGTGACTGCCGAGGTCACCATCGGCAAGGAGGGGGAGGGCTACGGTCTCGCCGTCACGCTGCGCGTGGAGCTGCCCGAGTCCGTCGACGCCGAGGTCGGTCGCAAGCTGGTCGACCAGGCCCACCAGGTGTGCCCGTACTCCAACGCGACGCGCGGGAACATCCCCGTCGAGATCGTCGTCGAGTAACAGCCGCAGGTCGCCGACCGGCCCTCACGCGCACGCGTGCCACCAGAGCTTCTGGCATGCGTGCGCGTGCCTGTCCGTGCCCCCCCAGAGCGCCGGCCCTCACGCGCCCGCGGACGGACGCTGAAATTCGTCGCCGTCCGCCGCCTGTGGGATTACGTCTATTACGCCTCTCGGTGGATCTCGCCGGTCGAGCCTGTCACGCGGTGAGTTCCCAGCGGAATCGCACTGCCGCGCGTGATAGGCCATTCGACCATGTGGAAAACAGAGAGGTTCCTCCGACCACTGTCGCCGCCACGTGACCGACGTGTACTTGTCTTCTGGTTCTTTGTATTCGCCCTGGTATTCACCGGGGCGCAGTCGGTGCAGATCCATGGACGCGCCGCCATGGACACGCGCCAGTACGTCGCACACAGCTACATGCTGCAAGGGGTCGGCCGAGAGGAGGCCTCTCGGCGGGCGATGGACTATTTCTGTGACAGCGCGCGCATCAGGTCGGCGCAGCAGGCGAGCGCGGATCTGGCGCATTACCGGAACAACGACAGCGGAAAGGCCGCCGATCAGGAGTGCCGGAAGGTGATGGGAGGGCGCATCGCGAACAACGCGGAGCGCACCGATGTCACCGGATATATGGCACTGTTCAGCGATCCGCGCGTCTCTGTGATCTTCGCGACCAGACCCGGATACCCGCTGTACGTGATCCCCTTCACCCACGTGTTCGGCCTGGTCGTCGGCCTGTGGGCGGCGTCGCTCGTGGCGACGGTCCTGGCCAGTGGCTTCGTGGTCCTGATTCTGCGGACCCTGGGGGCCTCCGTTCCCGTCGCCCTGCTGGGGCAGGTGCTCTATTACGCGCTGCCGACGGGAAAGGAAGCCATGCTGCCCCTGTGCGAAGGGCTGCATCTGTGTGTCCTTCTCGCCGCCGTCCTGGGATGTGTCCGCATGCTGCGGGGACGGATTCCTTCGGGAGCCGCACTTTCCCTGTCGGCGTTCGCCGGTGCGGCATGCGTCAAATACGCGCAGACTCTGCTGGCCGTCGCCGGCATCGCGGCCATGACCGCACTCGTCGTTCTTGTGCGCCGGCTGCGGCGGCGGGAGTTCTCACGGCCGGAGTTGGCGGTCCTGGCCGTGACGGCGGGGTTCGCGTCGGCGCTTCAGCTCGTCATCTCCGCATTCGGACTGCCGAGTACGCAGGCCAGTCTCCAGGACCTGCTGACCGTTCATTACACACAGAGCTTGGTCCCTGACCTCTGGTACGAGTTCCTGCGCCTGAACGTCGCGTTCTGGAGGGAGTGGCTGCGCGACGCATTGGTGCAGCCGTTGGTGTTGCTCCTCCTCGCGGGCGGGGCGTGGGGAGCCGTCCGGTACCACCGTGCGTTCGGGTGCCTGATCGTCGGGATCGCCGCCGCGGGCATCGTGAACCAGGCCGGACATCCCGAGACGGCCGTGGGGCCACGGCTGATGGTGATGGCGATGCTGCTTCCCGTGTGCGGCATCCCGCTCCTTGTCGAGAGCCATGTGAGACGGCACGGCGCGAGGGGGCGGGACGACGACGCGGTCCTGCCCTCTCGCCCGGGCCGTCAGCTGCCGGCACCCGAAGCCGCCTCGCGCTGAACTCCCGCCCGGCCGCGTTCAGGTCAGCTGTACTCAGGAAGCCGGGCCGAGCGGTCGGCGGCTCCGGGGATGTGGACCACCGCTCCGTCGTCGCCGGCCGCGGTTCCCGGCGCCTGGCCCAGCAGCACCTGTCGTACGACGCGTTCCGCGGCCCGCCCGTCGTCGTACTCGCAGAAGCGCTCCCGGAACGCCCTTCGCAGGCGCGTCGACTCCGCGTCCCGGCAGGTACCGGAGACGAGCACCTTCGCCAGTTCCTCGTCGGAACGTGTCACGTGTCCCGGTGGCGTCGCGGTGATGTCGAAGTAGGCGCCCCGGGCCGCTCGGTAGGCAGACCAGTCGTCGGCGTGGATCACGATCGGCCGGTCGAGGTTGGCGTAGTCGAACATGAGGGCCGAGTAGTCGGTGACCAGCACGTCGGAGGCGAGCATCAGATCCTCGACGTGCGGTTCGTCCGTCGCGTCGACCAGCAGGCCCCGCTGGTGCAGGTCGGCCAGGCCCAGGCCGCGCGCCGTGCCGGTGGCGAGCGAGGGATGCAGGCGGACGACGAGGGTGTGGTCCGCGCCGAGGTCCTCGGCGAGGCGGGCCAGATCGACGCGGTCGACGTGGCCGCCCCGCCGGTACTCGCGGCGTGTCGGCGCGTACAGCACCACGGTGTGGCCGGCCGGGATGCCGAGCCGGGCGCGGACCGCCTCGCCGTCACCCGGCTCCGCGTTGACCAGGACGTCGTTGCGCGGGCTGCCGGTGCGCAGCGAGGTGAAGCGGCAGGGGTAGGCACGGTCCCAGACCAGCTCGGAGTGGCGGTTGGCGACCAGGCTGTAGTCCCAGCGGTCGGCGCGGCGCAGCATCCGCGGCACGCTGAACCCGTGCCGGGCGCCGGGCTTGTCCAGCAGATCGGCGGCCATGTACTTCAGAGGCGTGCCCTGGTGGGTGTGGACGTGGATACTGCCGGGGCGTTTGACCAGCGCGCCGGACCAGTTGACGTTGTTCACCCAGTACGTGGCCCGCGCCATGACCGCGTAGTAGCGCCGCGAGCCCGGCGTCACGTGGTCGATACCGGGCGGCAGCGAGTCCACCGCGTTCTGCCGGACCACCCAGACGCCGTGGATGTGCGGCGCGAGTTCGAGGGCCTTGGCGTGGATCGCGGCCGGGTCGCCGGACACGCCCTGGTGATGGGTCGCCGAATAGACGGCCAGACGCGGATCGAGTGGGCGCTTCAACTGGGCTGCGTACCAAGCCCGTTGGGCCCTTCGCGACACCGTCCGCGCCGTACGCCGCTTGCTGCCCGCCGCGGACCCGCGCAGGCGGCGCACACCGCACAGCACCGCGTACGACGCGTAGGGCGCCGTCGCCAGCAGTCGCATCTCGGTGCCCCGTCGGCCGTCCGGCGGGATGAAGCCTTCGGGAAGATGGCGGCGGTGGAAGGAGCGGATCTCGCGGTAGAAGTCCGGACGGTCCGCGGGGGTCACGCGGTCCTCGCGGGCCAGCACGAACAGCATGTGGTCCAAGGCCCGTTCGAAGAGCAGCGGGCGTGCCCAGGTGAGGTCGGGGCGTTCTTCGAGGAACGTGAACAGGCCCTCGTACTGCTGGAAGATGTCGAAGTGGCGGCGCCCCGGCGTCCTGGTGATCGCGCCCTGCCGACGCTGTCGGTACTCGACCCCGATCCGGTTCAGGCAGGCGACGCGGTCCGCCAGCACCATCGACCGGTAGGTGACGGGCGCGTCCTCGTACAGGCCCGGGGCGTACCGGAAGCCGTGCTCCAGGAAGAAGGAACGCCGGTACGCCTTGTTCCAGGCGACCAGGAAAAGATTCAGGTACTGCGGGCTCTCGCGCACGCGGAGGGTGTCGGTGCCCGCGGCGGCGAGCAGGTCGGCCGACGTACTGCGTCCGCCCCGGCCCCACCAGTAGGTGCGCACATGGTCGAAGACCAGGATGTCCGGGTCGGCGGTCGCCCTCAGGTGTTCGGCGACGGCGGCCAGCACGCCCGGCGTGTAGTGGTCGTCGCTGTCGAGGAAGAGCACGTAGTCGCCGGTCGCGTGCTCCAGGCCAGCGTTCCGGGCCCGGCCGAGACCGACGTTCTCGGGCAGGTGCAGTACCCGCACGCGCGGGTCGCGCTCCGCGTACTGGTCGAGGATCGCGCCGCAGCCGTCGGGCGAGCGGTCGTCGACGGCGATGACCTCGAAGTCGGTGTACGACTGCCCGAGCACCGAGTCGAGGCACTCGCGCAGGAAGCCCTGCACCTTGAAGACAGGGACGATGACACTGAAGCGGGGCACGGGTCAGCTCCTCACGAGGGCGGGGGCCGGGGCCGGCGTGCGCTCGGCGAGCGGGAGCACGGGCGGGATGGACTCGGGCGGCTCGCCCAGCAGCAACCGGCGTACGACGCGTTCGGCGGCGCGTCCGTCGTCGAACTGGCAGAAGCGCTCCCGGAAGGCGGCACGCAGGGCGGCGGCGCTGTCGTCCGTGTACGAGCCGTCGCGGAACACGGCCGCCAACTCCCCGGGCGTGCGCACCACCCGCCCCGGCGGGGACTCCATCAGGTCGAAGTAGACGCCCCGGAGCTCCCGGTAGACGTCCCAGTCGTCCGCGTACACGACGATCGGCCGGTCCAGGTTGGCGTAGTCGAACATGATCGAGGAATAGTCGGTGATCAGTGCGTCGGCGGCCAGGCACACCTCCTCGGACGAGCGGTGTCGGGTGACGTCGATGATCCGGGCCGCCGAGGAACCGCTGCTCCGCGCCGAGCCCTGGTCGTAGAAGTAGTGGGCGCGCAGCAGAACGACGAAGTCGTCGCCGATCGCCTCGCAGAACGCCTCCAGGTCGAGGCGGGAGTCGAAGCCGGTGGCGTAGTCGCGGTGCGTGGGCGCGTAGAGGAGGGCCGTCCTGCCCTCGGGGACGCCCAGTTCGCCACGGATACGGACGACGTCGGCGGCGCTCGCCGTGTAGTAGACGTCGTTGCGCGGATAGCCGTATTCGAGCGCCTCGTACGAGCTGGGGAACGCCCGTTCCCACATCTCCGTGGAATGACGGTTGGAGGACAGGTTGTAGTCCCAGCGGTCCACCCGGGCCAGCAGCTTGGCGAAACTGCCGGTCGCGGCGGCCACGACCGGGTACGTCGACTGGTCCACGCCCATCTTCTTCAGCGGGGTGCCGTGCTGGGTCTGCAGATGGACGCTTCCTGGGCGTTTGACGACGGCGTCCGCGAAGTTGGCGTTGTTGACGAGGTACTTGGAGCGGGCCAGCACCTCCCAGTACTCGCGGCTGCCGATCACGGCGTGGTCGACGCCCGGCGGCAGCGTGTCCACCGCGTCCGGCCCGACCAGGAACACCGAGCGGATGTGCGGGGCGAGTTCGCGGGTCTTGGCGTGGATCGCGGCCGGGCTGCAGGCGTAGCCGCGACCCCAGTACGCGCAGTACACGGCGAGGTTCTCGTCCAGGGGGCGGCGCAGGTTCAGGGCGTAGCGCACGCGGGTGAGCGGGAGCCGGGGCCGGGGGACGAGCGCGCGGGCCTTTGCCGCGGAACGGTTGGCGCCGCGCAGCGCGCGGAAGGCCACGTACGACCCGGTGGCCAGCAGCCGGTGCTGCACCCCGAGGCTGCCGCCCGGCGCCCGGAACCCGGCGGGCCGGTGGCGCCGGTAGAGCCTGCTCGCCCGGCGGAAGAAGGCGCGGCGGCGGTTCGCGGGCAGCCGTTCGGGCCGGGCGGCCGTTCTCAGTACGGCGGCGAAGAGCTGCTCGAAGAGCGGGCTCGACCGGTCTCGGGGGAGCCCCAGTTCGGCGGCCCGCGTCAGTACCAGTTCGGCTTGGTCGAGGAGTTCGAGGTGGTGCTCACCCGGCAGGTTGAGCGGGCTGCCCTGCCTGCGCACCAGGTGTCGTACGCAGACCGCGCGCAGCACCGCCATGCGGTCGGCCTCGACGGTGACCAGGCCGCCCCAGCCGATATCCGCGAAATGGCTCTGAAGGAAGGCCAGTTGACGCTGGGCGACGAACCCCCGGCGGTAGGCCGCGCTCCACGCCGGGACGGTCACTCCCGTGAGCTGCGGTGCCTCGCCCGGGGCGAAGGCTCCCGCGGGTGTCCGGGGGAGCGGGGGCGTGCTCGTGTCGGCGCCCCACCAATGCGCCCGCTCGTGGCCGAAATAGAGAACGTCGATGCTCTCGGGGGCGCCGGTGTTCTCGGTGTTCTCGGTGTTCTCCGTCTCCCGCAGCCGGGCGTCCAGCGCCGCCAGCGCGCCCGGCACGAGGACGTCGTCGCCGTCGAGGAACAGCAGGTACGCGCCGGTCGCGGCCCGCATCCCGGTGTTGCGCGCCGCGCCCGGACCGGCGGAGGACGGCGAGTGCGCCGGGGCCACTCGGGTGTCCCGCTCGGCGTATCCGGCGGCGACGGCTCCCGCCGGGGAGTCCGGAGTGTCGCAGACGGGGATCAGCTCGAAGTCGGGGAAGGACTGTGCGAGGACCGAGTCGAGTGCGGAGGGGAGTCGCCCCGCGACGCCTTGGACGGGGACGATGATGCTGAAGCGGGGCATGTGGGGCGGTGCTCTTTCTGCTGGTGCGTGGCGCTCCGCGGGTTTGGCGGTGTGCGGGTCGGTGGAGGTGGTTGCGCAGTTCCCCGCGCCCCTGGGGGAGGGGGAGTGGCCGGTGGGTTTGTGCGGGTTGGTGGGGGCTGGGCGCGCAGTTCCCCGCGCCCCTGGGGGGTGAGGTTGTGGGTGGGCTGTCGGCTGGTTTGGGCTGGGCGCGCGGTTCCTCGCGTCCCTAACGGGGCGGGGGCGCGGCTGGCCGTTCAAGCCCAGTCGCGCCCCCGCCTTCGCCCTGTCCGGCCCTCTCTGCCGGGAGAGGTGTCAGCCTGTTTGCCTGCGGCGGACCAGGGCTCGCGTGACGATGGGCGGGAGCAGGTCCTTGGCGATCTTGCGGGTGCGGCTGCGGCGTCGGGCACGGGCCGGAGCGGAGGGTGTGGGCCGGGCGGGGGTGGGGCGCGACGGCGCCGTGGGCTGGGCGGACGCGGTTACGGGTGGTGTGTCGGCGGTTGCGAGCGGCTCGGCTTCGCCCGCGTGCCGGGACACGGGGTGCTTCGGCTCGGTCGCCTTGCCGCCGCTGATGCGGATCACCCCGTGGTCCGCGACCTGCTGCACCTCGTGCCACATGTCGTCACGGCCCGCCAGCCACTCGAGGAGCGCGTCGCGGAGAGGCTCCGGGTCGCCCCAGGTGCCGTAGAACTTGGTGCCCGTCACGCAGATGGGGCGCAGCCCGAGGGTGGCCACCGCCCCCCAGGTGGCGCAGGCGACACCCGGGCAGTGTTCCGCGCGGTAGTCGTCGAGCACGACCACGCCCTCGGGCAGGAGTATGTCGCGCACGGCCACGATGTCCCCGTGCACGTGCTCGTACAGATGCGAGGCGTCGATGTGCGCGAAACGGCAGCTGACGTCCTCGACATGGTCGGAGACCACCGAGGTCGGCGCCTGGATGAGCCGGGGCAAGTCATCGTGGAAGGAAAGGAAGTTGGCCTCGAAGGCCTGCCGGGTCAGCGTCGAGTACGACTTGTTCATCTCCTTGTCGTTGGCGGCGTCCGGCGCCGGCGAGTCGAAGAGGTCGCACACCGTGAAGGCGTCCTCCTCGCGCAGGTACTGGGCCATGAAGATGGCGCTCTTGCCCATGTAGGCGCCCAGTTCGAGGAGATCGCCGGGCTGCTTGCGGTCGAGCTGTGTGGACAGGAACCAGTCGAACAACTGCTGGTCGACTGGACGGAACCAGCCCTTCACCTCGGACAGGGCCTTGGGGCGGGGCAGGTCGGTGGTGCCATTCATGAGTACTCCGGAGGGCGGGGTCTATGGCTTTCCTGTGCGTCTGTGGATCGGATCGGAGTGCTTCAGGGTCTGTCAACGACGGGAACGGGAACACCGGGTGACGGGAGAGTGGTGAGTGGTGCGGCGGCGGATTTGTCCGCGGCCGAGGGCACTGGATGCCGCTCGTCGAGCGGCTTCACCGCCGGCAGCCCGGCCGTCTCTCCGAGCACGACATGGCGTACGACGCGCTCCGCGGCCCGTCCGTCGTCGTATGGGCAGAAGCGCTCCCGGAACGCAGCCCTCAGCTGCGCGGAGCGCGAACCGCGCCAGTGGCCGGTCGCGAAGATGTCGATCAGCTCGTCCTCACTGCGAGCGACCGCGCCCGGCGGGAACGCGCGCAGATCGAAGTACGTGCCGCGCGCCGCCTCGTACGCCTCCCAGTCGTCCGTGTGGATCACGATCGGCCGGTCGAGATTGGCGTAGTCGAACATCAGTGAGGAGTAGTCCGTGAGCAGCGCGTCCGAGGCGAGGCAGAGCGATTCGACGCACGGGTGGTCCGACACGTCGATCAGCCGGCCACTGGTCAGCCGGCCGTCGCTCTGGGCGAGCGGGGCCTTGTACGTGTGGTGCGCGCGGGTCAACA
The DNA here is from genome assembly GCF_052245575.1 of Streptomyces sp. 2A115. Lineage (NCBI taxonomy): Bacteria > Bacillati > Actinomycetota > Actinomycetes > Kitasatosporales > Streptomycetaceae > Streptomyces > Streptomyces sp. 2A115. The sequence goes on along the minus strand of NZ_JBQQCG010000014.1, from coordinate 130,291 downwards.
GGACGTAGCGCGGGCCCAGTTGGCGCAGAATTCGCTCCAGGTCCAGCGAGGTCCGCTGGGTGCGGCGGTAGTCCCGGTGCGTGGGCGCGTACAGGACGGCGACCGCGCCCTCGGGGATGCCGAGGCTCTCGCGCAGCCGGGTCACGTCCGTGGACGTCGCCCGCTGGAACACGTCGTTGCGCGGCTGGCCGTACTCGAGCGTCGTGTAGCCGGACGGGAAGACGCGCTCCCAGACGAGCGTGGAATGGCGGTTGCCCGACAGGCAGTAGTCCCACTTGTCGACATCGCGCACCAGCTCGGCGAAGTCCGTGCCGCGTGCCGCCGCCGGGCGGTCCTGGAGGTCCAGGCCCATGTGCTTGAGCGGGGTGCCGTGCTGCGTCTGGACCAGGATCTGCCCCGGGCGCTTGACCAGTCGCCGGTCGAAGCCGACGTTGTTGACGAGGTACTTGGAACGGGCGAGCGCCGTCCAGTACGCGGCGGTGTCCGGCCGCAGTCTGCGGGTCGCGGTCGGGATCGTGTGGTGGAACTCCGGGTCCGCGATCCACGCGGTGCGCACGTCCGGCGCGTACGTCCGGAACGCGGACTCCAGCGCCCCCGGGTTACAGCCGTAGCCGCGTCCCCAGTCGCCGGCGAACACGGCCCGGTCCGCCCGTACGGGAAGCCGGAGCTGGACCCTGTAGTGCAGCCGGAGTGCCGCGGCACGGATGGTGCGCAGGAGTGCTCCGGCGAGTCCCGTACCCCGCCTCTTCGCCCGCGTCGCCGCCCACACCGCCCGGTACGCGCGGTGGCTGCCCAGGCGTACGAGGGCGTGCCTCAGGAGGTTGTGCGACGGGAGCTTGGTGCCCCGCACGCGGTAACGGCGGTAGTGGGCGCGGGCCTTGTGCAGGAAGTCGGCGCGGGAGTCGCGCGGCAGCCGGTCGCGCTTGAGGAACACGGCCGACAGGTGGTCGACCATGCGACGGAACAGCGCCGGGCGCCAGTGGGCCAGTTCGGGGTGCGCGTCGAGATGGGCGAAGACACGGTCGTACTGCTCGAAGATGTCGAAGTGCTTGCTGCTGGTAGTGCCGAGGATGCTCCCCTGACGTCGCTGGCGGTAGTGGACACAGACGCGGTCGAGCGTCGCGATGGTCTCTGAGGCCATCAGAACTGGGTACGTCCAAGGGATGTCCTCGTAGTGGCCGGAGGGGAAACCGAAGCCCTCCCGCTCGATGAACTCCCGGCGGTACGCCTTGTTCCACACGGCCGAGAGGACCTTCAGCAGCCCCGGCCGGTCGCCGAGCCGGAACGGCGCCGGGCCCTCCTCGGTGAGCTGGCCCGCCCGCACGTTGCGCACCGTCTCGCCCGACCAGAACGTGTGCGCGTGGTCGTAGACCAGAACGTCCGGGGCGTCGGTCTCCTTGACGCGGTCGGCGATCGCCTGGAGCGCGTCCGGAGTGAGGCTGTCGTCGCCGTCGAGGAAGATCAGGTAGTCACCGGTCGCATACCCCATACCGGCGTCGCGGGCCCGGCCCGGGCCCACGTTCTCATCCAGGTGGACGGCCCGTACGCGTGGGTCGCGGGCCGCGAACTCGTCGATGATCGCGCCGCAGGCGTCCGGCGAGCAGTCGTCGACGGCGATCAACTCCAGGTCGGTGAAGGACTGTTCCAGTACGGAAGCCATGCACTCGTGCAGATATGCCTGCACCTGGTACGCGGGGACGATGACACTGAACCGGGGCAAGGGACATCCATGGGTCGGCGCGGGCATCTTGCCCGGCAACGGCCGAAGGGGTTACCGGGTTACGCCGAATGCGGCATGTGGGGGACCCTGGACGAACGCGAAGGGGCGGGCCGGTGACGGTCCGCCCCTCAACGCGTGTACACCGGGTGCTACTTCACCGCGCCCGCCATCACACCGGACACGAACTGCCGCTGGAACGCGAAGAACACGGCCAGCGGGATCACCATCGAGATGAAGGCGCCGGGCGCCAGCGTCTCGATGTTGCCGGAGAACTGGCGGGTCTGCTCCGTCAGCGCGACGGTCAGCGGTCGTGAGCCGGAGTCCGAGAAGACCAGCGCCACCAGCATGTCGTTCCACACCCACAGGAACTGGAAGATGCCGAGCGACGCGATCGCGGGTGCGCCGAGCGGAAGGATCACCGTGGTGAAGAGGCGCGTCTCGCCCGCGCCGTCGAGCCGTGCCGCTTCCAGGAGCTCACGCGGAATCTCCGCGAAGAAGTTCCGCAGGAGGAAGATCGCGAACGGCAGGCCGAAGCCCACGTGGAAGAGCACGACGCCGATGACGCTGCCGAAGATCCCGAGGTCGCCGAAGAGGTCGGCCAGCGGGATCAGGGCCACCTGCACCGGCACCACGAGCAGCGCCACCACGACCAGGAACCACCAGTCGCGGCCCTTGAAGTCCATCCAGGCGAAGGCGTACGCGGCCATGGCACCGATGACGACGACCAGCGCCGTCGCCGGAACCGTGATCCACACCGTGTTGAGCAGGGCGTCGGTGATGTCCTCGTTGCCGAGCAGCGTCGAGTAGCTCTCGGTGGTGAGCTGGGACGGCCTGCTGAAGACGTCCCACCAGCCGGAGGCGGAGATGTCGGTCGGGTCGCGGAACGACGAGGCCAGCAGCCCGACCGTCGGCGTCACCCAGAGCAGCGCGACCAGGATCAGGAAGAACCTCATCACGCCGCCTGCCGCGCCGCTCGCCAGCCGGGAGGCCAGCGAGCGCCGGGGCGGCCCTGACGGCTCCACGGCCACCAGGGGTTCTTTCACGGGTACGGAGGGTGCGGTCACCGTTGACGCTCCCTTCGCAGTCGGCGGATGTTGACGATCATCACCGGCAGCACGAGCAGCAGCAGGACGATGCCGATCGCGCTGCCGAGGCCGAGGTCGCCGCCGCCGCCGAAGGACGCGTTGTACAGCTGCAGGGCCAGTACGTTGGCCTCGTCCTGGGTGGGCTGCGGGGCGATGATGAAGATGAGGTCGAAGATCTTCATCACGTTGATCATCAGAGTGATCAGGACGACGATGAGGACCGGAGCGAGCATCGGAACCGTGATCCTGCGGAACACCTGCCACTCGTTGGCCCCGTCGACCCGGGCCGCCTCCAGCAGATTGCGGTCCACCCCGGCGAGACCCGCCGCGATGAGCACCATGGCGAAGCCCGCCCACATCCAGGCGTACGCGCCGATGACCGCCGGTGTGACCAGGCTCGGGCCGAGCCAGTCGACGCCGTTGTACGGCGCCGAGAAGTTCGAGGCGGGAAGCCGGAGTTGGGCACCGTCGGCCTCCGCGGGCAGCGTGAACACACCGTCGCTGCCGCTCTTCGCGGAGGCCACCACCTCGCCGTCCTTGACCGCCTCGACCTTGATGCCCTCCATGGCCTTCTCACCCGGGTCCACGGCCCCCTTCTCACCGCCGCCGCCCAGCTTGAAGTCCAGCCATACCGTGCCCGTCACCTCGTCGCCCGCGGCTGCGGCGGGTTTGGCGTCCCCCGGGTCGCCGGGCAGCTTGTTCGGGGCGATACCGACCAGCGGGAGCAGAGCCGGGGAGCCCGCGCTCACCGTGCCCTCGGTGGTGAAGGCGCCGCCTCCGGACGCCTTCAGATCACCCTCCGTCGAAGGGCGCGCCTTGGGGAAGACCGACGACTCGGCGAAGGTGTCGTGCACCCCCACCACCACGGCGTTGGCCACACCCTGGTCCGGGTCCGCCTCGTACACCAGACGGAAGATGATGCCCGCGGCCAGCATGGAGATCGCCATAGGCATGAAGATGACGAGCTTGAACGCCGTTGACCAGCGCACCCGTTCAGTCAGCACGGCGAAGATCAGACCGAGCCCGGTGACCAGTGCGGGAGCGACCGCCACCCAGATCGCGGTGTTCTTCACCGCGGTGAAGGTGGCGTCGTCCGAGAAGATGTCGCCGTAGTTCTCCAGGCCGACGAAGGACGAACCGCCGGCGTCGTACAGACTTCGCCAGACCGAGTACCCGATCGGGTAGACCACGAGCGCGCCGAGCAGCACGAGCGCGGGCAGCAGGAACAGCCCCGCCACCCACGGTCGCGTACCCATCACGCTCTTGCGTTTTCCGGCGGGGGGCACCGGACCTGCTGGACCCCCCGCCATCGCCACCTGGGACGACATCGGCTGCCGTCAGCCCTCGTAGGCCTTGGCGGCGGAGGCCTCGAGCGCCTGCTGCGCGCCCGCCACGTCCGACGGGTTCTTCAGGAAGTCCTGCAGCCCCTTCCACTCGCCCGTGCCCTGGGTGCCACCGAAGGCGGCCGGGGCCTGGTCGGACATGTCGAAGCGGAAGTCGTCGCCCGCGGCGAGCAGCGCCTCGGCGATGTCCCGGGTCACGTCGTCCTTGTAGGTCTTCAGGTCCATCTCCTTGTTGGGGGAGATGAAGCCGCCCTGCGCCGCCCAGATCTCGGCCGCGTCGGTCGACGCGAGGAAGGTCAGCAGGGCCTGCGAGGCCTTGTCGTCCTTCAGGGCCACGGCCACGTCACCGCCACTGACCACCGGCGACTCGTCGCCGACCGCCGGGAACGGGAAGACCTTGGCGTCCGTGCCGACCTTGGCCTTGGTGTCCGCGTTGATGTTCGCCGTGACGAAGTCGCCCTCGAAGACCATCGCGGCCGGCGTGTCACCGGAGAAGGTGTTCGTCACCGACTTCGGGAACTCGGTGCGCAGTGCGCCGGCCCGCCCGCCCGCGATCAGCTCGTCCTTGCCCCACAGTTCGGCGAGCGTGGTCAGAGCCTCCTTCACGGAGGGGTCCGTCCACTTGATCTCGTGCTGGGCCAGCTGGTCGTACTTCTCCGGGCCCGCCTGCGAGAGATAGACGTTCTCGAACCAGTCGGTGAGAGTCCAGCCGTCCTGCCCGCCGATGGAGACCGCGGGCGAGCCCGCGTCCGACAGGGTCTGTGCGGTCTGGACGAACTCGTCCCAGGTCTTGGGCTCTTCCGTGATGCCCGCCGCCTCGTATGCAGCCGTGTTGTACCAGACCAGCGACTTGTTGGCGGCCTTGGCGTAGACGCCGTACTGCTTGCCCTCGTACGCCCCCAGGTCCTTCCAGCCCTTCGAGAAGTTCTTGTCGAGCTGCGCCTGTGCCTCGGCGCCGAGGGGCTTGACCCAGCCCTTCTCGGCGAACTGGTGCAACACACCGACCTGCGGCAGGAACGCCACGTTCGGCGGCTTGCCGCCCTGGATCTTCGTGCCCAGGAAGGTGGAGGTGTTGTTGCCGGTCGGTACGAAGCTGACCTCCGCGCCCGTCCGCTTCTCGAACTCGTCCAGGACCTTGGTGAAGTTGTCCTGCTCGGGGCCGGTCCAGACGGCCGCGACCTCTAACTTCTGACCATTGAGCTTGGGGAGTTGAACGGAGGCCGCGTTGTCGGTCGCGCCGCCCTCGTCCCCGTCGTCGCCGTTGTCGTCGCCGCCGCACGCCGTGAGCGTGAGCGCCATCGCCCCCGCGACGACGGCAGCCGCGGCCTTGGCTGTCCTGTTCCTCTTCCTCTTGTGCGGCCTGCATGTGCGAAGAGTGCTGCTGCGCATGACTTGCCCCGTTCTTCGTCGAACGTCCAAGCGCTGTCCGTGCGCTCTTGGTGTACGCCCGTGCGCTTGGCATCGGCAAGAGCGCCTGCGCTGTCAAGGGCGTGATCGTAATCGCGTCGTGACGTGCGTCTCCGACAAGTGGGCCAGGCGAGTGCGCGGGTGTGTCGGGCGTGTGTAGGGAGTGCCGTCCCTGGGGGCTGCGCCCCCCGGACTCCGCTTCGGTCTGAACGGCCTCGTCCTCAATCTCCGCCGGCTACCGAACGGTGGCAGGCCTGAGCTGTAGCGCGGCCTGAGCTACAGCAGTGAGGGCACCTCCGTTGCCGAGACCGAGCGGGCCGCCCGCTCCAGGGCGCTGGCGAGCAGGGCCAGGTCCGTCGGCCCGTTGCCCAGTTCGCGGACCGGCCTGCGTGCGGGCGGGTCGCCCATGCGGGCCCACTCCAGGGGGACGACTGTGGGGCGCAGCGTCGCCGTACGGGGGATGCGGCCCGTGACCCGGCCTCCCTGGAAGGGAACCGACCGTCCCGTGGGGCCGGTGAGCCGTCCGCGTCCGGGCGCGGGCTCCTCCGGGCCGGACACGGGCGCTTCCAGGACGACCCGCAGCGTGGCCCGCCGGGCCAGCTCCGTCTCGTCCGTACGCGCTCCGCCTCCGGTCGCCGCCACCAGGTGCACCCCGAGTCGCTCGCCGTCCCGGGCCACGGCTTCCAGCGCCCGTACGACCGAGCCCGCGGCCGGGCGTCCCGGGGAGCCCAGCGCGGGGGAGAGCAGGGCGTCCAGGTCGTCGACGACCACGACGAGGCGGGGAAGCGGGGGGCCCGCCTCCGGTCGAGGCCTGGTTGCGGCGGGGCGCAGCCGCAGGGTGGAGCTGGGGGGTGCGTCGAGGTCCGCGGCGCCGGAGGTGGAACTGGACGCGGCGCCGGACGCGGCGCCCGAGTGCCTGGTCGCGGAACCTCCCACGCCTCCCATGCCGCCCGTGCCGCTTGCCGAGCGCTGTGCGACGACGCGGCCCGACACCTCCTGCCCGGTCTGCCGGGCGTGCCACTCGGCGAAGTCGAGACGGCCGAGCAACTCCGCCCGCCGCTTCAGCTCGGCGGCCAGGGACTGGGCGAACTCCCGCATCCGTACGGGATCGTTGGCGGTCAGATACGTGGTGACGTGGGGCAGGTCCGTGCAGACCTGGAGCCCGTCCCCGCGCGCGGCCGCGCCACCGGTGCCGGTGCCGTCCCGGCCGTCGACGAGCACGATGCCGAGCCGGTCGGGCCGCTCCGCCGCGGCGAGCGACGCGGCGGCGGAACGCAGCAGCTCCGTACGCCCGCTGCCCGGCGGGCCCTCGATCAGCAGATGCGGGCCTTCGTCCGAGAGGTCCACGCAGACGGGCCCTCGCGGCCCGGCCCCGAGTACGGCCGTGGCCCGGCCGCCGAGCGCCTCCGTGTCGTCGGCCGCGTCCGCCCAGCGCGCCATCAGCGACGCCGGGGTCGCCCTCGCCAGGCCCAACTCGTCGAGCAGCCGCGCCGCTTGGGGCAACGGCGCGGACACGCGCGCGTGCCGCTCACCGGCCAGGCCGTCCGCCCGCAACGGCGCCAGCGCCCGCGCGAACCGCTCGGCCCACGCCATGGACACGGCGTCCACGGCGGCCACGGTGCCGTGGCCTACGGGGCCGCCGTCGGCTCCGCCCTGGGTGGTGCCGGTTTGCCCGGCCGCGGCGGAGCCTGCGGAGGCACGCGTGACGGGTCCGCCCGGTGCCACGCGCAGCAGGCGCAGCGCCGTGGCCACGTCACCGCTGAGCAGCGCGACGGCTCCGCACTCCCGGAACGCGGGCGAGGCCGCGCAGGCCGCCTCGTACGTGTCCGTCACCGGCGAGGAGGGCGACGCGGCCGGCGTCTCGGCGAGACAGATGACGTGGATCCCGACCCGGGGCCCCTCGGCGGCGAGGCGCGACACAGCCTCCCGTACGCCGGCGGACCCCGGGTCCCCGTCCACGACGACGACGGTGTGGGGGCCGGTCCACTCGGTCTCCGCCGGTTCCTCCGACCGCGCCCAGGAGGGCCGGTGGGCCCTGCCCCGGCCGCCCGCCTCGCCGACCAGCGTGCCGCTGGGAAGCCCCAGGTGGGTGACCCCGCTGTCACGCCCGGCCGCATACGTCCCGGAGCGGTACCGGCTGTGGTCGCCAGGGTCCGCGGCTCCCTCGCCGTACGCTCCGGAGTCCGGGTTTCCGCCCAGGCGGTCGGGGCCGGAGGGCTTGCCGGTGCGTGCGCCCGAGTCGGAAGCGCCGCGGTAATCGCCGTGGTCGCGGTTGCCGGGATCACGGGGGTCGCCCCCTTCGCCGGCATGCGTTCCGGAACGAAGAGCCGTGCCGTCACCCGACGAGTGCCCTGGGCGGGCGGTACCCGTGGACGACGACCCGGTGCGGTCGCTCGGGTCGGCGCCGGGTCGGGACCGGCCCGACGGGTGGCCGGTGCGGGTGCCGTCGGCGGTCGGGCCGGGGTGGTGGCTCGTGGGTTCGTCGTAGCCGGGTTCGGTGCGGGGGTCGGGTGTGCCCGGGGTGCGTCCGCTTGACGGGTGTCCCGGGTGGCTGCCGCCCACGGTGGGTCCGCGGTCGCGCCTCGCGTCCTCGTCGTAGCCCCACCCGGTGCCGGAGTCGGACGCGGTCCGAGTGCGCCCGCTCGACGGGCTGCCCGGGCGGGAACCGCCGGCGGACGGCCCGGTGCGGTCGCTCGCGCCGGGGCCGAGGCTGTGGCCGCGCTCGCTGCCGGGGCGGGCCTCGCCGGGGCTGTCCCCGCTCGACGGGTGCCCCGGGTGACTGCCATCGGCGGCCTGCCCGGGAATTCGGCCCGAACTGTCGCCGTAGCCGCGCTCGGCACCGGGTCCCCGTTCGGCACCCGGTCCACGCTCGGCCCCGCTGCCGGACTCGACCGCTCGGCGCGCGGCCGACGAGGCGCCGTCGGCGGAGTGGCCCGGGGCCGAGAAGGCCCCGCTGTCGTCCGTCGAGCCGCCGCCGAGGCGAGCCCCGTGCCTGCTCCAGCCCCCGGAGGGACCCGTGGCGCCGGAAAGGCGGCCCGTCTCCGCCAAGTGGTCCTCCAGGCGGCGGACCAGCTCCTCCGTACGAGCCGTGGCCTGCTCGCGGTCGTAGGCGAGGAGGAGACGGCAGTCCTGGCCGTGGGTGGGACGGAGGTGGGGGAGCCAGCCGAGCCAGGCCCACTCGGCCGTGCGCTCCTCCAGTGAGCGTGAGCGGTCCGTGCTGATCAAGGTGATTTCCAGGGCGTCCGGCGAGTGCAGCGCGGCGAGCTGGGCCACCACGGCACGGGCGAGCCCGGAGAGGCGACCGCGCGGCCCGGCCAGGCCCAGCGCGCCCACCTCCCGCAACCCGGAGGTCACCGGCACCGCCGGCAGCAGCCCCGAGCCGTCGGGTGCGCTCCGGTCCGCCGTACCGAGCCGCACGGTGAGCGTCTCCGGGTGCCCCGGCCCGCGCTCCCACAGCCGCGGTCCCGGCCCGAGCGCGGTCAGCAGCAGCGCCGCGGGATCGGGCCACCTCTCCGGCTCGGCCGGGCCTCCGGGGAGAGGCTCGGCGGACGGCGCCCCGTCCTTGTCGTACTCCCCGTACTCGCCGTACTCCTCGTCATCCGTGTCCGGCTCGTCGCCCCGGCCGCCCGCCAGCCGCCGGGCCCACGCGGAGAGTCCGCCGCGCTTGCGCACCCCGCGCGGCACGGTCGTCCCCCGGAGGGGCGTCCCTTTTCGCTTGCCCTCGCCGGAGCCAGAAGCGTCCGCGCGCTCCTCGGCCGCCGTCCCGGCACCCGTGTTCTCGATGCGCGGCGCACCGCCCTGCCCGGGCACCTGCTGTCCCGCCGAACCGTGCCCCTGGGCCCCGTGAGCCCCGCCCTCGGCGGCGCCCCACCCAGCCGTGCCGTAACCGTGGTGCGTCTCGGAGGCGGGCGGCGAGACCTGGGAACGGGACGCGTCCGAGGCGCTCTCGTCGGCCCCGGCATCCCCCTCGCGCGCGTGCGGCACCCTCGCCGCTCCGGTGCTGCCCGGGGCCGCCCCCGGCTGCCCGGCCCCTTCGCGGGGCGTCGTCCGCCCGGAGCCGCCAGGGGCCGACGACTCCTGTCCTGTACTACGGCCGGAAACCGACGCCGACCGATCCCGAAGGGACCCCTCCGACACCGTCACCACCCGCACGTGTCCCTCGCCGTCCGGCGCGGTCTCCCGTACGACAGCCGGTTCCCCGGCCGGAGCCAGCCGCAGCGCCGACTCGCCCACCCGCAGCAGCGCCCCCGGCGCCAACCGCACCGGGCGCTCGTCGACGCGCCTGCCGTCCAGCGTCGTGCCGTTCGTGGAGCCCAGGTCCGCGACGGAGACCCGGCCGTCCTCGGCGACCGTCACGGTGCAGTGGAGGCGGGAGACGTCCGGGTCGTCCAGGGGCACGTCGGCCTCGGCGGAGCGGCCTATGTCGATGCGGCCGCCATGCAGCAGATGGACGCCCCCGGCGTCGGGACCGGCCACCACACGCAGCTGCGCCGCGGCCGGATCGATCTCGGGACCGGGTACAGCAGGGGAGCCCAGGGACAGCACAGCACCGTCTATGAGAGGCGGCTCACCCAGCGTGCAGCGCTGCGCGTCGAGCCGTTCCGCCCCCGCGTACAACACCCCGGCTCCCTCGCCCCCGACCGCCGAGGCGAGGCCGGAGGCCACCGCCGCGAGCGCGGTCCCGGCGGGTGCTGTCACCAGCACGTCGCAGGACGCGGGGCGTCCCTCAGGGGGCGTCCCCAGCGGGTCTACGACGGTCAGCCGGATCTGCATCGCCGTCAGCGGTCCCTTCTGTCGCGGGGCCCGCGACGAGGCTGCGCCGCGGTCCCCCACCGCAGATTCCCCCACCGCACACGGGCACGTCGGCCAGTACTGAAAGCATCCTCGCACCTGCCACTGACAACACGCCCGCCTCCCACCTCCAAGTGATCTTGATTGGTCGGCTCTGCCCGCAAAAGTGCCTGACCAGTGCCCGGTTGAGATCAGTCACGTCAAGGTCCGGCAACCAAACGGCCCAAAGCGAGCGTCTTTTCATCGAACACATACGGGAACGCCCCACGTAATGCATAGGCAGGCGGGGCCACGGAAACCACAGGAAGACGACGGCCCGGTGCCAGGTACGGCGGCACTACAGTGGGTCGGAACCACCTCACGGTGGACGAACCAGCCAAGCAATCAGCAGGGAGCGCATGACGTGCGGCCGGTAGGGAGCAAGTACCTCCTTGAGGAGCCGCTTGGACGCGGCGCCACAGGCACCGTCTGGCGCGCTCGCCAGCGGGAGACAGCGGGCGCCGAGGCGGCCGTGCAGGGCCAGCCCGGCGAGACCGTGGCGATCAAGGTCCTCAAGGAGGAGCTCGCCAACGACGCGGACATCGTGATGCGGTTCCTGCGGGAGCGCTCCGTGCTGCTCCGGCTGACCCACCCGAACATCGTGCGGGTACGGGACCTCGTCGTAGAGGGCGATCTCCTCGCCCTGGTCATGGACCTGGTCGAGGGTCCCGACCTCCATCACTACCTGCGTCAGAACGGCCCGTTCTCGCCGGTCGCCGCCGCCCTCCTCACCGCCCAGGTCGCCGACGCGCTCGCCGCCAGCCACGCCGACGGCGTCGTACACCGCGACCTGAAGCCCGCGAACGTCCTGCTCAAGCAGGACGGCGGCCAGATGCACCCGATGCTGACGGACTTCGGCATCGCCCGGCTCGCCGATTCGCCGGGGCTCACGCGGACCCACGAGTTCGTGGGCACGCCCGCGTATGTCGCGCCCGAGTCGGCGGAAGGCCGTCCGCAGACCTCCGCCGTCGACATCTACGGCGCCGGAATCATGCTGTACGAGCTGGTCACGGGCCGTCCGCCGTTCGGTGGCGGTTCGGCCCTGGAGGTCCTCCACCAGCACCTGAGCGCCGAACCGCGCCGGCCATCCACGGTCCCCAACCCGTTGTGGACGGTCATAGAGCGCTGCCTGCGCAAGAACCCCGACGAGCGGCCCAGCGCCGAGAACCTCGCGCGCGGCCTCCGCGCGGTCGCCGAGGGCATCGGCGTGCACGCGAACTCCGCGCAGATCGCCGCCGCCGAGGGCGTTGGCGCGCTGCTCGCCCCGGACCCGGCGCCCGCCTACGTGCCGGGCGACCCCGGCGCCGCCGACCCCACGCAGGTGCTGCCCCAGGGCGCGGGCTCGTACGACCCGAACGGCGCGACCAGCGTCCTGCCGCACACCGGCGCCGCCGACCCCACCTCCGTAATGCCCCACCGCGGCGCGGCCGACCCGACCGCGGTGATGCCGCCGGTGCCGCCGAACCAGCCAGGTGGACAGCCTGGGGGACAGCCCGAGGAACCGCACCCCTGGCAGAACCAGCTGCGCGCGGCCCGCGACCGCAACGAGCCGACGCAGGTGCAGTCGTATCTCGACCCGAACGAGGATCCGCTGCGGCGGCGTCCTCAGCGGCAGGTCGCGCGGCCGCAGCAGCAGCCTCAGCAGCCGCCGCAGGCACAGCCGCAGCAGCGGCCCCAGCGGCGTACCCAGCAGCGGCCGCCCCAGAACCAGCCGGGATACGGCTATCCGCAGCAGGGGCAGCAGCCACAGCAGTACGCGCCTCAGCAGCCTCAGCCGCAGCGGTACGCGCCCGCGCCGCAGCAGCCCCAGCAGCCCGCGCCGCGGCCGCCGCGCGAGCCCCGGGAGCCGCGGCAGCGCAGCGCCAACCCGATGAAGATCCCCGGGCTCGGATGCCTCAAGGGATGCCTGTTCACGGTCGTCATCCTGTTCGTGGCCGGGTGGCTGATCTGGGAACTGAGCCCGCTTCAGGACTGGCTCGATACGAGCAAGGGGTACTGGGAGCAGCTGTCGGACTGGTTCGGCACGGTGTCCGGATGGGTCGAGGATCTGGGCGGTTCCGGTTCTGGCTCCGGTTCCGATTCTGGCTCCGGTTCCGGTTCCGGTTCCGGGCAGTAAGTCTCTTTGGGAAGCCTTCCTCGTTTTCCTCGTTTTTCTGGGTAATTGCCCCTTGAAATCCCCAGGACCGCAGTGCGGTTCTGGGGATTTGTCGACACCTGGGGGGTGATTTCTGCCTCCGAAGCGGAGGTTGGCGCTGTGGGCGCGTAGTTTTGTCGACCGGGGTCCTGGGTCTGCCGGCCGGGATCCGAGGGGATCTCCGGGAAAGCGGGGTCTCCGGGAATGCGCTGGGTCGGCAACACGCGTCCGTAGGAGCAGTCTTGGTACGGAAGATCGGCAGCCGGTACACCGCGAACCAGATTCTGGGACGGGGCAGCGCCGGCACGGTGTGGCTGGGCGAGGGTCCCGAGGGTCCCGTCGCCATCAAGCTGCTGCGCGAGGACCTCGCGTCCGACCAGGAGCTCGTGGGCCGTTTCGTGCAGGAGCGGACGGCTCTGCTCGGCCTCGACCACCCGCACGTCGTCTCTGTGCGGGACCTCGTGGTCGACGGCAACGATCTCGCGCTGGTCATGGATCTCGTACGCGGTACGGATCTGCGGACCCGGCTCGACCGGGAGCGGCGGCTCGCGCCCGAGGCGGCCGTCGCGATCGTGGCCGATGTCGCGGACGGGCTCGCCGCCGCGCACGCGGCGGGGGTGGTGCACCGGGATGTGAAGCCGGAGAACGTGCTGCTCGACATGCAGGGGCCGCTCGGGCCCGGGGGCTCGCACCCCGCACTGCTCACCGACTTCGGTGTGGCCAAGCTCATCGACTCGCCGCGGCGGACCCGGGCGACGAAGATCATTGGTACGCCTGACTATCTGGCACCGGAGATCATCGAAGGGCTGCCTCCCCGGGCGGCCGTCGACATCTACGCGCTGGCGACTGTCCTGTACGAGCTCCTGGCGGGCTTCACACCCTTTGGTGGCGGGCACCCGGGAGCGGTCCTGCGTCGCCATGTCACCGAGACCGTCGTCCCCCTGCCCGGGATTCCGGAAGAGCTGTGGCAGTTGCTCGTGCAGTGTCTGGCCAAGGCGCCGGCGTCTCGGTTGCGGGCGTCGGAGCTGGGTGGGCGGTTGCGGGAGCAGTTGCCCCTGCTGGCCGGGATGCCGCCGTTGGATGTGGACGAGCCGGAGGGGGAGGGCGGCGAGGGCGCTTACGACGAGGCGCCGGTGGAGCCGGAGGCTCCGCGTGAGGGTGGGCGCGAGGGCGAGCGGCTGGGAGTGCGGCGGGGTGCTGTTCCCCTGGTGCCTGGGGCTGTGCCCGACTCGAACCGGGACACCCACACGAGCATGCGGGTGCCTGGGCCGGACGAGCTGGCGGGGGGTGCGCGGGGTACGGCTCGGGCGCCGCGGGCCGCTGGTGCGGCTCGGCCGGGGTCGGCGCGGCATCGTGCGTCGGCTCGGCGCCGACGCATCACTCTTGGCGCGGCTGCCGCTGTGCTTGTCGCTGCGGTGGGGGTTGGTGCGTGGCTTGCCACGGCGGATGATCCCGCGGATGCGGTTCCCCAGGACACGAAGAACTCGGCGCCTGCGTCGCCGTGACGGTTGCCTCCGGCGGTTGGGTTGTTTGTTTTGTCTGCGGGTTGTTCTGGGCTGGTCGCGCAGTTCCCCGCGCCCCTGGGGTGTGTGGGGGGTCGGAGACGCGCCGGGGCATCCGACCGCCACTCTGAGGTAGTCGGGTTAGCCGGGAAGCGCGGCGCTCGGACGCCCCGGCGCGTCCCCTCGCGCCGACGGAAGGCTGTGGACGGGTGGGGGCTGGGGCCCCTTCAGGGGCGCGGGGAACTGCGCGCTCAGCCCACGAGGACCGGCAGTGTGAGAACCGGCCTGAGGCCCCCAGTCTTTTAGGGGCGCGGGGAACTGCGCGACCAGCCCCCACCCACCCGCAGCAAACACACCATCCCGAGCCACCCCTAAAGGGCCGGGGGTCTGGGGGCGGAGTCCCCAGTTTCGGGAAGGGGTGGGGTTGGGGAAAAGGAACCCGGCACCTCGGCCCAACAGCCGCGGAATCGTCAAGGCCAAACCGTCGGAGCCCTTCGCAGGACGGAGCCGTTACGCTGGGGGGCGTGGCAGTCGTCGATGTATCCGAAGAGCTCAAGTCCCTCTCCTCGACCATGGAGTCGATCGAGGCCGTCCTGGACCTCGACAAGCTGAGGGCAGACATCGCCGTGCTCGAGGAGCAGGCGGCAGCGCCGTCCCTGTGGGACGACCCGGAAGTGGCGCAGAAGATCACCAGCAAGCTGAGCCACCTCCAGGCGGAGGTGCGGAAGACCGAGGCGCTCCGCGGGCGTATCGACGATCTGAGCGTGCTCTTCGAAATGGCCGAGGAGGAAGACGACCCGGACACCCGCGCCGAGGCGGAGACCGAGCTCGTCGCCGTAAAGAAGGCGCTGGACGAGATGGAAGTCAGGACGCTGCTGTCGGGGGAGTACGACTCCCGGGAGGCGCTCGTCAACATTCGCGCGGAAGCCGGCGGCGTCGACGCCGCCGACTTCGCCGAGAAGCTTCAGCGCATGTATCTGCGCTGGGCCGAGCAGCGCGGGTTCAAGACGGAGATCTACGAGACCTCGTACGCGGAAGAGGCCGGCATCAAGTCGACCACCTTCGCCGTCCACTCCCCGTACGCGTACGGCACGCTCTCGGTGGAGCAGGGCACGCACCGACTGGTGCGAATCTCGCCGTTCGACAACCAGGGACGTAGGCAGACCTCTTTCGCCGGGGTCGAGATCCTGCCCGTCGTCGAGCAGACCGATCACATCGAGATCGACGAGTCCGAGCTGCGGGTGGATGTGTACCGCTCGTCCGGGCCCGGAGGCCAGGGCGTCAACACGACCGACTCCGCGGTCCGGCTGACCCACCTGCCGACCGGCATCGTCGTGTCGTGTCAGAACGAGCGGTCGCAGATCCAGAACAAGGCGTCCGCGATGAATGTCCTTCAGGCCAAGCTCCTCGAGCGGCGGCGCCAGGAGGAACAGGCCAAGATGGACGCCCTCAAGGGCGACGGTGGCAACTCCTGGGGCAACCAGATGCGCTCGTACGTCCTGCATCCGTACCAGATGGTCAAGGACCTGCGTACGGAGTTCGAGGTGGGTAACCCCGAGGCCGTTTTCAATGGCGAGATCGACGGATTCCTCGAGGCTGGAATTCGCTGGCGCAAGCAGCAGGACAAGTAAACGACGCTTTTGAGCGTCGCTTTGTCGACAGGGCAACTACCGTCCAGCGGATGGTAGTTGCCCTTTGTACTACGCGATGTCTGGGTTTTACATCACACTCACATGTCATCCTGGCGGTCAAATGAGCTTGATCTGGACATGGCGGTCGCAACGACCTTGACGTTGCTTTGAAAAGTGGGAAGGCTAACGCGCGGCATGCGTATTTCTGGGGCGCATGTGAAACCGGGGGCTTCGCTGAGCTGACCCCGACGACGCGGCCCCGGACGCTGCTCCACTGACGATTAGCTACTGGGGGTAGCAACCAGATGACCAAGAAGACGCGGATCCGTGTCGCGCGCATAGCTGCCGGTGCGGTGATCGCCGCCGGTGCCTCGCTGACCGCCGCCGGTGCCGCTTCGGCTCTCGATGTCGGTGTCAACGTCGCCGGCCTGAGTGTCGGCGCCAGCGCCGACGAGAACGGAGTGTCGGCCGACGTCAGTGTCTCGGCCGACGACGACTGCCCCGTCGGTATCTGCACCACGGGTGGCACGACCGGTGGTGACACCACGGGCGGGACCACGGGTGGTGCCACCACGGGCGGGACGACTGGTGGTGACACGACCGGTGGGACGACCGGCGGTGCCACCACGGGCGGTACCACTGGTGGTGACACGACCGGTGGGACGACTGGTGGTGACACCACGGGTGGGACGACTGGTGGTGACACGACCGGTGGGACGACTGGTGGTGACACCACGGGTGGCACGACTGGTGGTGACACGACGGGCGGGACGACCGGCGGTGACACGACCGGTGGGACGACCGGCGGTGACACGACGGGCGGGACGACTGGTGGTGACACCACGGGTGGCACGACCGGTGGTGACACGACCGGTGGGACCACGGGCGGTACCACGGGTGGCGGCGCCGACCCCGACGGCGGTAACACCCCCATTGAGCAGAGTGAAGGCAAGGAGAGCCTGACCGACACCGGCTCGGACGCCTCCGACACCTCCGCCCAGGGCACGGGCGGCGAGCTGGCCGAGACCGGCGCCGCCGAGAACGTCACGTTCCTGTTGATCGGCGCCGGCACGATGATCGCCGGTGGCATCGGCTTCCGGATGCTGCCGCGTCTCATGAACAACAACCGCGGCGCCGCTGCCTGACGTAAGGCATGTCATAGGCGTACGGAGTTGAGTGAGTACACGAGGAGGGCCCGGAGACTTGTCTCCGGGCCCTCCTCGTATGCCTCTGTGGTGCCTCTGTGGTGCGTTGCGCTTCGCGGGGTCTACGCGGTCTGGTGGGCCAGCAGCGCCACCGCCGCGATCAGCACGGCGAGCAGCGCGATCAGCGCCATGGGGTTCATCCCACCGAAGGGGCCCTCCTGCTGCAGCCGCTCGCGGTTCGCGCGGCAGACGGGGCAGCGGCCTTCGCTCACGGGCGCGGCACAGTTCGCGCACACCAACCGGTCGTACGTCATGCGCTCGCCCTCCTTGCACCGGTTCCACGTAGACAACGCTCGCGGAAACGCGAACGTTCCCCCTCCACTGTGCCAGGTTCCGCGGATTTCGGCGCGGCTCGCCTTATCCTGCCCCGGCGCTCCGCTGGTTAGGCCGGAAAATGCCGCTTCGGGAGGGGGCGCTGGAGTCCGTCTCGCGGCTGCTGGTTCGCTGTGGTTGCTCGCGCAGTTCCCCGCGCCCCTAAGAACGACCCGCACAAAAGCGCACAAGCCCCGCGCAACCCTGACCGGTGCCTGCGCTCGTGTACCCGGTTCGCGTATGGTCACGCTCACCTACCCCCGACGGCCTGTGGTGCATCCGTGATCCGATTCGACAACGTCTCCAAGGTCTACCCCAAGCAGACCCGCCCCGCTCTGAGGGATGTCTCCCTGGAGGTCGAGCGCGGCGAGTTCGTGTTCCTGGTGGGGTCCTCCGGCTCCGGAAAGTCCACCTTCCTGCGGCTGATCCTCCGCGAGGAGCGGACCAGCCACGGTCAGGTGCACGTCCTGGGCAAGGACCTCGCGCGCCTCTCCAACTGGAAGGTGCCGCAGATGCGCCGCCAGCTGGGGACGGTGTTCCAGGACTTCCGTCTCCTGCCGAACAAGACGGTCGCCGAGAACGTCGCCTTCGCGCAGGAGGTCATCGGCAAGTCACGCGGCGAGATCCGCAAGTCCGTGCCCCAGGTGCTCGACCTCGTCGGGCTCGGCGGCAAGGAGGACCGGATGCCCGGCGAGCTGTCGGGTGGTGAGCAGCAGCGTGTCGCCATCGCGAGAGCCTTCGTGAACCGGCCCAAGCTGCTGATCGCGGACGAGCCGACCGGAAACCTCGACCCGCAGACCTCCGTCGGCATCATGAAGCTGCTCGACCGCATCAACCGGACAGGTACGACGGTGTTGATGGCGACCCACGACCAGAACATCGTGGACCAGATGCGCAAGCGCGTCATCGAGCTGGAGCAGGGCCGACTCGTCCGCGACCAGGTACGCGGCGTCTACGGCTACCAGCACTGACGACGGTCCACGGAAAGGCTTAGCAGACGCCATGCGCGCCCAGTTCGTTCTGTCGGAGATCGGTGTCGGTCTCCGCCGCAATCTGACGATGACCTTCGCGGTCGTCGTCTCGGTCGCCCTCTCCCTCGCCCTGTTCGGCGGTTCGCTCCTGATGAGCGACCAGGTGAACACGATGAAGGGCTACTGGTACGACAAGGTCAACGTCTCGATCTTCCTCTGCAACAAGAGCGACGCGGAGTCCGACCCCAAGTGCGCCAAGGGAGCGGTCACCACCGAGCAGAAGGAGCAGATCGAGACCGACCTGGACAAGATGTCGGTCGTCGAGACCGTCACGCACGAGTCCAGCGACCAGGCGTACAAGCACTACAAGGAGCAGTTCGGCGACTCCCCGCTGGCCGCCTCGCTCACCCCGGACCAGATGCAGGAGTCCTTCCGCGTCAAGCTGAAGGACCCGGAGAAGTACCAGGTCATCGCGACCGCCTTCGACGGCCGTGACGGCGTGCAGTCCGTGCAGGACCAGAAGGGCATCCTCGACAACCTCTTCGGGCTGCTCAACGGCATGAACTGGGCAGCCCGCGCCGTGATGGCGATGATGCTCGTCGTCGCGCTGATGCTGATCGTCAACACGGTGCGCGTCTCCGCGTTCAGCCGTCGGCGTGAGACCGGCATCATGCGGCTGGTGGGCGCCTCCGGCTTCTACATCCAGGCGCCGTTCATCATGGAGGCCGCCGTCGCGGGACTGATCGGCGGTGGTGTGGCCTGTGCCTTCCTGCTGATCGCCCGGTACTTCATCATCGACCACGGGCTCGCCCTGTCCGAGAAGCTGAATCTGATCAACTTCATCGGCTGGGACGCCGTTCTGACGAAGCTGCCGCTCATCCTCGCCACGAGTCTGCTGATGCCCGCGCTCGCCGCGTTTTTCGCGTTGCGCAAGTATCTGAAGGTGTGACGCACGCCAATTGGGCCGTACCGGCAACCGCCGGTGCGGCCCTTCGCGTTGTCCTAGACTCACCGGCATGTCAGGCCGAGACCTGTTTTGTCAGCCCCGCCGCTTCGGCCGCGGGGCGGCCCTGACGTTGGTCTTCGCGAGCGTCCTCGCGGCAGGCGCCGCGACCGGCTCGTTCGAGGAATCCGGCCGGAAACCCGCTCCTCCGTCGGGCCGGTCGGTCACGGCCGGCCACGAGGAGGACGTCGCCGACGCCGCCGCCGAGGCGATGGCCGACGGCAAGTCCCCGGTGGAGGCCGCCGAGCGGGCCGTCAGCCGCAGCGGCGACCGCTGGGGCGCGGTCTACTCCGAGGGCGAGTACGAGGAGTTCGAGGAAGCCCTCGACGGCCAGTACACGGGCGTCGGTCTGTGGGCCCGGCGCGAGCGCGACGGACGGATCGAGGTGACCCGCGTGCAGTCCGGCTCGCCCGCGCAGGCCGCCGGGATCCGCAAGGGCGACCGGCTGCGCAGCGTCGACGGCCGCCGTGTCGACGGCAGGCCCGTCACCGAGGTCGTCTCGTTACTGAGGGGCGACGCCACCGACGCGTCGGAGGGCACCGCCGTCGCGCTCGGCCTGGAGCGCGGCACGCGCGCGTGGAGCGAGACGCTGCGCCGGGCGCGGCTGTCCACGGACTCCGTGACGGTGCGCGAGCTCCCCGGAGGCATCACCGTGATCAAGGTCGCCTCCTTCCCCAAGGGTTCCGGCGACCTCGTACGGTCCGCCGTGGACCGGGCGCCCGCGGGTGCCGGGGTCGTCCTCGACCTGCGCGGCAACTCCGGCGGCCTGGTCACCGAGGCCGTCACCGCAGCCTCCGCCTTCCTGGACGGCGGTCTCGTGGCGACGTACGACGTGAACGGGGACCAGCGCGCGCTGCACGCCGATCCCGGCGGTGACACCACAAGACCCCTGGTCGCGCTCGTCGACGGCGGCACGATGAGCGCGGCCGAGCTCCTCACGGGCGCCCTGCAGGACCGCGGCCGCGCGGTCGTCGTGGGCTCCAGGACCTTCGGCAAGGGCTCGGTCCAGATGCCGAGCCGGCTGCCCGACGGCTCGGTCGCCGAGTTGACCGTCGGCCACTACCGCACCCCCTCCGGGCGCAGCGTCGACGGCCGTGGCCTCGCCCCCGACCTGGAGGTCGAGGAGAGCGCGCTGGAGCGGGCCGAGACCATACTGAGCGGGCTCGGAGATCCTGCGTCGCCGACCTCGTAATCGGCTTTCCCTCGGACCCCTCTCTAGTGCGAAAATGGCCAGCACTATGAGCAAGGGCATGTACGTACCGAAAGAGTCCCAGCCGAAGCAGGGCGGGGGAGCCTCCGGCAAGGTCAAGGACGGCAAGCGCAAGATCGTCGCGCAGAACAAGAAGGCGCGGCACGACTACGCGATCATCGACACCTACGAGGCCGGGCTCGTACTCACCGGCACGGAGGTGAAGTCGCTGCGCCAGGGCCGCGCCTCGCTGGCCGACGGATTCGTCCAGATCGACGGGGACGAGGCATGGCTGCACAACGCCCACATCCCCGAGTACAGCCAGGGCAGCTGGACCAACCACTCCGCGCGCCGCAAGCGCAAGCTGCTCCTGCACCGCGAGGAGATCGACAAGCTGGCGTCGAAGTCCGAGGAGACGGGTCACACGATCGTGCCCCTCGTCCTGTACTTCAAGGACGGCCGCGCGAAGGCCGAGATCGCGCTCGCCCGAGGCAAGAAGGAGTACGACAAGCGGCAGACCCTGCGGGAGAAGCAGGACCGGCGGGAGTCGGACCGGGCGATCGCGGCTGTCAAGAGGAAGCAGCGGGGCGAGTAGCCGGTGAGCAGCCGACGGGCGGCGCGCGAGTGGCGCGGCCGTCGGGAATACGGTGGCATCGTCGCGCGTTGGTCACGTACGATGGCACCAGTGCCCCACCGAGGGTGCGTGGGTCGAAAGGCCCGGCTTGAAAACACAACATGGGGATGATCGGTTTCGACAGCGGCTGTCGAAGCAGGGGAAGCGAGCCGAGGAAGCGGCAATGATCTCGTTAACCATATGTCGCAACCAATAATCGCCAATTCCAAGAGCGATTCCCAGTCCTTCGCCCTCGCTGCCTAATAAGCAGTGAGTGAAGGACCCTTAATGGGTGTCAGCCCGGGGGTGTTCCCGACCCGGACCCTGGCATAATCTAGGGAACTAAACCGTCGAGCCCGGTCACGGGGTTCGATGGGAAATCAAACAGTGACTGAGCCCGTCGGAGACTTGTTCGCGTGATCTCCGGGGCTGAGAAAA
Source organism: Streptomyces sp. 2A115 (assembly GCF_052245575.1). Taxonomy (NCBI): domain Bacteria; kingdom Bacillati; phylum Actinomycetota; class Actinomycetes; order Kitasatosporales; family Streptomycetaceae; genus Streptomyces; species Streptomyces sp. 2A115. Next base: position 108,908 of record NZ_JBQQCG010000014.1, on the reverse strand, counting down.
TCGCAGCGAACTGCGCTCGGAGAAGCCCTGATTCTGCACCGTTGGACGCGGGTTCGATTCCCGCCATCTCCACAAACCCCATGTTTTTTAATTGAACACAGTAGGCAAAGGCCCCGCTGCCCAGGCAGCGGGGCCTTTGTCGTGTCTACGAGCCACACTGCGAAAGGTCTTGTTGTGGGGTCCGGGGACATATCGGGGGACGGTTCACGCTTCTACGGTCCCTCCTCATGACCGAAACCAGAGCCGCTACATCCCGTCGTCTTGTGTTGGTGGCCCTCCTGGCCACCCTGTTGTCGCTTGTCCTGCCGCCGGGGCGGGCCTCCGCCGCGTCCGTGCAGGAAGTCACCGGCTTCGGGAGCAATCCCGGAGCCCTGAAGATGTTCCGTTACGTGCCCGACGGGCTGCCCGCGGGGCGGCCCGTCGTCGTGGCCATGCACGGGTGCACGCAGAACGCCGCCGGGTACGGCACCGGCAGTGGCTGGACCCAGCTCGCCGACCGCTGGGGGTTCTCCGTCGTGCTGCCGCAGCAGCCGTCCGGCAACAACGCCTCGTTGTGCTTCAACTGGTTCCAGAGCGGTGATATCGCGCGGGGTCAGGGAGAGGCCGCCAGCGTCGCGCAGATGGTCGACCGGCAGCTCGCCGACGTTTCGGGGGACGGCTCGCGGGTGTACGTCACCGGGCTGTCCGCCGGCGGCGGGATGACCTCCGTGATGCTGGCCACGTATCCGGAGAAGTTCGCCGCGGGTGGGGTGGCCGCGGGGCTGCCGTACGGGTGCGCGCAGGCCGCGGGGTCGCCGTACGTCTGCATGTACGTGGGCGCCACCCAGACCGCACAGCAGTGGGGCGACCGAGTGCGGGCCGCCCGGCCCGGGTACGGCGGGCCCTGGCCGAAGCTCACCGTGTTCCAGGGGACGGCCGACTACACCGTCAAGCCCGTCAACATGACCGACCTCATGAAGCAGTGGACCAACGTGCACGGCGCCGATCAGGTCGCGGACGTGAGCGACAGCGTCGCCGGTTACCCGCACCAGGTCTTCCGGGACGGGAGCGGGACGGCGGTCGTGGAGACGTACGGCATCACCGGGATGGGGCATGGGCAGCCCGTCGATCCGGGAAGCGGTAGTGAGCAGTGCGGCTCGGCGGGGGCGTACATCCTGGATGTGAACCTGTGCGCGGCCCACAGGCTCGGGCAATCGTGGGGACTCGGCTGAGCGCTCTGGAGGCGTACTGTCCACGAGGCGCGTCGTCCGGGATGCTGCTGTGGCATGAGTAGACCCGTGAGAAGAACCGCGAAGTGTTCTGGGGGGCGCGTCAACTCCCGTATGTACCGGTGGATCTGGCCTGTCGTGATCGGGATCGCGGCGGCCGGGCTCAGTGGGGGTTCGCCGGCCGGGGCGGATACCGACCGGAGCGGGCTGCCGGAGGCCCTCGACACGATCCTCGGGGACAGCCGGATGGAGGGCGGGGCGGCGAGCGTCGTGGTCGCCGATGCCGCGAGCGGAGAGGTGCTGTACCAGCGGCAGCCCACCTCGCGGCTGATGCCCGCCTCCACCACCAAACTGCCCACGTCGGCCGCGGCGATGGAGATCCTCGGCCCCGACCACACGTTCACGACGGATGTCCTGGCGACCGGCCGCCGCCAGGGCTCCGTCCTGAACGGCGATCTGTATCTGCGCGGCACCGGAGACCCCACGGCGCTCGCCAAGGACTACGACGCGCTGGCCGCCGATCTGGCCGAGTCGGGCGTCACCCGTGTCAACGGGCGGCTCCTCGCCGACGACACCCGCTTCGACAGCGTGCGGCTCGGCCGCTCCTGGGCCGCCGACGACGAGTCCTCGTACTACGAGGCGCAGATCTCGGCCCTGAGTGTCGCCCCGGACACCGACTACGACACGGGAACCGTGATCGTGCAGGTCGCACCGGGTGCGGCGGCGGGGGAGGAGCCCGTCGTCAGCGTCACCCCGAAGACCGAGTACGTCGACATCGACGTGCGGGCCACGACCGTCGGCTCCGGCGGGGCGAACGACCTCACCGTCGAACGGGAGCACGGCGCCAACACGATCACCGTCAGCGGTACGACACCGGTCGGTGGCTCGGGGGCCAAGGAGTGGGTCACCGTGTGGGAGCCCACCGGGTACGCGGCCGCCGTGTTCCGGGACGCGCTAGCCGCGCACGGAGTGAAGGTGACCGGGCCGACGCGGCTCGGGCGGGCGACCCCGGAGGGCGCGCGGCGGCTCGCCTCGCACGACTCCATGCCGCTGAAGGACCTGCTGATCCCCTTCATGAAGTTGTCGAACAACATGCACGCGGAGGTTCTGACCAAGGCCATGGGGCACAAGGTCTCGGGGGCCGGGCGCTGGGGCGCCGGGCTCGCTGCCGTCAGCGGCTATCTGAAGGGCGTCGGCGTCGACACCGGCAAGCTGCGGCAGGTGGACGGGTCAGGGCTGTCGCGGATGAACAACATCCCCGCCGGGCAGCTCGCCAAGCTGCTGCTCGCCGTGCGGGGCGAGCCCTGGTACGCCGACTGGTACCGGTCCCTGCCGGTGGCCTGCGATCCGGACCGGTTCGTGGGCGGGACGCTGCGGACCAGGATGTGCGGCACGCCCGCCGCGCTCAACGCCCGTGCGAAGACAGGGTCGTTGACGGGCGCGTCGGGGCTCTCCGGGTATGTCACGGATGCCGGCGGGCGCGAGCTCGTCTACAGCATCGTGCTCAACAACTACCTGGCGTCGTCCGTGAAGCCGTTGGAGGACGCGATCGTGGTGACGCTGGCGAAGTCCACGGCGGACGAGGCGGTGCTCGTGAAGCCGGGCAGCGCGCGCGGGGCCGAGCGGGACGGGGATCTGGAGTGCTCGTGGCGCAAGCCGGCGGAGTGCTGAGTTCTCAAGGGCGGGGGCGCTGAGCGAGTGCCGAGGTGAGGTGCGGCCCAGGGCACCCTTTCGGCGCCCTGGGCCGTGCCGTTCACCTGTTCCGCTGTTCTGCCGCCGTGCGGGTCAGCGCAGGGAGAAGGCCGACAGGCGAAGGCCTTCGCTCAGTACGAGGTACACGTCCTGGCGCCCCTTCGCGGTGGCGGACAGGGAGGCGTTCACCGTGTCGTACGTGTACACCGACCCGGTTCCGGACGCCCTCGCCGTGCCGACGAGCGTGCCGGTCGGCGAGCCGAGCCGTATCTCGACCTGCCCGGCCGCTCCGGCCACCCGCGCACTGAACTTCGTGGCGCCGGAGCCCAGTTGGGCATCGGCGAACTTGAGCCAGGCCCCGCCGGCCGTGGCCCCCACCGAGGTGCCGCGGACCTTGGACTCGTCGACCAGCCGCACACCCTGGTAGTCGTCGAAGTTCTCGGCCCGGGTCGAGCGCGAGAGATCCCGGGCCGGAATCGTCTCGCCGCGCACCTTCAGCGACGTACGGGAGCGGATGTCCTCGGAGGACGCACCCACGAGGACGTCGTACGTGCCGCTCTCCACCACCCACTTGGAGCGGGTGACGTCCCAGTGTGCGAGGTCCTTCGCGGTGAGTTCGAGCTTGACGGTCTTCGTCTGGCCCGGATCGAGCGAGATCCGCCGGAAGGCCTCCAGCTGCTTCAGCGGCTGCTTGTCGCGGGAGACGCGCTGGTGGGTGTAGAGCTGCACGACCTCGTCGCCGGCGCGCTTGCCGGTGTTGGTGACGGCGAGCTCGTATCCGCCGGCGGTTCGCCTCAACTCGCCGTAGCGGAAGGAGGAGTACGAGAGTCCGTAGCCGAACTCGTAGAGCGGGTCGCCCTTGAAGTACTGGTACGTGCGGTCGTACTTGATGTTGTCGTACTCCAGGATGGAGGGGAGGTCGGCCTCCGACTCGTACCAGGTCTGGGTGAGCCGTCCGGCCGGGTTCACGGCGCCGAAGAGGACGTCGGCGAGGGCGTTGCCGGTCTCCTGGCCCGCGTGGGTGGTCCAGAGGAGGGCGGGAACCTCCTTCTGGAGGGCGCCGAGGGTGGTCGGGTAACTGTTCTCGACGACCACGACCGTCTTCGGGTTCGCCGCGCGCACCGCCTTGACCAGGGCCTCCTGGGACGGGGCCAGGCTCATGTCCTCGCGGTCGTCGTTCTCGCGGCCGTTGATCGCCGGCATGGACCCGACCACCACGACCGCCGCGTCCTTGCCCTTCACCGCCGCCACGGCCTCCGCGGTGCCGCTGCGGACGACGTCCTTGGCGTAGTGCGCGGCCTCGTCCTTGGTGACCAGGCCGAGGGTGCCGTCGGGGCCGGTCGGGCCGAGGTAGACCGGGTTCGACCACCAGGGCTCCTGGGTCTCGTACCCCGCGTAGCGGAGGAGGTACGTGCCGTCGGTCTGCTCCTCCAGCGCGAACTGCTGCTGGACGAACCAACCGTTCGGCTGGACCTGGTCGTTGACGAAGTTCGACCAGTTGTAGCCGACGTACCTGCCGTTCGCGGCGGAGCGGAGGGTGACGATGCCGGCGCCCCAGTCGAACACGTCGAACTGGGCGGCCGCCGCGTCGGAAGAGGCGGCGCTCTCCTGGAGGGCCTCACCGTCGGCGTCCGTGCCCGCCGTCACGTACTCTCCGGTCTCCGCGTTCTTGAGGGCGATCCGGTCCACGCCCTCGTTGCTGGTCACGGGCTTGCCGAGCCGGTCGGAGATGCCCTCGGCGGGCGTGACGGCGTACGGGAGTGTGCCCGAGTACCAGTCGGTGTAGAGGGTGTCGGCGAGCGGGCCGACGACGGCCAGGTCGTGGGACGGGGAGGCCTTCAGGGGCAGGGTGCCGCCCGAGTTCTTCAGCAGCACCGCCGCGTCGGCCGCCGCCTTCCGCGCCAGCTTCTGGTGCGCCGGGCTGTTGATCACGGACTTGTCGATCGACCCGTACTTCCCGCCGCCCGGGTCGAACTCGCCGAGCCGGACGCGGACGCTCAGTATGTGCCCGGCCGCCGTGTCGACGTCCGACTCCTTCAACAGGCCTGTGGAGACAGCCGACTTGACGGCTGTCGTCGTCGGTACGGAGTTCGCGTCGTCCGTCGTGAAGCTGTCGACGCCGGCCTTCAGCGCGGCCGCGTTCCCCTCGGGAAGGGTGTCGTAGTACTTCTGGCTGCCGGTGCCGACCAGGTTGTTGGGCGCGTAGGCGTCGGTGACGTTCAGCAGGTCGTACGAGGACCAGCCGCGCACCTCGTCGTTCAGCGCCGGATCGACCGTCGCCGGGCGGCCGTTGACGAGGTTGTAGGAGGACATCACGCCGGTCGCGGCGTCCGCCTCGATCGTCGGCCTGAAGGCCTGCTCCTCGTACTCCTTCAGCACGCGCGGGCGCAGGTCGGACGAGGTGGTGGTGCGGTCCACCTCGTTGTTGTTGCCGAGGAAGTGCTTGAGCGTGGGCGCCGTCTTGAGGTGGTCGGGGTCGCCGCCGGTCAGGCCGGTGCCGTACGCGGTCGCCATCGAGCTCGTCAGGTACGGGTCCTCGGAGTAGCCCTCCTCGTTGCGGCCCCAGCGTGGGTCGCGCAGCGGGTTGACCACGGGCGCCCAGAGGTTGAGGCCCCAGCCGGCCGGGCGCTCCTGCTGGAAGCCGCGCGCCTCGTCGCCGACCGCCGAGCCGACCTGCTTCATCAACGCCGGGTCCCAGGTCGACGCGAGCCCCACGGCCTGCGGGAAGACGGTGGTCTCGCCGAGCCAGGCGACCCCGTGCAGGGCCTCGGTGCCGGTCTTGAACGACTGGATGCCGAGGCGGGGGATCGCGGGCTGGTGCTGGTGGAGCAGAGAGATCTTCTCGTCGAGCGTGAGACGGGAGAGGAGATCGTTCACGCGTGCGTCGAGGGAGAGCCGGGGATCGCGGAAGGGGTACGAGGGCTCGTCGGCCCCCGCCGGTACGGTGGCGCCGAGTCCGGCGATCAAGGCCAGCGCGAGGACGAGCGTGGTTCTCGGTCTTCCGGGTCTTCTCGGCTGTCTCGGTGTTCTCTTGCTTCTCTTGCCCTTCATGTCACGGCTCCTTCGACTAGGGCCTTGCAAGGTCAGGGGCGTGGCATCGTGCTGGCCCGCACGGTCAGCCGCGGCGACAGCAGGGTGGCCTCCGGTGCGGCACCGCCGCCGAGCTTCTTCATCAGCAGTTCCACCGCCCCCGTGCCCACCTCGGCGGCCGGTATGGCGATCGAGGTGACGGGGACGCGGGCGCGCTCGGCGAGCTCGTCCGGGCAGATCGCTGTGACCGACAGGTCTCCCGGGACCCGTAAGCCGAGCCCTTCGAACGCGTCGATCAGCGGCTCCAGGATCGGCTCGTTGTGCACCACGACACCCGTCAACGCGGGCCGCTCCCGCAGGAGTTGCTCGGCGACCTGCCGCGCCGCCGCGGGCGCCGCCTCGCACGGGTGGACCGAGGAGGCCAGCCCGTTCCGGTGGGCCGCGGCGGTGAAGCCCTGGACCACGCGCTGGGCGAACCCCGTCTCCCGTACGTACACCTCGGGCGGCGACCCCACGAGCCCGATCACCCGGTGCCCGAGCCCGGCCAGATGCTCGACGCACAGCTCGCCCGCGGCCTTGAAGTCCAGGTCGATGCAGGTCAGGCCCTCGGGCTCCTGAGGGAAACCGATCAGCACCGAGGGCCGGTCCAGGGCGCGCAGCAACGGCAGCCGGGGATCGTGGAGCTGGACGTCCATCACGATGAGCGCGTCGACCAGCGCGGTGTCCGCGACGCGTCGCAGACCCGCCTCGCCCTCCTCCTGCGTCAGCAGCAGCACGTCGTGGTCGTACTGACGGGCAGCGGTCACCACGGACACCGCGAACTGCATGACGACCGGCACATGGATGCCCGCCCGTAAGGGGATCACCAGCGCCAGCACGTTCGACTTGCTGCTCGCCAGCGCCCGGGCCCCGGCGTGCGGATGGTAGCCGAGCTGGAGTATGGACTCCTCGATGCGCCGACGGGTCTCCTCGGAGATGGGGCGCTTGCCGCTCAGGGCGTACGAGACGGTGCTGGGGGAGACCCCGGCGTGCCGCGCCACATCGGTGATCTTGACCATCAGCCCAGCTCCACCGTCAGAAACCCGGTACCGGCCTTCGCCCGCACCTCACGCCCGCCCGAGGCCAGCCCCCAGGGCGCCGAGGGATCGCTGCATGAAGCCCGCAGCGTGTCCCCCTCGCGGACCACGGTGAAGGTCACGTCCCCCACCGGCACGGTCACCTGGGCGCCGCGTTCGAGCCCGTAGGCGTGCAGGGTGACCCCGTCGGCGTACGCGTAGTCGGGCCGGTCGTCCACGGCCCCCACCGGGATCACCGCACCCGGCCTGACCAGCAGCGGAACGCTCATGAAGTCGTGCTTTTCGCGCACCCAGCGGGGCCCGGTGACCGGCTGTCCGCTGAGGAAGTGGGTCCAGGTGCCCTCGGGGACGTAGTACGACACCTCTCCCTCGTCGGAGAACACGGGCGCGACCAGCAGATCGGGGCCGAGCATGTACTGCCGCTCCAGATGAGCGCACCCGGGGTCGTCCGGGAACTCCAGGACCATCGCGCGCATCATCGGCACGCCTTCGGTGTGCGCGGTGCGGGCGGCCTCGTACAGGTAGGGCATGAGGCGCAGCTTCAGGCGGGTGAAGAGGCGCAGGACGTCCACGGCCTCCTCGTCGAAGAGCCAGGGGACGCGGTAGGAGGAGCTGCCGTGCAGCCGGCTGTGCGATGACAGCAGCCCGAAGGCGATCCACCGTTTGAAGAGGGCCGGTGTCGGCGTTCCCTCGAAGCCGCCGATGTCATGGCTCCAGTAGCCGAAGCCGGACAGGCCCAGCGACAGCCCTCCTCGCAGCGACTCGGCCATCGACTCGTACGTCGCCTCGCAGTCGCCGCCCCAGTGCACGGGGAACTTCTGGCTGCCGGCGGTCGCCGAGCGCGCGAAGACGACGGCTTCGGCCTCCCCCCGGTGTTTGCGCAGCACGTCGAAGACCGTGCGGTTGTAGAGGTACGTGTAGTAGTTGTGCATCCGCTCGGGGTCGCCTCCGTCCGCGTACGCGACGTCGACCGGTACCCGCTCCCCGAAGTCGGTCTTGAAGCAGTCGACGCCCTGGTCGAGCAGTGCCTCCAGCTTCGACGCGTACCACTCGCGGGCGGCCTCGCTGGTGAAGTCGACGAGCGCCATTCCCGGCTGCCACAGGTCCCACTGCCAGACGCTCCCGTCCGGCCGCTTCAGCAGGTGCCCGAGGGCCCGGCCCTCCGCGAAGAGCGGCGAGCGCTGCGCGATGTACGGGTTGATCCATACGGAGATGTGCAGGCCGCGCTCCTTGAGGCGGGCCAGCATCCCCTCCGGGTCGGGGAAGACCCGCGGATCCCACTCGAAGTCGCACCAGTTGAACTCCCGCATCCAGAAGCAGTCGAAGTGGAAGACGGAGAGCGGGAGTTCGCGCTCCTTCATGCCGTCGATGAAGGAGCTGACGGTGGTCTCGTCGTACGAGGTGGTGAAGGACGTCGACAGCCACAGCCCGAACGACCAGGCGGGCGGCAGGGCCGGGCGGCCGGTGAGGGCCGTGTACTTGCGGAGGATGTCCTTCGGGGTCGGGCCGTAGATGACGTAGTACGTCAACTGCTGTGTCTCCGCGCTGAACTGAACCCGGGACACCGCCTCCGAGCCGACCTCGAAGGACACCCGGCCCGGATGGTCGACGAAGACGCCGTAGCCCGCGTCCGTCAGATAGAACGGCACGTTCTTGTACGCCTGTTCCGTGGCCGTGCCCCCGTCGGCGTTCCACATGTCGACGACCTGGCCGTTCTTGACCAGCGGCCCGAAGCGCTCGCCGAGCCCGAAGACCTGCGTGCCCACGCCGAGGTTCAGCTGCTCGCGCAGATAGTGGCCGCCGGTGCCCGCGTCCCGCATGATGCCCATGCCCTTGGGTCCGCTGGAGGTGAGGGTGCGGCCGTCCGCGAGGAAGTCGACGTGCCAGGGGCCGGTGCGGCTCACTCTGACGGACAGGGCGCCCGCGGTGAGGGTCGCGGACTCCTCGTCGTACCCGGTGTGGGCGGTGAACTCCTCCTTGGCCAGCTCGAATTGGGGCCCGTGCGGCTCCTCGCCCTCGAAGTGCGTGAACGTGACGCCGATGACGTCCGGCATCGGCGCGTGCGCGCTGATCGTCACGACCGGTCCCTTCAGCAGGTCGCCGCGGTGGCGGATGGGCTGGGTCGGTGCGTGGATCTCCAGGGCGCCGGGCCCGTCGGTCACATCGAGGACCTCTACCGGGTGGGCCGCGGTCACGCCCTCGCGCAGCAGCCAGTAGCCGTCGGTGAACTTCAATGCCCACACTCCTTCATTTGACGGCACCCACGGCGATCCCGCGGGTGAGGGTCCGCTGGAAGACGAGGAAGAAGACGATGGCGGGCAGCACGCCCAGCAGGGCGGCAGCGTTCGTCATCGTGGCGTCCATCAGGCGCTGGCCCTGGAGCACGCCGAGCGCCACCGACACGGTCTGGTTGTCGTTGGAGATCAACATGACCAGGGGCAGCAGGAACTCGTTCCAGGTCCAGATGAAGAAGAAGACCAGCAGCACGCCGATGGTGGGCCGGCTGACGGGGACCACGATCCGCCACAGCACCTGCCACTTGTTCGCCCCGTCGATCCGGGCGGCCTCGATGATCTCGCGGGGGAACTGGCCGAGGACGGAGGAGAGGAGATACGTGCCGAAGGCGGCCTGGATCACGGTGAAGACGATGATCACGCTCAACCGGGTGTCGTACAGGCCGACTTCCTTGCTCAGGTAGTAGACGGGGTAGACCAGCGCCTCCTGCGGCAGCATGTTCGCCAGGACGAAGAAGGCGAGCACCCAGGTGCGGCCCTTGATGCGGCCGATCCCGATCGCGTACGCGTTGAGCACGGACAGGACGACGGCCAGGAGAGCCACGCTGCCGCTGATCAGCACGGAGTTGACGAGCTTCTGCCCGAAGTCGACGCGCTCCCAGAAGTCCTTCAGGCCGTCGAGGTAGACGCCCTCGGGGAGGCTGAGGGGGCCGTTCGCGGAGTACTCGGCGGGCGACTTCACCGCGTTGACCGTGATGATCAGGAAGGGCAGGACCATGAACAGGGCCCCGATGATCAGGGCGACGAGGACGGGATAGCGGGCGATGACCGTGCGGGTGGGCCGGCGGGCCTCGGTTCGTACGGCTGTCATGCGCGGAGCCCTTCCTCGGCGTCCTCGGCACGCGTCTGGAGCTTCAGTCCCACGAGGGCGAGGACGAGGATGATCACGGTCAGTACGGTCGAGATCGCGGCCCCGTAACCGACCTGCGTCTTCTCGAAGAAGGTGGTGAAGGAGAAGTAGGAGGGGACGTTCGTGGCCCCGCCCGGTCCGCCCTTGGTGAGGACGTACACCGCGCCGAAGACCTTGAGCGCGGCGATCGTGCACCAGAGGAGGACGACGTAGATCTCGGGCCGGATCTGGGGGAGGGTGACGTGCCAGAACCTTCGCCACCAGCCGGCGCCGTCCAGCTCGGCGGCCTCGTACAGCTGCGGGTCGACGCGTTGCAGCCCCGCCATGAAGATGACGAGCGGGAAGCCGAGCTGCACCCACACCATCACGCCCATCACGCTGTAGAGCGCGAGGTCGGGGTCGCCGAGCCAGTCCTGCTGGAGGCTGCCGAGTCCGATGGCCTTCAGGAGTTCGTTCAGGGAGCCGTTCTCGGGCGCGAGGATCCAGCTCCACACGATGCCCGCGACCGCGATGGGCAGGACCTGCGGGAGGTAGAAGCAGGCGCGGAGCACGGCGGCCGTCTTCGTCCCGAAGTGCTTGCCGACGAAGTCGAACAGGGCGGCGGCGAGGACGAGTCCGAGGACGGTCGGTACGGCCGCCATCGCCACGACCATGAAGAGGCTGTGCCGGAAGGACGCCCAGAACTCCGAGTCGTCCATCAGCTCCCGGTAGTTGGCGAGCCCGGTCCACTCCGGGCTGCCGACCCCCTGCCACTCCGTGAAACTCACGCCCGTGTTCATCAGGAACGGCACGATGATGACCGCGAAGAAGGCGAGCATCCCGGGCAGCAGGAACAGGGTGTACGAGTCGCGGGGGCGGCGCGGGTTCTTCGCGTACTGGTGCTTTCCGGTGACCCGGCCGCCCCGTTCTCCCCGTTCTCCCCGTTCGACGGTGACCGTCATTGCTCCGGTACGCCCTTGTCGTACGCCTCCTGCACCGCGTCCAGGTAGGCCTCCGGTTTCGCGCTCCCCGTCATCAGCTTCTGCGTCTCGGAGACGAGGACGTCGTAGAAGCCGGCGACGGGCCAGTCGGGATAGAAGGCCAGGCCGTCCCGCTCGGAGAGCGTGTTGAAGTTGGCGATGAGTGCCTTGGCCCGCGGGTCGGTGATGGCGGCGGGATCGGCCGCCACGGGGACTCCGCCCTTGTTGCCGAGCAGGTTCTGGATCTTCTCCGACATGGTGATGTCGATGAAGTCGTACGCCAGGTCCTTGTTCTTGGCGCCCTTGGGGACGACCCAGAGGTTGCCGCCCGAGCCGAGGGTCATGTTCGAGTCCGGCCAGAGGAAGGTGCCCCAGTCGAACTTGTTCTCCGCGGCGAACCTGCCGTACCACCAGCTGCCGGAGAACAGGATCGGGCTCTTGCCCTGGATGAAGGAGACCCCGGCGTCCTCCGCCTTCGCGCTCGTGGAGTCCTTGCTGATGTAGCCCTTCTTCACCCAGTCCGCGAAGGTCTCGGCGCCGTACGTCCAGGCGGCGTCGTGGAAGTCGGTCTTGCCCTTGTAGAGCTCGTACGAGTCAACCCAGGCGCGGTCGGCCTTCGACAGCGCCAGCTGGTACAGGTACTGGTGGGCCATGTACTCGGCGCCCGCGTTGGCGAGCGGGGTGACGCCCTCGTCGACGAACTTGTCCATGGCGGCGGTCAGTTCGTCGAACGTGGTGGGTTCCTGGATCCCGTGCTTCTTGAAGAGGTCCTTGTTGTAGAACACCATCGTGTACTCGGCGTAGTTGGGGATTCCGTACCACTTCCCGGAACCCATCACGCCGTTGGTGTCGTACTGGCTGGTGGTGCGCACCCCGGGGCTGATCTTCTTGTCCCAGCCGCGCTTGGTGGCCTCGGCGGACAGGTCGGTGAGAAGCCCCTGCTTGGAGAGCAGACCGGCCGTCGCGTTGCCCTTGTTGTACTCCATGAGGTCGGGTGCGTCGTCCGAGTTGAGAACCATCGGGGCCGTCTTCTGGATCTGTTCGAAGCCCTTCTCCTCGAACTTCACCTTGACGCCCGGATGCGTCTTCTCGAACTCCTTGATGGCCGCGTTCCAGGCCACGCCCATCGCGCTGTCGGGCCCCTCGTAGTGCCACAACTTCAAGGTCTTGCTGTCGGATCCGCCGCTGTCCGAATCGCCGCATGAGGCGAGGAGCAGGGTCCCGCTCAGAACCGCCGCGGCCGTCGCCACCACACGCCTTCGTGTCGTCAACATCCAGTGCCTCCATGGGAGTCGGATGGCTCACTGTCCCGGTGAGTCGTGCTTGTCACGTTTGTCGGTCGTGCTCATCGCGCTCGTTGGTCGTGTCTCGTCACGTTCGTCGTGGGGGGCGTCACGCAGGGTTCATCGAAACGCTTCGACGCTTGATGTCGAAGCGCTTCGACGAGGGAAGGTATGTGGGGGCCGGAGGCGAGTCAATGGGGTGCGTCGAAATTGGAGTGGGGTTCGAGGGGTCGAACGACAGGGGGCGGCGGCTGACTGACGCGGCCATACGCGACGATCGGCGATAGCTTGGTGAGCTTGGTGAGCTTGGTGAGCTTGGTGGGGGCGTGAGGCTCAGGTTCGGGTGGGGGCGGGGCGTCGGCTGTCCTGGGTGGTGATGTGGTTCACCGAGTTGCTGGTCGCGCTGTTGCGAGGGCGATCAGTAGGGCTACCGCGGCCGCGCTGACCGGGACGCCGTAACCGGCGGCGGCCGACCCGTGCTCCGCGACCCAGCCGCCGAGCGCGGACCCGACGGCGATCCCGCCCAGCAGACCGGTCACCGCCAGCGTCATGCCCTCGTTCAGCCGACCCTCGGGCGTGCGGCGTTGGAGAAGCGTCATGCCGGTGACCATCGTCGGCGCCGTGGCCATCCCGGCGAGGAGCAGGGAAAGCGCGAGGGCCACGAGGTCGCCTGTGAGCGTGGCGGCCATGAGGGGCAGTGCCATGAGGGGTGTCATCGCGGTGAGACCCAGGAGATATCTCCGTTCAACAGGGCGTCCGGGCTTCAGCGCTCCGTAGAGGAGCCCCGCCGCGCACGAGCCGGCCGCCTGGAGCGCGAGGATCACTCCGGCCGCCGACCGGTACCCCTGTGCATCCGCGAACGCGATCGTGACGACCTCCATCGACCCGAACACCGCGCCGGTGGCCAGGAATCCGATCAACAGGGGCGGTATTCCGGGAGCCCGGAGAGGGGACGGTGCCTTGACGGTCGTACGGCCCTGGGCGGGCGGTTCCGTCGAGCGCTGGGCGGCGAAGACGAGGACGCCGATCAGCAGCAGGGCGACGCCGACGAGCGTGCCCGCCTCCGGGAAGAACACCCCGCACAGGAACGCGGCCAGCACCGGGCCGAGCATGAAACACAGCTCGTCCGCGGCCTGTTCGAAGGAGTTCGCGGTGTGCAGACGTGCCGGGTCGCCCTTCAGGAGATGGGCCCAGCGCGCCCGGGACATGCCTCCGGTGTTGGGCGTGGTGGCCGTGGCGGCGTACGCGGCGAAGAGGGTCCAGTCGGGCGCCTCGTACCGCACGCACAGCAGCAGCGCGAGCGAGCCGAGTGCCGCGATCGCCGTCGCGGGTACGGCGATCCGCGCCTGCCCGTGGCGGTCGATGAGGCGTGCCGTCCAGGGCGCGACCACCGCCGTCGCCGCCAGGCCCGTGGCCGTCACGGCGCCGGCGAGCGCGTACGAGCCACGGGTCCCCGCGATCATGATGACGGCACTCACACTGAACATGCCCATGGGAAGACGCGCGATCAGATTCCCGATCGTGAACGCTCGGGTGCCGGGGATGGCGAAGAGGCGGCGGTACGGGTTGCGCGAGGGCCGACGACGGGACTGCCGGGGTCGCCGGGGCCCTCGTGAACCTCGCGGTTCTCGCGGCTCTCGCGTTCCTCGTGGTCGGAAGTCGGCGACCACCAGGCTGTCGGCGGTGACGGTGAAGACGGTCGTAGGCGGGGAGGTCGTGCGCGGGGAGGTTGTATACGGAGATGTCGTACCTGGGGAAGTCGTACGCGGGGAAGTCGTACCTGGGGAAGTCGTGCGCGGCGATGAGGGCTGTGGCGGCATGGATCAACGGTCGCCCGGCCCGTCATCAGGGGTCCAACACCTTCTCCGTGCTGATTGACGCACCTGTGTTGTAGGTTCCCGGGATGCCCGGGCCCCGCGACCTCGACCCACGCCTCCTGCGCGCCTTCCTCGCCGCCGCCGAGGAGCTGCACTTCACGCGTGCGGCCGCCCGGCTGTACGTCGCCCAGCAGGCTCTGAGCCGCGATGTCCGGCGCCTGGAACGGGAGTTGGGGGCAGCCCTCTTCGTGCGCAGCACTCGCCAGGTGACGCTCTCCCCGGACGGCGAGCGGCTGCTGCCGTACGCGCGCCGGGCCCTGGAAGCGCAGGACGAACTGCTCGCCGCGTTCGGGCTGACGGACGCCGAGCGCCCCCTGCTCGTGGACGTGAACAGCGAAGGGCTGGCCATCGAACGCGTCCTCCACCGGGCGCGCGAACTCATCCCCGACTGCGAGCTGATGGCCCGCTTCGAGAGCGGCCTCACCGGCGCCGCCGCCGAGCTGCTCGCCGGCCGGCTCGACGCGTCCTTCGGGCGGTTCGCGGGGCTGGACCCGGCGATCCGGGCCCGCCTGGAACAGCAGCCCGTGCGGTACGAGCCGATGGCCGTCATCCTGCCCGAGGACCACCACCTCGCCGCGCTGGACGCCGTACCGCTCGACGCGCTCGCGGGCGAGCAGGTGTACGCCGGTGCCGGGAACCCCCGGACCCTGGAGTGGACCGAGCTGGCACGTCAGCTGTTCGAGGGGCGCGGGATCGAGGTCGCGTCGCCCGCGCCGCTCGCCGTCGGCGCCGGGGAGTTCCAAAGGGTCATGGCCAAGACACGGAACCCCGTCCTCGCCGTGGTCGATTTTCCGGCCATGCCCGGATCGGTGCTGCGGCCCCTCGTGAACCCCGTGCCGTTGTCACCCGTTTCGCTTGTGTGGCGCAAGGGGCTGAGGCATCGTGGGATCGAGGCCCTGCGTGCCGCCGCGGCGGAGCTTGCGGCCGAGGAAAGATGGCTGGAGCGCCCTGTGGACGGGTGGATTCCGGCCACAGATGCACTCATCATGATGAGCCGGGACGGACACAGAACCCTTACTGATGCTTACGTGCGCTACATTCATGGTCCGGGTGCAGTGTGATAAAGGGGGCGCTCGGATCGGATGGGGGTCCGGTCCGGACGACGTGTGCGAGTTACCCGGGTCGTATACGCACCCCAGAACCATTCCTGTGGGGGGATGTGCGTGCGCGTGGAAAGTTGGCCGGAAGGCGCTGATCCGGGTCGACGGGATGTCGATCACCCGGACGAGGCCGGAGCCGATGCGTCGGTCCGTTTGGAAGTGGATGAGGCGTTCGACCGTGACTCCGACGGTCCTGGCTCCGACGGTCCCGGCTCCGAAAGTCGTGACTCGGATGGTCGTGACTCGGATGGTCGTGACTCGGATGGTCGCGACTCCGATGCATGGTTTCGTCGTGCGGCGGACGTGTCGGTGCCGAGGCAGCGGGACAGAGACGCTGATACGTCGGTGCTCCGGCCGAGAGACACGGACACGTCCGTGCTGCGGCAGAGCGAAGACGAGCGGCGAGACGACGAGCAGCGAGACGTTGAGTTGAGAGACGGTGTGTCCAGCAAGGGTGCGTCCAGCAAGGGTGAGCTCAGCAAGGGTGAGCTCAGAGACGGTAAATCGGGTGTGACCTGGCCGGACCCCGGCCGGCCCACCTCGCGCGGCAGCGGCGCCGACCGCGGAACCGACACCGACTCCGCTGTCGACTCCGACTCCGACGTCGATCACGACTCCTGGCAGGAGTCCGAGCACCCCGAGCACACTCATGACCCGCACGAGGTCACGGTCCAACTCGACGGTGTGGGGCCGCGGTTCGACGACTGGCTCGTCCAGCAGGCCAAGGGTGCCCCGGGCGCCCAGGAGTCCTCGGACGGCCCGGTCTTCGTCGACGAGACGGGCCGCCGCAGCCGCGTGTATCGCCGAATAGGCATGGCCGTCGGCATGGCCTGCGCCGTCTACGCGGTGGTCATCCTCGCCACGCTCCTGTCGGGCAACTCGACCGCGCCCTGGCTCCCGGGCCTCGCCCAGGAAGACAGCAAGCCGGCCGACAAGGTGGACACCCCACCGCTGCCCTCCCAGTCCGCGGACCCGTCCAACTCGGTGACTCCCTCGCCGGGCATCAACCCGTCGACCGGCGGGACGGTCACGCGGCCGCCGGGTGCCAGTACCTCGGCGGACCCGTCGGCCAGCGCTTCGGACGCGAGCGGGAGCCCCGACCCGAAGCCCTCGGCCACCACCACCAAGCCGACCCCGTCCGACCCCGCACCGCCTCCGCCGGACCCGTCCACCTCGGTCAGCCCGCCACCCGACCCGGACCCCGAGCCGACCGAAACCGTCACGGACGATCCCCCGGATCCCCCGGCCGGCGGCACCGACACGGTCGCCGGCGACCTGCTCACGCCCGGGCCGGTCCTCGTATCGCCGATCCTCGTACTGCCGGGCCCCGACACCTCGTCGTCCGTGTCGCCCGCGTCGGCCTTGTCGTCCCCGTACTCCCCGTACTCTCCGGAGAACATTCTCTGATGGCACCCCGCACAAGCCGCCGCGGCGCAGACGGGGGCGCCCGGCGCCGACGCCTGCCCATGCGCTACCTGCTGCCCTCGCTCATCCTCGTCGCGCTGATGGCGATGCTGATGCTGCGCGGCTTCGTACACAGCGAGATCCTCGCCGACCACCGCGTTCAGTCGCCGGCGGCGTCCGACCGGGTCCCCGAGAAAATCCTGGAGGGCGGCCCGGTGATCGACACCCGGAGCGGCCGCGAGGAGAGCCGGATCGTCCCGGACCGCAAGCTGGTCCTGACGTTCGACGACGGCCCGGACCCCAAGTGGACCCCCAAGGTGCTCGACGTCCTCAAGAAGTACGACGCCAACGCCGTCTTCTTCATCACCGGCACCATGGCCTCGCGCCACCCGGACCTCGTCAAGCGCATGGTCGACGAGGGTCACGAGATCGGCCTGCACACCTTCAACCACCCGGACCTCTCACTCCAGTCGAAGAGCCGTATCGACTGGGAGCTGTCCCAGAACCAGCTCGCGCTGACGGGCGCCGCCGGTATCCGGACCTCGCTGTTCCGCCCGCCGTACTCGTCGCAGGCCGGCGCCATGGACAACAGGTCGTGGCCGGTGACCGAGTACATCGGCAGCCGCGGCTACATCACGATCGTCAACGACACCGACAGCGAGGACTGGCGCAAGCCGGGCGTCGAAAAGATCATCAGCAACGCCATGCCCAAGGACGGCAAGGGCGCCATCGTGCTCATGCACGACTCCGGCGGCGACCGCTCGCAGACCGTGGCGGCGCTCGACCGGTTCGTGTCCGGGCTCCAGGACGACGGCTACCGCTTCGACACGCTCACCGCGGCGTTGAAGGCGCCCAGCGCGCACACGAAGGTCACCGGCCTCGACCTGTGGAAGGCCAAGGCATGGGTCTTCGCGGTCCAGGCCTCGGAGAAGACGACGAGTGTCCTCGTCGTGGGCCTCGCCATCATCGGCGTCCTCGTCCTCGCCCGCTTCGGGCTGATGCTGCTGCTCTCCGTCCTGCACGCCCGCCGGGTCCGCCGCCGCGACTTCAGCTGGGGCCCGCCGATCACCGAACCGGTGTCCGTCCTCGTGCCCGCCTACAACGAGGCGAAGTGCATCGAGCAGACGGTCCACTCCCTGGTGGCGAGCGATCACCCCATCGAGGTGATCGTCATCGACGACGGATCGAGTGACGGCACCGCGCGCATCGTCGAGAACCTGCGCCTGCCGAACGTACGCGTCGTACGCCAGCTCAACGCGGGCAAGCCCGCCGCCCTCAACAGGGGTGTGGCGAACGCCCGTCACGACCTCATCGTGATGATGGACGGCGACACCGTCTTCGAACCCTCCACCGTCCGCGAACTGGTCCAGCCCTTCGGCGACCCCAGCGTCGGCGCGGTCGCGGGCAACGCGAAGGTCGGCAACCGCGACTCGCTGATCGGCGCCTGGCAGCACATCGAGTACGTGATGGGCTTCAACCTCGACCGCCGTATGTACGACATGCTCAACTGCATGCCGACCATCCCGGGGGCCGTCGGTGCCTTCCGCCGCTCGGCACTCAAGCGTGTCGGCGGCATGAGCGACGACACCCTCGCCGAGGACACGGACATCACCATCGCGATGCACCGCGACGGCTGGCGGGTCGTGTACGCGGAGAACGCCCGCGCGTGGACCGAGGCCCCGGAGTCCGTCCAGCAGCTGTGGTCCCAGCGCTATCGCTGGTCGTACGGCACTATGCAGGCGATCTGGAAGCACCGCAGGGCGATCATCGAACGGGGCCCGTCGGGCCGCTTCGGCCGCGTAGGCATGCCCCTGGTGTCCCTCTTCATGGTCCTGGCCCCGCTCCTGGCCCCCCTGATCGACGTGTTCCTCCTCTACGGGCTGATCTTCGGCCCGACCGAGCAGACGATCCTCGCCTGGTTCGGCGTCCTGGTGGTCCAGGCGATATGCGCGGCCTACGCGTTCCGCCTCGACAAGGAACGCATGACCCACCTCCTCTCCCTCCCGCTTCAGCAGATCCTGTACCGCCAACTCATGTACGTCGTACTCCTCCAGTCCTGGATCACCGCCCTGACCGGTGGCCGTCTGCGCTGGCAGAAGCTCCGGCGCACGGGTGCTGTGGGGCTCCCCGGCGCGGCGGGTCCGAGCACGCCCAAGCAGGACATGGACCGGAGGCCCGTCGGATGAGCACACCCCCAGCCGATATTCCGTGGACAGGGGCGATGCCTTCCGTCCCGCCCACCCGGGAGGAGTCGGGACCGGAACTGGAACCGGACCCACCGCAACCGGCTCCGACGCCCGCCCGCCGCGCCCCCGCCCGAGACCTGTACTTCGACTTCCTCCGCGGGCTCGCCCTCTTCCGCGTCGTCCTCTACCACCTGACGGGCTGGGCTTGGCTGCCCCTGGTGTTCCCCTCCATGGGCGTGATGTTCGCGCTGGCCGGCAACCTCATGGCCCGCTCGCTCAAGCGCCCCGCCACGCAGGTCATCCGCGGCCGGATCCGTCGCCTGGTGCCCCCGATCTGGCTTCTCGGCGCGGTCGGCGTCACCGGCATGGTCCTCCAGGGCTGGGGACCGAACGCGGACGGGCACCCCGGCTGGTGGTGGCTCCATCTCACCTTCTGGATCGTCCCGTTCAGTGATCCGCCCTTCGCCGAGGGACTGCCCGGCGTCCAGGGTTTCATCGGCGACAACTGGGCCTCGGACCTCGCGGGCCCGCTGTGGTACGTACGCGCTTATCTCTGGTACGTACTGCTGTCGCCGATCCTGCTGAAGGCCCTGCGTGCCCTTCCGCTGCTGACGATCGTCGCGCCGATCGCCCTGTCGGCCGCGTTCGAGCTGGGCTACGTCAGCCTTCCCGGCGAGCGGATCCCCTCGGCACTCACCGACTTCAGCACCTTCGGTGCCTGCTGGATCCTCGGCATGGCGCACCAGGAGGGGATCCTGAAACGCCTGCCGGGCTACGTCGTCCCGTCCGTGGCCCCGGTCATCGCCCTGCTCGGGCTCTGGTACGCCCTGAACCACAACTTCACCAACGACCACGACCTGGACAGCATGCCCCTGGCCCAGGCCCTCTGGTCCTTCGGCACGGTGCTGCTGCTGGTGCACTTCAGCCCGTCCTGGTCCGAATGGCCACGTCGGCTGCGCCGCTGGGACAAACTGATCACCCTCCTCAACTCCCGCGCCGTGACGATCTATCTCTGGCACAACGTCTGCATCCTCATCGTCGCGACACAGTGGGACCGGCTGTGGGGGATCGACGTGATGTGGCAGCACTTCTCCTGGCTGCTGGAGAGCCCGTGGCCCGTCTTCGCCCTCACCTGGGTCCTCATCGGAGGCTGCATCGTCTGCTTCGGCTGGGCGGAGGACCTGGCGGCGAAGAGGCGGCCGCAGCTGTGGCCGAACGGTGCGAAACGTGGAGGGTCCAGGCGAAGGGCCTGACCCACGTACGTACTTGGGTATGTCTGCGCCCTTATCGAGGCGTATACGTACTTGCCTGCGGGTGGCACGTGGTGAATGTTGGGCCGCATCGGGCGGCTGGTGTTGCTTGCCTCGCCAGACGCAACTCGAGTAGCGCCACCCGCAGATGACGACGCCGTCCGACTCCGGCCAGCCACCGCGGGACGGAGTGAGGGGCGGCGGGAGCCCCTTGGGGTGGCCGGCCCGGTTGTCGGTAGCGTGCCTCCGCTCGTGTCCCCCCTCGTCGTGTCCCCCCTCGCCCCACCACCTCGCGCTGACCGCCGCGGCGGCCGAGTCGGCAGCGGCCAACCGGCCAGGGTGTCTGGGCTGGCGAAAAGCTCGATTGGCAGAGCTCGATTCCCAGAGGGGGAGTGCGAAGGGCCAACCCTGAGGCTGACTGGACTCCGCCTGTTACGGAGCTGTGTCCGCTTCGTTGAAGATCGGGCCGGCTGGGGACGACGTCATTCGACGGTTTGCACTGGCCAAGGCGGCAGTTGTGCCGCTTCCCGAGGCTCACTCAATGGAAGCCTCCAGGCTGCCATTTGGTGAGCTTATGGGCGCTTTGGGGCCCGTACGGAACTGCCCTCGACGCTATTCGCTCTGGTGTCACCACCGCCGCATCGATAGCGTTACTCCGCTCATGTCAACCCTCGCCCCACCGGGAGTCGTCAGTGAACCGCCGCCCCACCTTGCTCGCAGCGATCACGCTGACCGCCGCTGCGGCTTTGACGCTGTCCGCCTGCGGCGGTGGCGACAGCGACAGCGACAGTTCCAAGGACAGCGACAAGATCGCGGGCGCTGATACCGGCACCGAGAAGTCGGCTTCGCCGAGTGAGAGCGCGGCGGATTCCGCCGAGCGGCCGAAGATCGAGCTGCCATCCGACGTGACGTTGGTCTTCGAGGACAAGGGCACAGGCGACCCGGTCAAGGAGGCCGTGCTCGCGGACAATGCGGAGCGCATGCGCGCTGTTAACGCCGCAATCACAGGGACAGATCCCAAGGGCGAAGCGCTCGCCTTCTACAACACAGGCAAAGCTCTTGAGGCCGCACTGTCCTGGGTTGAACAGTTCAAGGACGCCGGAGCCACGATCACGGGCGAGGCGCGGTACTACGACCGCAAGGTGACGCTCCAGAGCGAGACATCGGCGGTACTCACGTTCTGTGCGGACGAGAGCAAGGGCTTCAGCAAGGACAAGAAGACCAACAAGATTGCCAAGACTCCTGTCACCAAGGACAGCTACGTCCAGTACAACACCAAGTTGGACAAGAACGCCGACGGGATCTGGCAGACATCACAGATCCTTTCCACGAGGGGGGCGGCCCAGTGCCAGCCGTAGCAAGGATCTCGGTTCGCGCAAGTGTCTTGGCGGGCGTCATGGTGTTGGCCGTCAGCCCGACTGCTTGGGCCGGGTGGACCCCAGGTGGCAACAACACGGGCTCCGAGACTCAGGTGGGTGGGGGCCAGAAGGATGAGACGTTGTCCGCGAACGCCGGCGCTGTGGTCTTTGACCGCTCCAAGAACGGCACCGGTGAATCTGCGGGACCTGTGACGTCCTCAGCCGCCAACTGGACGCCGCCCGCCTGCTATTACGCCCCGAAGTACACGCCCGACCAGTTCCAGAAGCACGTGGAGCCGACCTGGGAGTCCGAGTCGACGGGCTATCAGTGGGACGCCGAGCAGCGTGACCGTTATGTGAACGGCGAGCCGTACAAGGACTTCAACAAGGACAAGGCCGGCGAGGGCTACTGGTGGGACTCGTACGTCACGGAGGGTCGGCAGGGTGACCCCGGCGCCCTCGACTGCACCAGGCCTTATTTCTGGGTGGACAACGGTGATCCGCCACCCGCGGACGTTCCCGAGGCGATCACTCCTGAGATGCTGGCCCAACTCGCCTACGCCGAGATCCGCGTACCGTCGACGAAGGTCGAACTCGCCCCGGAGGGCACCACGAAGGTGAACCTTCCGACGTGGTCGTGGCTGGACACGGCGAAGTTCAAGCCGGTGTCTGTGACTGCCTCCGTCCCGCTGCTGGACGTCGAGGCGACGACCACGGCGGAACCGGTCTCGCTGAAGATCGAGCCGGGTACGGACGACGCCACGACGTATCCAGCCTCAGGTGAGTGCGAGATCAATGCGGACGGTTCGATCGGTGAGCCCTACGCGAAGGGCAAGGCCGATGAGACCCCGCCCTGCGGCGTGAAATACCTGCGCTCCTCGGGCGACGGCTCGTACCAGCTCCAGGCCACCATCACCTGGAAGATCCACTGGACCGGCACCGGCGTCAACGAGGACCAGGCGTTGCCTGATGGAGAGTTCGGGGCTGAGCAGGACGTGATCGTGCAGGAGATCCAGGCCGTAAACCGCTGACCGCGGTGATGGGTTCGGGCAGTGGCCAACTGCGTTCCCCGAGAGGGCGGTTGGCCGGGCGGACCAAGAGCGGATAGCGTCGTTCCGGTTCAGGAATGGCGGGCGAACGGGGAGCAGGAGCGCGTGGCGGACCGGTTAGCCGTTGACGGCGATGAGCTCGGGCGTTTCATGAAGATGCTGAACAAGTCGACGGATTCGCTCAAGGGTGTCCGCAAGGCGCTGTCGGACGCGACGATTACAGGGCTCGGCACGGATGATCTCGACTCCGCCTGTGAGGACTTCCAGGAGGACTGGAAGTACGGCTCGGAGGAGATCGGCAAGCAGACCGAGGACCTTGCGAAGATCATCGGCAAGAGCCGGGACAGTTACCGCGAGGTCGACAAGGCGCTCGAGGAAGCGCTGAACAAGGCCAGGAGCGGTGAGGGCGGGGACAAGAAGTGACGACCCCTGGTGTCGAACCGCAACCGGGTGCACCCCTCGACCCTCAGTACGTGGCCGACCGCGGAAAGCCTCAAGGGCTCAAATCCGCGCCGAGGATGCCGAACCCCGACTACCCCAACCTGGGCTTCAACCCTGTACCGGGCAGCACCGAGACGGTAAGCGGCCTGCACAAGAAGCTCGCAAGCTGCGCGAAGGTTCTTGAAGACACGCGTGACCTGGTCACCAAGCTGATGGACGGCAGCTACTGGAAGGGCGACGCCGCCGTCGCCTTCCGGGAGCAGCTCGACGGTGGCCCGCTGCCGCTGAACCTGAAGAACGCCGCGCACTCCCTTCGTAAGGCTGCCAAGCAGCTGAACCTCTGGGAGGGCGAGCTCGACGACTTCCAGCGCCGGGCCAAGCGGCTGGACGAGGAGGCGAAGGACGCGCGTGCCGTGGTCGACACGGCGAAGGGCCGGGCGACAACGGCGGGCGATGACCCGAGCCTGAAGGACAAGAAGGGCGCCGGGCACGACGACGCGCAAAAGGCGTTGACCCGTGCGAACACGGCCGTGGACGAGGCGGAAGCCGACCTCGAGAAGATCCTGGGCAGGGCCCGGAAGCTCGCCGAGGAGCATGAGAAACAGGCGCAGCACCGGGCGGGCAAGATCCGCGACGCGACGAAGAAGCTGGCGCCGCATGAGCCGGGGTGGTTCGACTCGGCGATGGACTGGCTCGGTGAGAACCTGCCGGACATCCTCAGCTTTGTGGCGGGGGTCGTCGGACTGGTGGCGATCATCTTCGCTGGGCCGCTGGGGGTGGCGATGGTGGCGGCGCTCATGCTGACGGCCTCGGCGCTGAGTGTGACGGCGTTGGGTTTTCGAATCGGCCAGGACCCCGAGTTGTGGGCGTCGTTGGAGGATGGCTTCACCAAGGGTGAGTTCGACGCTGACTTCTTCAGTGGCCTCGTCACTGTGGGAGGCGACGTCATGGGCGCGCTTCCGGGGCTTGGAGCAGCAACGGTCGGAACCCGAGGAGCGGTAAACGCCATTCGTGCTGGAAGTGAGACCCTCTCATTTGGCCAGAAGGCCGGCGTCGTCGGTTCCAAGATCATGGAAGGGGCGCAAGGCGTCTCCGGTTTGAACAATCCGCTGACCGGATGGCTGGTGCGCGGTGCGAGTGACACCGCGAAGGCGGAGAGAGCGGTAGCCGCCACGTCGAGCTCGATTGGTGTGGGCACTAGTGGCTTCGGCCTGGTCAACAGCCTGGTGGATGCGGACGACGATGGAATCAAGGATGGCTCTGTTGCCGGAATTGACGGGACGCGGCTCATCCTCGACAACGGTGGAATCCTGAACCTTGTTGGTCACGTCTTTTGACTTTCCCTCCGGAGGAAGAGCGCGCCAGTGAATCCTGCTGACTACACCACCGCCTGGGAACACCCGCCTACCCACCGGGCCTGGGTGGGCCACATGGTCATGAACATCGTCGGTCTCATCGGATGGCTTGCCGCTTGGATTGGCCTGCTGGCCGTGCTGGTCGTATTCCTGTCTCCAGGGTTCGCCTTCCTGTTCGTTCCCTTTTTGATCTATTCCCTGTACCGAGCTGTGCTCCAACTGCGCTACTTTCCCGCGGCGTTCCGCATGCGGCGCATCTTGCAAACGTATCCATGGCAAATTCTCCGCGGCGTACCTTCGGGGCTGACCAAACATCCAGAGGTCATCGGCAGGCAGTACGGATGGTTCGAACTCCCCAATCCGGCCCGCCCGGAGCAGCGACTGCCGTTGGTGTTCCCCCAGCATCTGCGCACGGAGTGGTGGAGCCGCCGCTTGGCCCTCCGTGCCAAGCCCGAGCTGAAGGCACAGATTGAGGTCGTGTGGTTCGCCGGCGACCCACGCTTCATCGGCCTCATTGCCGCGCCCACTCCGAACGGTGAGGCACCTCGCCGCCTACATGTCCTTCAGCAGCAGTCGGGGGCGGATGACGGCCGCTGTTTCGCGGACTGGGGCGCTACACCTGAAGACATCGAACGTGGCCGACGTGTCGGGATCCACCCCGCCCAACCTGATACACGCCGGGGAAAGACATCCTGAATGACCATCCCCAGCTTCACGCTCCACGACTCCGTCAAGAATCCCACCACCGAAGTCTGGTTCGCCGAACCCCCAGGTTTCACGACTCTGCCTCTCGACGCCCTCTTGCCCGCGCCTGAATCCCCGGCTGCCGACGTGCTGCGTACTGCCCTCGCCCCGTTTCTCGACGCGGCGCCCGACGACGTGATCCGCCAGCAGTTCATCGCCCAGTTCGCGCAGGGCCAGCAGTTGCTGGGGGCTCTGCGCGAGGTCGGCACCGCCCATTGTTCGGTCGGCCTGCACCGCGACGACATCGATGACGCGGACAATGGCAGCGGTCCACCCTTGCTTTCCTTTTTCACACTTTCCTGGCGTGACACGGCCGTGGCCCCGCGCGCGGTAACCGCGGGCCGCGCCGTGACTTCAGCCCAAGGTCACACTCGAATCGAGTACCTCGAACTTCCCTGCGGCCCAGCCACCTTCAGCGAGACCGTACTCAAGCCCTCGGTGGACAGCGGGCTTCCCCAGGCACCCCTCATCCAGATCCACGCTCACTTGCCCCACCCCGACTGCAAGCGCCTGGTCATCCTCACGCTGAGCACAACGGCGGTAGCCCGCCGCGAGCAGTACCGCGCGATCCTCCAGCAGGTCGCCGAAACGGTCACCTTCGACAATCCGCTGGAACCTGGCACGAGCGCGACGCGTTGACGACGGAAACAGCGGGATAGGGCTCCGCCGGCGGAGCCGGCTGCCTGGCTCGTCACCAAGTGGAAGCTTTGGGACACCAGATGCGGTGCCTGGGCCCGATCTGGTGTCCCAAAGCTTCCACTTGGTCAGGTGCTGCGCGCGGACGGGGGCGCCTTCAGGGTGCGTATTAGGGCACTCATGGGGGCGCGGGTGGTCGAGAGGGTGATCTCTGGGTCGTCGCTTTCGCGGAGGTGGATGGCTCCGGTGGGGGTGGCGGCGACGTAGACGCAGTTGGAGGCGTCCGGGCTGTAAGTGGACTTCTGCCATTGAGGGTTGGGCACTGTCGGTCTCTCTCAGGTGTCCTGGGTGATGCGGTGGATGAGGTCGCGGGACGCGGCGGGTTTCAAGGCATTCGCCTCCATGCGGTCAAGCACGTGACGGTACTTGTCCAACTGGGCCTCCGCGTCGAGGAATTCGCAGCCGTGGTGGGCGTCCAGCTGAACGGTATCGAGTTGCGGGACCGTACCCACGAGGTAGTCAATGGACTGTCCTGTTCCGGGGAAGGAGCCTTTGCCGAACGGGATGATCCGCACGGTGACGTGGTCCAACTCGCTCATGTCCAGGAGGTGTTGGAGCTGGGCACGGACTGTGGTGGGGCCGCCGTATCCCATGTGCAGGGCGCACTCGTGGATCACTGCTGTATAGGGGGGTGGAGTCTCTCGGTACAGGATGCCCTGCCGTTTGACGCGGTGGCTGACCCGGTGCTCGATCTCGTGCTGCCGAAAGGGTGGCACCGCCTCGCCGAAGAGGGCGCGAGCGTGGTCGGTGGTCTGTAGCAAGGCGGGAATGTGGATGACCAGTGCCACGCGCAAAGCCGCCGCGTGGTGCTCCAGCTCTGCGAGGTCGATGAGACCGACGGGCAAGTGGTCTCGGTACTCGTCCCACCATCCGCGCTGTCGGCCACCGGTCATAGCGGCCAACGCGTCGACGAACGCCGGGTCGGCGCAGCTGTAGCTGCGGGCGAAGGTGCGGACGCGATCGGCGCTGACCGCGTAGCGGCCCGCCTCGATGCCGCTGATCTGAGCCTGCCGAAGCCCGAGAAGGCTCGCCGCGGCGGTGGCGGTGAGTCCCGCATGCTCACGGAGTTTGCGCAGCTCGGAGCCGAGGCGTTGCTGCCGCAGGGTGGGGTTGTTGCTGGGTGGCACGGCTGCCCTCTCTCGCTTCCCGGCAGCACTCTCGTGTTCACTCACAAGAGTGGAATGCGAATCATAATGCCCGATCGATGTTAAGTATCACATCACCCTGCTCTAGAGTGTGCATACGCCGCTCAACTGGGTCCGCCCGTAAGCCGGAAGCGCACCAACCCAGGCATTGCCGCCGCACGGCGCCGCAGTTGCGCGAGCCCAAGTCCCCTTCTCCTCCTTCTCCCTCCCGGAGGCATCCATGGTCACCGTAGCCCCGCCCGATACCTGGGTGTACGCCCTTCGCCTGCCCCATGACCCCCGCGCCGCACGCGTCGCACGTATGACCGTGCGGGCCGCGCTGAACGGGCACGGCATGCCCGGAGTCCTCGACGTCACCGAGCTGCTGACGTCCGAGTTGGTCACCAACGCCTACCGGCATACGAAGGGACCCGCCTCCCTGCGGCTGACCGCGTTGGGCGACGGGCGGTTGCGGGTGGGTGTGTGGGACAGCAGCCCGCATATTCCCGCACCCTTCGACGAGCCCCCTGGCGATCGCGTCCCGCCCGCCCCGGCGGACGCGGAAGGCGGGCGCGGGCTGCTGCTCGTGCAGCAGTGCGCGGATGTGTGGGGTGGATGGCCGGTCGGCGACAAGCGCTACGGGAGTGCGGGCAAACTGCTGTGGTTCGAGGTCGGGGGAGGGGGCTGTCGCAGTCGGTAGTCGTGTAGTCACAGCCGCCCCGCTGGCCGTAATGAATTTAGGCCGACGGGAGTCCGGCTGACGCAGTCGCCGTGTGTGAGCCTTCCGTGCAGTCCGTGTGAGGGGCCGTGGGCCCTCCGCGGCGGTGGATAGGGTGCTGAAACAGGCAATGATCACCAGGTGGGGGCGGGGAAGACAGCCGTGAGCAAGCGCCAGTTGCAGAAGATGTTCCAGCTCATGGCAAGCGGAGAGCCCGTCGAGCTCACCAGCCCCATGTCCTCCGTGAAGAAGCTCTCCAGGCTTGCCTTCGTCGCGCAGCAGTTCGGGTACGAGTACGCGGACGTGCGACAAGGGGGTGGGCAGGGGAGTCAGCTGAAGATGCTCATCGTGCCCGATCCCGGCCCGGTCGCCCGGCAGCGGGCCGCGCAGAACTGGGCCCAGTTTCCGAACGCCGCCAGTGGTGGGCCGCTCCCTCCCTTCGTGCCCGACGCCCTGGAGCTGCTCAAGGCGCGGATCAACTTCGACCTGACCGGGAAGAACGCCGAGAAGCGGATGCTGTACGGGGCCCTCGGCGTCACCGTCGGGTGTCTGGTTCTGGCGGTGCGGACAGGTGGGGACTCCACGGCCTTCGTCTTCTCGGGCATCTTCTGGGTGCTTCTGATGGGGCTGCTCGGCATCGGTGTCGTCGTCACGCGGAACCGGAATGCCAAGTTCGCGGCGCGGTTGCAGGCGGCCGGGTTCGCCCCGGTGACGGACGAAACGGGGCGGGTGCGGTACCTGCCGTTGGGCGGGCAGCTCCCGGGCCACGGAAATCCCTTCGGTATGCCTGCGGGGAATCCGTTCGGTACGCCTGCACCGGGTACATACGCTCCGGGTACGCCGACGCCAGGTCCGTACACCGCCAGTCCCGGTCCGTACACCTCCACTCCGTATGCCCACGGTCAGTACGCCTCACAGTCCCCCGGCCCGTACGGCGCCCAAGCCCCCTACCCCCACCCCTGCCCCGTACCGCAGCATCCCCACCCTCAACCCCACCCTCAGTCGCAGCCCCACCCCCACCCGCACGCGTACCCTCAATCCCAGCGGGCGGCCCACCCGAGCCCCCAGCAGCAGCCCCGCCACCCCCCTCACCAGTAGGAAACCCCCACGTTTTGCGAAAACCCTCACCGCGCCCCTCGTCCCGGGGTGAGAGCAACGTTCCCGGGCGGTCACCCACAGCCACAGGGCGGAAACGCGTCATCCCTACCTTCGGGCACACGGACCCGGAGAAAGTGGAGGCGTGAGATGACAGCCCCGAGCAGCAGCATCACACCGCGCAAGGGGGGCCGCTGGATCGAGCAGTGGGACCCGGAGGACGAGACGTTCTGGAAGGAGACGGGAGAGAAGGTCGCCAATCGGAACCTCTTCTTCTCCGTCCTTTCCGAGCACATCGGGTTCTCGATCTGGACCCTGTGGTCGGTCATGGTTCTCTTCATGGGCCCCGAGTACGGGCTCACCCCCGCCGACAAGTTCTTCATCATCTCGATGGCCACGCTGGTCGGCTCGATCGTGCGGGTGCCCTACACCTTCGCCGTCGCCCGCTTCGGTGGCCGAAACTGGACCATCGTCTCGGCGAGCATGCTGCTCATCCCGACGATCGCCGCGTTCATCGTGATGGAGCCGGGGACATCCTTCGGCACCTTCCTGGTGTGCGCCATGCTCGCCGGCGTCGGAGGAGGCAACTTCGCCTCCTCCATGACCAACATCAATTCCTTCTTCCCCTTGAGGAAGAAGGGGTGGGCTCTCGGGCTCAACGCCGGCGGCGGCAACATCGGCGTGCCGGTCGTGCAGCTCGTCGGGCTCGCCGTCATCGGTGCCAGTGCAGGGCCGCGCGTCCTGCTGGGCATCTACATCCCGCTCATCATCATCGCCGCCGTCCTCGGCGCCATGTACATGGACAACATCACGTCCGTGAAGAACGACACCGGCGCGGCCAAGGAGGCCGTGAAGGACCCGCACACCTGGATCATGTCCTTCCTCTACATCGGGACGTTCGGCTCGTTCATCGGATACAGCTTCGCCTTCGGGCTCGTGCTGCAGACGCAGTTCGGCCGTACGCCGCTGGAGTCGGCCTACGTCACCTTCATCGGCCCGCTCCTCGGCTCGCTGATCCGGCCCGTGGGCGGCTGGCTCGCCGACAAGTACGGCGGGGCGAAGATCACTCTGTGGAACTTCGTCGGCATGGGTGTCGCGACCGCCGTCATCGTGGCCGCGTCCATGGAGCAGTCGCTGGCCCTGTTCACCACGGCCTTCATCCTGCTGTTTGTACTGACCGGGCTCGGGAACGGGTCCACGTACAAGATGATCCCCGGCATCTTCCAGGCCAAGGCCGTCGCCAAGGGCCTGACCGGTGAAGAGGCCGCGTCCTACGGGCGGCGGCTGTCCGGCGCCTCGATGGGGCTCATCGGAGCGGTGGGCGCGCTCGGCGGGCTGGGGATCAACCTCGCCTTCCGGCAGTCGTTCCTGAGTGTCGGTTCCGGCACGGGAGCCTTCGTCGGCTTCCTCGCCTTCTACGCGGTCTGCTTCGGAGTCACCTGGGCCGTATACCTTCGCCGCCCGGCGAAGGCCCAGTCCACGGCCACGACAGCATCGGAAGCGAAGTCGCAGCTCAGCTACGCCGAAGTGTGACGTAACACGAGCGACATAAAGCGGAACCGAGTCTGTCACGCACCGTTGACAGGCTCGGTAGACCGCCATGAAGGCGTGCGGCCACGCGGCGTGCAGAGGACGCCCCGGAGCAAGACGCCCCCCAGACCCAGCGGGTGACTCAGGACGAAACACCACTCGAGCGGGACAGGACACATGTACGAGGACCAGCAGCGACCAGAACAGCGACCGGGCCAGCGGGACCAGGGCCCCCTCGCGGGGTTCACCGTCGGTGTGACCGCCGCCCGACGAGCCGACGAGCTCGGGGCGCTCCTCCAGCGGCGCGGGGCCGTCGTCATGCACGCCCCCGCCCTGCGCATCGTGCCCCTCTCCGACGACAGCGAACTGCTCGCGGCGACCAAGCAGCTGCTCCACGAGGCCCCTGACATCGTGGTCGCCACCACGGCGATCGGATTCCGGGGGTGGGTCGAGGCCGCCGACGGCTGGGGTCTCGGCGAGGATCTCCTCAACGTACTGCGGGGGGTCGAGCTGCTCGCCCGCGGGCCCAAGGTCAAGGGTTCGATCCGGGCCGCCGGGCTCAACGAGGAATGGTCCCCGTCCTCCGAGTCCATGGCCGAGGTACTCGACCGGCTGCTGGACGAAGGGGTCGAAGGGCGCCGGATCGCGGTCCAGCTGCACGGCGAGCCGCTGCCCGGTTTCGTCGAGGCGCTGCGGGCCGCGGGCGCCGAGGTCGTCGGCGTACCCGTGTACCGGTGGATGCCGCCGGAGGACATCGGGCCCGTCGACCGGATGCTCGACGCCGCGGTCACCCGCGGTATCGACGCGCTTACCTTCACCAGCGCGCCGGCCGCCGCCTCGCTGCTGGGCCGCGCCGAGGACCGCGGGCTGCTGCCCGAGCTGCTCGCCGCCCTCAACCACGACGTGCTGCCGGCCTGCGTCGGCCCGGTCACCGCACTGCCGCTGCAGGCCCGCGGCGTCGACACGGTCCAGCCGGAACGCTTCCGGCTCGGCCCGCTCGTACAGATCCTGTGTCAGGAGCTGCCGTCCCGGGCACGAACGCTGCCGATCGCCGGCCACCGGGTGGAGATCCGGGGGCACGCGGTGCTGGTGGACGACGCGCTGCGGCCCGTACCGCCCGCCGGGATGTCGCTCCTGCGGGCGCTCTCACGGCGGCCCGGATGGGTGGTGGCCCGGGCCGAACTGCTGCGGGCGCTGCCCGGCGCGGGCCGGGACGAGCACGCGGTGGAGACGGCGATGGCCCGGCTGCGTACGGCACTCGGTGCGCCCAAGCTCATCCAGACCGTCGTCAAGCGCGGCTACCGGCTGGCGCTGGACCCGGCCGCCGACTCCAAGTACGGCGACGACTGACGCCCGCTCCGGCCATGGCGTCCGTACAGCACCAGCGCCGGCGTCAGCAGGACGAAGGCGAGGGTGTGCAGTACGGCCCGTACGACGTTCCAGGCCACCCACGGGTCCTCGAACTTCTCGCGCACGGCGGCCGGATCGGTGATCGTGGCCGGATTCCCGGAGTCCACGATGTCGGTGTTCAGCGGGATGTTGAAGACGACGGTCACCAGGAACGCGAGCACGTACATGACGAGTGCCGGGAACACCCACACCCGAAGCCGTGGTGAGCCGCGCAACTGCCAGGCCGAGACGGCCGTCAGCAGCAGCGCGCCGCTGAAGCCCAGGAGGAACAGCGGGTTCTGGATGACGTCGTCGATGTTCTGCATGACCTCGATGTAGAGGCGGTCGTCGCTGCGGGCCAGCGCCGGCATCACGCTGTTCGCGTACGCGGCGAAGAGTCCGGCCATCAGACCCGTGGCGACCGTGGCCGCGACCAGTACACCCCCGGCGGTCGTACGCCGCCGCTCTCCGTTCTCTGTGCTCGCTGTCGTGTTCGTGTTCGTCATGGCCACGAGTCAACCGGCGGGCCGGGGCGGGCGACATGGCCGTGACGCGCACGCGCATAAGCGGACGTCCAGGGCTGTACGGCGGCCAAGGCGTTACGGGGGGTTCCGGCGGCGCGTGCGGGAAGGCACTGTAGGGAGACGGACGGACCCCTCACCGACCCCCTCACGGCGGTAACCCAAGGCGGTGACAGGCACATGGCACTGGGCATGGCCACAGCCCCGTACGAGCTGCGGTTCGACTCCGGACGGATCTGTCTGGATCTCCTGGCGACCACGCACCCGGAGGAACGGCTCGACTCGGTCGAACCGCTGCGGGCCTGGATCGTCGGATCCGGACTCGTCCCGGCGGGTACGTCGCTGGCGGCGGCCGACTCCTCCTGGCTCGTGGGCTTCCGCGAACTGCGCGGCCATATCGGGCAATTGGTGGGCCGTGAACCCTCGCGGGACTCCCGGCCCTTCGACATCGCGCTGACCCGCGTCAACGAACTCGCCCGCCCCGCACCACCGGTACCGCGCGCCGAATGGGATGCCGGCGGCTCGCTCGTACGCGCCCTCGACGGCCCGCCCGCCTGCGCCGCCTTGATCGCGGCGATCGCCCGTGACGCAGTGGAACTCCTCACAGATCCCGTCGCCCGCGCCGACCTCCGCCAGTGCGAGGGAGACAACTGCCCGATCGTGTACCTGGACACATCCCGGGGGCGTCGTCGCAGGTGGTGCTCCAGTGAGGTGTGCGGAAACCGCGAAAGGGTCGCCCGGCATCGGCGCAGGGCGGCCCTCGCGCGAGCATAGGGTGGCGGCATACCCGTGGGTATGGAGTGGTGTCTGCCCGGGCTAGTATCCCTCGGTGGAGCCCCCGTGAAGCAAATGTGGAGCATGTGAAGGGATTTGACTCCCTCTCAGTCTCGCGCTCCTCACAAAGAATTCCGTGCACATTGAACAGCGCAGCACCTCCGCCCGTATCCGGTGATGAGCGACCGACTGGGGGATCCCCCGGACACCGGAGGTAGGCGTGCGCAAGGATTCCGCCGTGGCCGATGAACGATCGCCGAGGGCCCGACATCGCATGTCCCAGCCCTCGGAACCGGACGAGGAGCTGATGCGTGCGCTGTACCGCGAACACGCCGGGCCTCTGCTCGCCTACGTGCTGCGGCTCGTCGCGGGAGACCGGCAGCGGGCTGAGGACGTCGTGCAGGAGACGCTCATCCGCGCCTGGAAGAACGCCGGTCAGCTCAACCGAGCTACCGGTTCGGTACGCCCCTGGCTGGTGACGGTCGCTCGACGCATCGTCATCGACGGCCACCGCAGCCGGCAGGCCCGGCCTCAGGAGGTGGACCCGTCACCGTTGGAGGTCATCCCCGCGGAGGACGAGATCGACAAGGCGTTGTGGCTGATGACACTCTCTGACGCGCTCGAGGACCTCACCCCGGCTCACCGGGAGGTACTCGTCGAGACGTACTTCAAGGGGCGTACCGTAAATGAGGCAGCCGAGACGCTCGGGATACCCAGTGGCACGGTGCGCTCACGGGTGTTCTATGCCCTGCGTTCGATGAAGCTCGCACTGGAAGAGCGGGGGGTGACG
The DNA here is from genome assembly GCF_052245575.1 of Streptomyces sp. 2A115. NCBI lineage: Bacteria > Bacillati > Actinomycetota > Actinomycetes > Kitasatosporales > Streptomycetaceae > Streptomyces > Streptomyces sp. 2A115. The sequence continues at coordinate 75,115 of NZ_JBQQCG010000014.1, read as the reverse complement.
GCATGAGCACATACGGGGGATACGGAACGGGTAGTCCTGGATCCATGCAAAGTTCGCAGGGACCGGGCGATCTGCACGAAACCGTCGGTGCCTACGCCCTCGGCATCCTCGACGACGCCGAGGCGACCGCCTTCGAGGCGCACCTCGCCACGTGCGCGTGGTGCGCGCAACAGCTCGACGAACTCGCCGGCATGGAGCCGATGCTGGCCGCCCTCGCGGATCTCCCGGGCTCCATCGGCACCCCGGCCATCGGCGAGTCGCTGGCCGCCCGCCCGAGCCCGCGGCTCGCGGACCGGCTGGTCGGCGAGGTCTCCGAGCGCCGCGTCCGCGCCAAGAGGAGTCGGCGTGCCTTCTTCGGGCTCGCGGCCTCGCTGATCATCGGTGGCCCGATCGCCGCGATCGCGGTCACCGGCGGCGAGACGGAGCAGCAGGCTCAGCCCGCGCACTCCGCCGGTCCCGCCGAGGAAGCGTTCAAGACCATGACCGAAAAGGTCGACGGCACGGACGCGAGCACCAAGGTCAGCGCCACGGTCGGGATGCAGTCCAAGGCCTGGGGCACCCACGCGGTCCTGGAGCTGAAGAACGTCAAAGGGCCGGAGAAGTGCTCCCTCATCGCCGTCGGCAAGAACGGCGAGCGTGAGACGGCGACCTCCTGGGCGGTCCCGAAGTGGGGCTACGGCATCAAGAACGCCACCACCGAGCAGGCCAAGAAGCCGCTCTACGTGCACGGTGGCGTCGCCATGGATCCCGCCGATATCGACCACTTCGAGGTCATGACCTTCGAAGGCAAGCGCCTGGTCCAGGTGAACGTGTAACCGACCCAGAGCGGAAACGTAGCCTCACGGGGCCCCCTTCGCGTACGGTTGACGGCTGCTATGCACGTCAGAAGGGGGCCCGGTGGCCGCTCAGGTTCAGCAGGAAACGGCGCTTGATCCGGTAGGCGATTCGGTACGCGACCGGGAGATCGGTGTCGAGCAGGAGCACCTTGACCGGGTGTACCAGCGCCTTGAGGAAAAGATCCACGAGGCGGAGTTCCTGATGAACGACGCCGCCAAGCGCGGACAGGTCGGAACGCCCGGGGCGCTCGCGGAGCGGGACGCCCAGGTGTTCAGGGCGGGGATTCATCTCAACCGCCTCAACAACGAGTTCGAGGACTTCCTCTTCGGTCGGATCGACCTGCTCCTCGGCAAGGACGGCAAGAAGGGCCCGGACGGCGCGTACACCGCCGTGGAGGCGGCGGAGGGGGCCGTCCGCGAGGACGGCACGGCCGAGATCGCGGAGACCCTCCACATCGGCCGCATCGGCGTCCTGGACTCCGACTACGCGCCGCTGGTCATCGACTGGCGGGCCCCGGCGGCCGCGCCGTTCTACCGCTCCACGCCGGTCGATCCCGGCCGGGTCGTACGTCGTCGGGTCATCCGCTCCAAGGGCCGCAAGGTCCTCGGGGTCGAGGACGACCTGATGCGCCCGGAGCTGAAGGCGACCCTCGCCGGGCGCGAGCTGCCGGTGATCGGCGACGGCGCCCTGATGGCCGCGCTCGGCCAGGCCCGCAGCCACACCATGCGGGACATCGTCGCCTCCATCCAGGCCGAGCAGGACCTGGTCATCCGGGCGCCCGCCGCGTCGGTGACGTACGTGGAGGGCGGACCGGGGACGGGCAAGACGGCTGTCGCCCTGCACCGGGCCGCGTACCTGCTCTACCAGGACCGGCGCCGGTACGCGGGCGGCATCCTGATCGTCTCGCCCACGCCGCTGCTGGTGGCGTACACGGAGGGCGTCCTGCCGTCCCTCGGCGAGGAGGGTCAGGTCGCCATCCGCGCGGTCGGCTCCCTGGTCGACGGTGCCGAGGCCACGCTGTACGACTCACCGGCGGTCGCGCGGGCCAAGGGGTCGTACAGGATGCTGAAAGTGCTGCGGAAGGCGGCGCAGGGGACGCTGGAGGAGCCGGGTGCCGCTTCGTCGCGGGGTTCGTCCGGGGGTCCGTCCCAGGGACAGCTCGCGTTCGGCGACGAGGAACCGGACGAGGACCTGCCGGCAGCCCCCGCCACCTCGACCACCCGCCTGCGCGTGGTCGCCTTCGGGCGCCGCCTGGAGCTGGAGGCCCCCGAACTGGACCGCATCCGGCACAACGCGCTCTCCGGGACCGCGCCCGTGAACCTGCTCCGGCCGCGGGCCCGCAAGCTGCTGCTCGACGCGCTCTGGGCGCGGTCCGGCGCCGGCACCCGGCACGCCGACCCGGAGCTGGCGGCGGAACTTCGCTCGTCGTTCGACGAGGACGTCAGCTCCGAGGACAGCTTCATCGCGTTCTTCGACGCCTGGTGGCCGGAGCTGACACCGCGCGCCGTCCTGGTGGCGATGGCCGACGAGAAGCGGCTCGGGCGGTGGGCGCGGCGGATCCTCAACCCCGGCGAGGTACGGCGGGTGGCGCGCTCCCTGAAGCGCGACGGCCTCTCCGTGCACGACGTGGCGATGCTGGACGAGCTGGCGTCGATCCTCGGTACGCCGTCCCGCCCCCGCAAGAAGCGTGACCTCGACCCGCTCGACGAGCTCACGGGCCTGGAGGAGCTCATGCCCGTACGCGAGGAGACGCGGCGCGAGCGCGCCGAGCGGCTGTCCCAGGAGCGTACGGAGTACGCGCACGTCATCGTCGACGAGGCCCAGGACGTCACGCCCATGCAGTGGCGCATGATCGGCCGCCGCGGCCGGCACGCCACCTGGACGGTTGTCGGCGACCCCGCCCAGTCGTCCTGGTCGGACCCCGACGAGGCCGCCGAGGCCCGCGACGAGGCCCTCGGCACCCGCCCGCGCCGCCGCTTCACGCTCACCGTCAACTACCGCAACCCGGCCGAGATCGCCGAGCTCGCGGCCAAGGTCCTGGCCCTCGCCATGCCCGGCTCCGAGTCCCCGGCAGCGGTCCGTTCGACGGGCGTACGGCCTCGGTACGCCGTCGTACGGGATTCCCTGGCGAAGACCGTGCGGGAGGAGGCCGCGCGGCTGCTCGACCAGGTCGACGGCACGGTCGGGGTCGTCGTCGCCATGAATCGGCGCGCGGAGGCCGCACGGTGGCTGGCCGGGCTCGGGGACCGCGTGGTCGCGCTCGGCAGCCTGGAGGCCAAGGGGCTGGAGTACGACGCCACGGTGGTCGTCTCCCCGGCGGAGATCGCCGACGAGTCCCCCGCGGGCCTGCGGGTGCTGTACGTGGCCCTCACCCGGGCCACACAGCAGCTGACCGTGGTCTCGGCCGACCGGGACGAGCCCGACGCGGGGGGAGTGCCGGACCTGCTCCGGGACTGAGACGAGCGATGCGGGAATTGCCTTACGGGGATCGTTTGTTACCTTGGACGTGACACCGGCCCGATCCAAGCCCCCGGGCCCAACCTTCGTCGCTACGAGCGACCACTTGCCGCGAGGCGAGCATGGCGGGTCGGTGTCATTAACGTGTTGTTGAACGTACGAGAGGTCCACGTCACTTGGTGACGTGGACCTCGTTTCGTTGTGAACAAAACGTTCGCAATCCGGGGTGGCTACCACGTACTCCGCGGTAGGTGCGACGATCGGACGGCAAACTCGCGAGCCGGTAACGCTCGCAGTACACGGTGAAAGCAGAGGAAGTCGGCCATGGCAACGGCGCCCAGCGTCTCCTACTCGATGACGGTCCGGCTGGAGGTGCCCGCGAGCGGAACCGCGGTCTCCCAGCTCACCGGGGCCGTCGAGTCCCACGGAGGCTCGGTGACCGGCCTCGACGTGACCGCCTCCGGCCACGAGAAGCTCCGGATCGACGTCACCATCGCGGCGACGTCCACCTCGCACGCCGACGAGATCGTGGAGCAGCTGCGCGGCATCGAGGGCGTCACGCTCGGCAAGGTCTCCGACCGTACGTTCCTGATGCACCTCGGCGGCAAGATCGAGATGCAGTCCAAGCACCCGATCCGCAACCGTGACGACCTCTCGATGATCTACACGCCGGGTGTGGCCCGGGTGTGCATGGCGATCGCCGAGAACCCCGAGGACGCCCGCCGCCTGACCATCAAGCGCAACACCGTCGCGGTCGTGACGGACGGCTCGGCGGTCCTGGGCCTCGGCAACATCGGCCCGATGGCCGCCATGCCGGTCATGGAGGGCAAGGCGGCCCTCTTCAAGCGCTTCGCCGACATCGACGCCTGGCCGCTGTGCCTGGACACCCAGGACACCGACGAGATCGTCGCCATCGTCAAGGCGATCGCCCCGGGCTTCGCGGGCATCAACCTGGAAGACATCTCCGCGCCCCGCTGCTTCGAGATCGAGGCACGGCTGCGCGAGGCCCTCGACATCCCGGTCTTCCACGACGACCAGCACGGTACGGCGATCGTCGTGCTCGCGGCCCTGACGAACGCGCTGCGCGTCGCGGGCAAGGGCATTGGCGACATCCGCGTCGTCATGTCCGGTGCGGGCGCGGCCGGTACGGCCATCCTGAAGCTGCTGATCGCCGCCGGCGTCAAGCACGCCGTCGTGGCCGACATCCACGGTGTCGTGCACGCGGGCCGCGAGGACCTGGTCCAGGCCGCCCCCGACTCGCCGCTGCGGTGGATCGCGGACAACACCAACCCCGAGGGCGTCACGGGGACGTTGAAGGAGGCCGTGCACGGCTCCGACGTCTTCATCGGTGTCTCCGCCCCGAACGTCATCGACGGCGACGACGTGGCCGCCATGGCGGACGGTGCGATCGTGTTCGCCCTCGCCAACCCCGACCCCGAGGTCGACCCGGCGATCGCCCGCCAGACGGCGGCTGTGGTGGCCACCGGCCGCTCCGACTTCCCGAACCAGATCAACAACGTGCTGGTCTTCCCGGGCGTCTTCCGCGGTCTGCTGGACGCCCAGTCCCGCACGGTCAACACGGAGATGATGCTCGCCGCCGCGACCGCCCTCGCCGACGTGGTCACCGAGGACGAGCTCAACCCGAACTACATCATCCCCAGCGTCTTCAACGACAAGGTCGCCGGTGCGGTCGCGGGCGCGGTCCGCAACGCGGCGAAGGCCGCGGGCGCGGCGGTGTCGGGCTGAGCCGTCTTTGACGGCTCCGACCGACGTGGCACTACCCCTGGGGCTCCGCCCCCAGACCCCGGCCTTGGAGGGGTGCGGGGCGGGTTGGTTCGTATGCTGCGGGTCGGTGGGGGCTTGGCGCGCAGTTCCCCGCGCCCCCGCGGGGGCGCGGTCCGCGCTCGGGCCGTGTGCGGTGCGGTGGAGTGGGCATGGGCATCGCGATGGATGGTTCGGTCGGTGGCCATGCGCGGCGGCCAAAATCGGTGGCTGTGATGGTCGCCACGCCCGCCTGGGTACCGGCGCGTCGCGGAACGCGGGGCCTGTGGCCGCCTCTAGGGTGGCGGCCATGGTTCAGTCCTGAGGGCCCACCAGGCCCTTTCAGACCCTGCGGTCCGCTGCCGGGAGCGGACGGAGCGTCACCAATTCGAGGCCGTGGCGCTTTTCGTGTGACTCCCAGGGGTGCCGGATTGGCTTTCCCGCCGCAGGTGGGGGCAGGATGCGTCTTCGGGCGCGAGGGTCCGGCTACGGACCCGGGTCCGGGGACCGACCGAGGACCCTGGCAGCATCGGCTTCACGTGCCCAATATGCGGCTCCGCCGCGTGGCACGCCTCAACGGCAAGAAGAACACGGGAGTAACAACATGAACCGCAGTGAGCTGGTGGCCGCGCTGGCCGACCGCGCCGAGGTGACCCGCAAGGACGCCGACGCCGTTCTGGCCGCGTTCGCCGAGACCGTCGGCGAGATCGTCGCCAAGGGTGACGAGAAGGTCACCATCCCCGGCTTCCTGACCTTCGAGCGCACCCACCGTGCCGCTCGCACCGCGCGCAACCCGCAGACCGGCGACCCGATCGACATCCCGGCCGGCTACAGCGTGAAGGTCTCCGCGGGCTCGAAGCTCAAGGAAGCCGCCAAGGGCAAGTAAGGCCTACGCCGCCCGCGCACGGGACGGCGCACGGCAGTGCAGTACGTCGATGGGGCGGCCACCCGATCCGGGTGGCCGCCCCATTGGCGTGAGCGAGACGTGAGCGAAGAAGGGTGCTACCCGAGCGCCTTGCCCGGCAGCTCGACCTTCGCGCCGAGTTCCACGAGCTTCTCCATGAAGTTCTCGTAGCCGCGGTTGATCAGGTCGATGCCGTGGACCCGGGACGTGCCCTGGGCCGCCAGGGCCGCGATGAGATACGAGAAGCCGCCGCGGAGGTCGGGGATCACGAGGTCGGCGCCCTGGAGCTTGGTCGGGCCCGACACGACCGCGGAGTGGAGGAAGTTGCGCTGGCCGAAGCGGCAGTGGGAGCCGCCGAGGCACTCGCGGTAGAGCTGGATGTGCGCGCCCATCTGGTTCAGCGCGGAGGTGAAGCCGAGGCGGGACTCGTACACCGTCTCGTGGACGATCGACAGGCCCGTAGCCTGCGTGAGCGCGACGACGAGCGGCTGCTGCCAGTCGGTCTGGAAGCCGGGGTGGACGTCCGTCTCCAGCGCGATCGACTTGAGCTGGCCGCCCGGGTGCCAGAAGCGGATGCCCTCGTCGTCGATCTCGAAGGCGCCGCCGACCTTCCGGTAGGTGTTCAGGAACGTCATCATCGAGCGCTGCTGGGCGCCGCGGACGTAGATGTTGCCTTCGGTCGCCAGCGCCGCGGAAGCCCAGGAGGCGGCCTCCAGGCGGTCCGGGAGGGCCGCGTGGGTGTAGCCGCCGAGGCTGTCGACGCCGGTGATGCGGATGGTGCGGTCGGTGTCCATCGCGATGATCGCGCCCATCTTCTGCAGCACGCAGATGAGGTCCTCGATCTCCGGCTCGACAGCCGCGTTGGACAGCTCGGTGGTGCCCTCGGCCAGGACGGCGGTCAGCAGTACCTGCTCGGTCGCGCCAACGGACGGGTACGGCAGCTGGATCTTGGTGCCGCGCAGCCGCTGCGGAGCCTCCAGGTACTGGCCGTCCGCGCGCTTCTCGATCTTCGCGCCGAACTGCCGCAGCACCTCGAAGTGGAAGTCGATCGGCCGGCCGCCGATGTCGCAGCCGCCCAGGCCCGGAATGAACGCGTGGCCCAGACGGTGCAGCAGCGGGCCGCAGAACAGGATCGGGATACGCGACGATCCCGCGTGCGCGTCGATGTCGGCGACGTTCGCGCTCTCGACGTGCGACGGGTCCAGGACCAGCTCGCCCGGCTCCTCTCCGGGACGGACCGTCACCCCGTGCAGCTGCAGCAGCCCGCGTACGACGCGCACGTCGCGGATGTCGGGTACGTTGCGCAGCCGGCTCGGAGCGCTGCCGAGCAGCGCGGCGACCATGGCCTTCGGTACGAGGTTCTTCGCACCGCGGACACGGATCTCACCTTCCAGCGGGGTTCCGCCGTGCACAAGGAGTACGTCGTCTGAGCCGTTGACGGTCATGTATCTCGCGTTCCGATGAGTTGGACAGGGGCCGAGGAGCAAGCGTAATGGCCGCCTACCCCCGTTCAGTAAGCCCAAGTGCGCACCGGGGTTGTCATAGCTTTGCCACAACACGAGCCGCGCCTGATCGGGCACACGGGGTCACCGGAGCCGGCGTGCGCTCCGCCTGCGTATGTACACCCGCCCGTCTCCCAGCACCACCCTCAAACGAGGCCTTACCAGGCCACTTCTCCAATTCATGGCCGCATTCACGCGGGTACGCGCATTGCCTCCCCTCGGGCGGGGAAGATGCGAGATCATGTCAGGCATGACCGAGGTGTCCTCGCTCACAGGGCGGTTGCTCGTGGCCACGCCCGCCCTGGCGGACCCGAACTTCGACCGCGCGGTGGTGTTGCTCCTCGACCACGACGAGGAGGGCTCCCTGGGCGTCGTCCTCAACCGCCCCACCCCGGTGGACGTGGGCGACATCCTCTCGGGCTGGGCCGACCTCGCGGGCGAGCCCGGCGTCGTCTTCCAGGGCGGCCCGGTATCGCTCGACTCGGCGCTCGGTGTGGCCGTGATCCCGGGGGGCGCGTCCAGCGAGCGAGCGCCGCTGGGCTGGCGCCGGGTGCACGGGGCGATCGGACTGGTGGACCTGGAGGCTCCGCCGGAGCTGCTGGCCTCGGCCCTCGGCAGCCTGCGGATCTTCGCCGGGTACGCCGGCTGGGGCCCCGGTCAACTGGAGGACGAACTCGTCGAGGGTGCCTGGTACGTCGTCGAGTCCGAGCCCGGAGACGTCTCGTCGCCCGCTCCGGAACGGCTGTGGCGCGAGGTGCTCAGGCGTCAGCGCAACGAGCTGGCGATGGTGGCCACGTATCCGGACGACCCTTCGCTCAACTGATGCCCGTCGGCTTCAGTACTCTTGCGCTTATGAGCACTCTTGAGCCTGAGACCCAGCCCCAGCGAGGTACTGGGACGGGGACCCTCGTAGAGCCTGCGCCCCAGACGTCGCACGGCGACGGTGACCACGAGCGCTTCGCCCACTATGTCCAGAAGGACAAGATCATGGCGAGCGCGCTGGACGGCACGCCGGTCGTCGCGCTCTGCGGCAAGGTGTGGGTTCCGGGTCGCGACCCGAAGAAGTATCCCGTGTGTCCCATGTGCAAGGAGATCTACGAGTCCATGGGCGCCGGTGGCGACCAGGGCAAGGACGGCGGCGACAAGTAACCCGCCCCGCGCCGGCGTCCTCCGGCCGGTACGCCGCGTGGACCTGGCACGGCGTGAATCTTGCACGGCCGCGGCGCCCCGGTGCGGGGTGCCGCGGTCTTGTCGTACCCGGGGCTTGCTTCGCGGCGCATATTTCGTGGGGCATATACGGGGTGCCGAGGGCCTCGTGGCGCGGATAGGGGTCGCCGGGCGCGAGTCATGAGCGGGCCGCCGGTAACGGCTGACGCGCCCGACGCACGTTATGGCGCGTCCCGGGGCCTTTGTTGCTGTGTGCCGTTGCGCAGGGTGCTCTCGCCGGTCACAGAGTGGTTGAGACCTCTTGTGGGCATGTTCATGTACTCCATAGTCTCCGAGCGTTGTGCAGCGTAAAACCACCATTGCATATGCTGCAACACTCCCCGGAGGACGCTCATGAAGCTCTCTGCACGAATGGCCGCCCCGATCGCCGCACTTGTCGTCGCCGGGCTCACGGCGACCGCCTGCGCCCCTGAGTCCTCCGACAACTCCGGGGGCGCGGACGAGAAGAGCGGCACCCTGCGGGTGTGGCTCTTCCAGGAGGTCGCCAACTCCCCGAAGGAGAAGGTGGTCGCCGGTGTTGTCGACGCCTTCGAGAAGGCCCACGAGGGCACCGAGGTCGACGTCCAGTACATACCCGTCGAGACGCGCGCCGAGAAGATCAAGGCCGCCTTCAACGACCCCAAGAGCGCGCCCGACCTCATCGAGTTCGGGAACACCGACACGGCCGGTTACGTGAAGGACGGCGGACTCGCCGACATCTCCAAAGAGTTCACGGACTGGAACGAGTCCAAGGACAGCGACCCGACCGCCAAGCAGTCCGTCACGGTCGACGGCAAGATCTACGGCGCCCCCTACTTCGTCGGTGTCCGCGCCCTCTACTACCGCACCGACGTCTTCAAGGAGCTGGGCCTCGAAGTCCCCAAGACCCAGGCTGAGTTGATCACCACCGCCAAGGCGATCCGGCAGGCGAAGCCGGAACTGTACGGGCTTGCGGTCGGCGGCGCGTACACGTTCGGCGCGATGCCCTTCGTCTGGTCCAACGGCGGCGAGATCGCCAAGGGCAAGGGCGGCTCGTACGCCGCGACGATCGACAGCGCGGCGGCCCAGAAGGGCATCAAGGCGTACACCTCGCTCTTCGGTGACGACAACTGCCCGGCCGCCAAGTGCGCGGGCATGGGCGGCAACGACACGATCACCGCCTTCGCGGCCGGCAAGGCGGGCATGGCGATCGGCGGTGACTTCAGCCACGCGGCGGTCGAGGCGGGGAAGGTCAAGGGCAAGTACTCCGTCGTGCCGCTGCCTGGGCTCAAGGAGGGCGAGATCGCTCCCGCCTTCGCGGGCGGCAACAACATCGGCGTACTGGACAGCACCACACACCGCACTCTCGCGGTCGACCTCATGAAGGAGCTTGCCTCGAAGAAGACGCAGGGCGAACTCTTCGACGCGATGGGCTTCCTGCCGACGTACACGGACGTGCGCCAGGACGTCGCGAAACGGGAGGCGTACGTCGAGCCCTTCGTGAAGACCCTCGGCGCCGGCACCAAGTTCGTCCCCACCTCGCCGGCCTGGTCCCAGATCGACGCGTCCCTCGTCCTGCCGACGATGTTCCAGGAGATCGTCAGTGGACGTAAGGACGTGGCGGCAGCCTCGAAGGACGCGGCGAAGAAGATGAACGCCGCGTTCAGCTCCGCGGGGTGAGCCGGGTGACGAACGGCGCGGCTCCGGGGGGCGCCGCCCCGCCGCCGCGCCGCGGTGCTGTCGCCGCGGGCCGCTCCGGGGAACCGGCGCGGCCCGCCGGCCGCGGTGAGAACGCACCTGACGCGCCTGGTGAGTTGGTGTCACCCGCCGGTGCGGAGACAGAGCCGGCCGAGCTTGGAGAGGCGGCCGCGGTTCGGCTTGGGGAGGTCGGAGTGACTGCGTCCAGGGCAGAGGCGTCGGTCGCGGCACGTCGGGCGGCGGGCTCCGAGCCGGTGAAGGGCCCGTCGCCCGGAGCCGGCCGCCGGGCGCCCCGGAGACGGGGCGGCGGGGCGGTGGTCCGTAAGTCGCCGCTCGCGCGTGGTGGTTGGACGCCCTGGCTCTACCTCGCGCCCGCCCTCGTCGTGGTCGGTGGACTGCTCGTCTATCCGGTCTACCAGCTCGGGCTGATCTCGTTCCTGGAGTACACGCAGGCACAGGTCAGTGGTGGGCAGCCGACGAGCTTTCAGGGGTTCGGGAACTACGCGACGCTCTTCGGGGACGAGCAGTTCTGGCAGGTGCTCCTCGCCACGGTGGTGTTCGCCGCGGCGTGTGTCGGGGCGACGCTCGCGGTGGGCTGCGCACTCGCCGTGCTTCTGACACGTGTCCGTGCCGTGCCGCGACTCGCCCTGATGCTGGCCGCGCTCGGCGCGTGGGCGACACCCGCGGTCACCGGCTCGACGGTGTGGCTGCTCCTGTTCGACCCCGACTTCGGGCCCGTCAACCGCGTGCTCGGGCTGGGCGACCACTCGTGGACGTACGGCCGATACAGCGCTTTCGCCCTCGTACTGCTCGAAGTCGTCTGGTGCTCCTTCCCGTTCGTGATGGTGACCGTGTACGCGGGAATTCGCGCCGTACCCGGCGAGGTGCTGGAGGCGGCCGCCCTGGACGGCGCCTCGCAGTGGCGGATCTGGCGCTCGGTGCTCGCGCCGATGCTCCGCCCGATCCTCGTGGTCGTCACCATCCAGTCGGTCATCTGGGACTTCAAGGTCTTCACGCAGATCTACGTCATGACGAACGGTGGCGGCATCGCCGGACAGAACCTCGTGCTCAACGTGTACGCGTACCAGAAGGCGTTCGCCTCCTCGCAGTACGGCCTCGGCTCGGCGATCGGAGTGGTGATGCTGCTGATTCTGCTCGCCGTCACCCTCGTATATCTGCGCCTGCTGCGGAGGCAGGGGGAGGAGCTGTGAGTTCCATGAGTTCCGCGAGTTCGTCGGCGGGTTCGGCGAGTTCAGCCGGGTCCGTACGTCCGGCGAAGCCCGTAAGTCCCGTAAGTCCCGCAAATTCCGGGAACTCAACGGGCTTTGTACGGGATTTCGTACGCCGTTCCGTGCGGCGGCCGTGGCGGCTGGCCGCCGAGGCCTCGGCGCTGCTGATCGCGGTCATTGTCGCATTCCCCCTCTACTGGATGGCGTTGAGCGCCTTCAAGCCCGCCGGAGAGATCGAGTCGACCGAGCCGCGGCCCTGGACGCTGTCACCCTCCCTGGATTCCTTCCGGCGTGTCTTCGGGCAGCAGGAATTCGGCCGTTACTTCCTCAACAGCCTTGTCGTGGCGCTCACCGTGGTCGCCGTCTCGGCGATCATCGCCTTTCTCGCGGCGACCGCCGTGACGCGATTCCGCTTCCGCTTCCGCACCACCCTGTTGATCATGTTCCTGATCGCGCAGATGGTGCCCATCGAGGCCCTGACGATCCCTCTGTTCTTCCAGATGCGGGACCTCGGGCAGCTCAACACGCTGGGCGCGCTGATCCTGCCGCACATCGCCTTCTCGCTGCCCTTCGCGATCTGGATGCTGCGGGGCTTCGTGAAGGCCGTCCCCGAGGCGCTGGAGGAGGCCGCGTACATCGACGGGGCCAGCCGGTCGCGGTTCCTGTGGCAGATCCTTTTCCCACTGGTCTTTCCGGGACTCGTCGCCACCAGCGTGTTCTCGTTCATCTCCGCCTGGAACGACTTCCTGTTCGCCAAGTCCTTCATCATCAGCGACACCTCGCAGTCCACCCTGCCGATGGCCCTCCTTGTCTTCTACAAGCCCGACGACCCGGACTGGGGCGGTGTGATGGCCGCTTCCACCGTGATGACGATTCCGGTACTGATCTTCTTCGTACTCGTACAGCGACGGCTGGTCTCCGGACTGGGCGGAGCGGTGAAGGACTGACGGCATGACGGATACGGATATGACTCCGGCGCCTCCCGCACTGATCCCGGCGCCCGCCGCACTCGAAGTGCCCATGGCCCTCGAAGGGTCAACGCGGCGCGGCGTCACCCTCGACACGGACACCTCCCTGTGGGCGGCACCCGGCACGGCCGGCACGGAGCGCTGGCTGCGCTCCACGCTCGGTGCGGCGCTGGGGCTGCCGTTGCCCCCCGGAGGAGAGGACGGCGCCAACTCCGTACGGCTGCGCCTCGACGACACTTTGGAGGCCGAGGCGTACAGACTCGGCGTCGTGGCCGACCGGGGCATCGAGATCAGCGGCGGCAGCGCGGCCGGCGTGTTCTGGGGTGCCCAGACGCTGCGTCAGCTCATCGGCCCCGAAGCCTTCCGACGCGCTCCCGTCCGGCCCGGCGCCACGTACGCGATCCCTCACCAGATCATCGAGGACGCCCCGCGCTTCCGCTGGCGCGGTCTCATGCTCGACGTCGCGCGGCACTTCATGCCCAAGGACGGCGTCCTGCGCTATCTCGACCTGATGGCCGCGCACAAGCTGAACGTCTTCCACTTCCACCTCACCGACGACCAGGGCTGGCGTATCGAGATCAAGCGCTACCCGAAGCTGACCGAGACCGGTTCATGGCGGGCGCGCACGAAATTCGGCCATCGCGCCTCGCCCCTCTGGGAGGAGAAGCCGCACGGGGGCTTCTACACCCAGGACGACATCCGCGAGATCGTCGCGTACGCCGCCGAGCGGCATATCTCCGTCGTCCCGGAAATCGACATCCCGGGCCACTCGCAGGCCGCCATCGCCTCGTATCCGGAACTCGGCAACACCGACGTCCTGGCCACGTCCGTCGAAGCGTCCATGGAAGGCGCCACCTCCCTCTCCGTCTGGGACACCTGGGGCGTCTCCAAAAACGTACTCGCCCCCACTGACAACACCCTGAGGTTCTACGAGGGGGTCTTCGAGGAAGTCCTCGACCTGTTCCCCGCGGACGCCACCGGGTCCTCGGCGTTTTCGGCGTTCATTCACATCGGCGGCGACGAGTGCGCCAAGGAGCAGTGGAAGGCGTCGCCCACCGCCCAGGCGCGGATCGAGGAGCTGGGGCTCGCGGACGAGGACGAGCTGCAGTCGTGGTTCATCCGGCACTTCGACGACTGGCTGACCGCCCGCGGACGCCGGCTGATCGGCTGGGACGAGATCCTGGAGGGCGGCCTGGCGCCGGGCGCCGCCGTGTCCTCGTGGCGCGGTTACCAGGGCGGCATCACGGCCGCGCGGGCGGGCCACGACGTCGTCATGTGCCCCGAGCAGCAGGTGTACTTCGACCACCGTCAGCACGGCGGCCCGGACGAGCCGGTGCCCATCGGCTACGTACGCACCCTGGAGGATGTCTACCGCTTCGAACCCGTACCGCCGGAGTTGACCTCCGGTCAGGCGCGGCACGTCCTGGGTACCCAGGCCAACCTGTGGACCGAGGTGATGGAGGATCACGCGCGCGTGGACTACCAGGCGTTTCCGCGGCTCGCGGCCTTCGCCGAGGTCGCCTGGACTTCCCTGCCCGCCCCCGCGGAACGCGACTTCGCGGACTTCGAGCGGCGGATGACCGCCCACTACGGGCGACTTGACGCCCTGGGAGTCGGCTACCGGCCGCCCAGCGGGCCGTTGCCGTGGCAGCGGCGACCAGGTGTGCTCGGACGCCCGATCGAGGGGGCGCCCCCAAACGTGTGAGGTGATTCCCAGAGGGTGTCTTCCGTGCCGTTGCCCTGGGACGGTGGGCCCCGCAAGGAGAAAGGCCCTCAAGGGGCACCGAAGGGTGTCAATTAACACTGACGGGCGATGTGGTGCGAAAACGGACCATCCGCTGGTGGCGGGTATGAATGCCTCCTAGCGGACCCCCGCGTCAGGGGGCGGGGAAGATGTGCCAGAGTTGCCACGTCCGCCCTGTCAGCACGTACCGTACGGCAGCACAGGTGGGACCAGGTGGGGCAGCGGGAAGGGGCAGCCGGTTTTGACCACGCACGCACCGCAGGCGGCGCAGGCCGTGACGCTGCCCTCCTCGCTGGACGAGGCCGTGGCGGCACTCGCCGCCATGCCGGCCGCCGTTCCCGTGGCCGGCGGCACCGACCTCATGGCCTCTGTCAACTCCGGGCAACTGCGGCCCGCCGCGCTCGTCGGCCTCGGCCGGATCAGCGAGATCCGCGGCTGGCAGTACCAGGACGGCCACGCGCTCCTCGGCGCGGGCCTCACCCACGCTCGCATGGGACGTCCCGACTTCGCCGCCCTCATCCCCGCCCTCGCGGCCGCCGCGAGAGCCGCGGGACCACCGCAGATCCGCAACGCGGGCACCCTGGGGGGCAACATCGCCTCGGCCGCCCCCACGGGGGACGCGCTGCCGGTGCTCGCCGCCCTGGAGGCGACGCTCATCATCGCGGGCCCGGGCGGCGCCCGCCGTGAGATCCCCGTCTCGCACCTGCTCGCGGGCATGGAGATGCTGCGCGGCGGCGAACTCATCGGGTACGTACGCCTGCCGCTGCTGCACGCACCGCAGGTCTTCCTGAAGGCGACCGGACGGACCGGCCCGGGACGCGCCATCGCGTCCGTGGCGCTCGTCCTCGACCCCGCCCGGCGCGGAGTGCGGTGCGCCGTGGGCGCCATAGCGCCGATGCCGCTGCGGCCCCTGGACGCCGAGCAGTGGGTCGCCTCGCTGATCGACTGGGACAACGGCCGCGCGATCGTCCCCGAGGCGCTCACCGCCTTCGGGGAGTACGTCGCCGCTGCCTGCATCCCCGACCCGGCGCCCGCCGAGGACGGCTCCGTACCGCAGCTGCCACCCGCCGTACTGCACCTGCGGCGCACCGTCGCCGCACTGGCCCGACGAGCACTGGGGAGGGCACTGAAGTGACCGACGACCAGCACGGAGAGGGCACCCCTCAGGCGGGCAGCCGCT
This sequence comes from Streptomyces sp. 2A115, assembly GCF_052245575.1. Taxonomy (NCBI): domain Bacteria; kingdom Bacillati; phylum Actinomycetota; class Actinomycetes; order Kitasatosporales; family Streptomycetaceae; genus Streptomyces; species Streptomyces sp. 2A115. Next base: position 59,650 of record NZ_JBQQCG010000014.1, on the reverse strand, counting down.
GGGACCCGCTGCCCCAGGGTGACTACGACGACGGCGCCACCGCCTTCGTCAAGCTCCCCGAAGGGGGCATCGACGCCCTCCTCGCCAACTCTCCGCTCGCCGCACCTGGCCACGGCTACGTGCCGCCGCCCATAACGGCCGCACCCACCACGAACGAGGGGACCGACCCGGTCGCCACCGGCTCGTGGGCCGTGCCGCCCGAGGTCGCCGACGGCGGGCAGCCGCCGCCGGTGCAGTGGCCCGACCCGAACGCGCTGCCCGAAGACCCCAGGCAGCCCGCCCCGCCTGCCCAGCCCGCTCACGACGCCTTCATGTACAACCCGGGGGCCACCGGCCAGTGGGCCTTCGAGGAGCCCTCCCAGGGCGGCCAGGCCGCTCCCGGGCACGACGTGACCGGACAGTGGTCCATTCCCGTCGCCGACGGTGAGCTGCCCGACGAGTCCGGCGAGTTCACCACGTCGGCGCTGGTCGAGCAGTGGGGCGGGGGGACGCCTCCGGCCACCCTGCCGGGCGGTGCGGCCGCGCCCTGGGCCTCCGAGCCGTGGGCGCAACAGTCGGCTCCCGACCAGCCGCCGCTCCCCGACGAGGCCGCGCTCCACGCCGAGCACGCAGCCGCCGAGATCATCGCCGTCTCCGGAGAGCACGCCGACGAAATCGCCGTCTCCGTAGAGCGCGAATCCGCAGAGCACGCGTCCATGGAGTACGAAGAACCGGTGGAGGCGCCGGCCGGTCACGGCACCCCGGTCCCGGAACCCGTGGACGAACCGGTCGCCGAGCCCGAAACGGTCTCTCCGGAGGAGGTCCCTCTGGACGACCGCTCTCCGGAGGAGCCCGCCGAGGCCCACGACGACACCGGCGAGGAGCCCGCGCCCGACGACTCCCCGGTCACACCCCCGCACAACGACCACCCCATGGCCGCGTACGTCCTGCGGGTGAACGGCGTGGAACGGCCCGTGTCCGACGCCTGGATCGGCGAATCCCTGCTCTACGTACTGCGCGAGCGGCTCGGACTCGCGGGCGCCAAGGACGGCTGCTCGCAGGGCGAGTGCGGAGCCTGCAACGTGCAGGTGGACGGGCGGCTCGTGGCGTCCTGCCTGGTGCCCGCCGCGACCGCGGCCGGGAGCGAGGTGCGCACCGTCGAGGGGCTCGCCGCCGACGGGCAGTCCTCGGACGTCCAGCGGGCGCTCGCCAAGTGCGGCGCCGTCCAGTGCGGATTCTGCGTTCCGGGCATGGCGATGACCGTGCACGACCTCCTCGAGGGCAACCCGGCGCCGACCGAACTGGAGACCCGGCAGGCCCTGTGCGGCAACCTGTGCCGCTGCTCCGGCTACCGCGGCGTCCTGGACGCCGTCCGTGAGGTCGTCTCCGAACGCGAGGCCCACGCCTCCGCGGAGTCCGCCGGGGACGCCGACGAGCCCCGTATCCCGCATCAGGCGGGCCCCGGAGCGGGCGGCGTCAACCCGTCCGCCTTCGACCCACCCCAGCGGCATGAGCAGCCGTACGGCCAGGACGGAGGCCAGGCGTGAGCAACGAGACCGCCACCGCCACCACAGCGACCACCGCGGACGACACGCCCGCTTCCGAGCCGTTGCGCGGCCTCGGCGTGTCCCTGCTGCCCGCGGAGGCCCGCGCCAAGACCGAGGGCACCTTCCCGTACGCGGCTGACCTGTGGGCCGAGGGCCTCCTGTGGGCGGCCGTCCTCAGGTCACCGCATCCGCACGCGCGCATCGTGTCCATCGACACCACCCACGCGCGCGAGATGCCCGGCGTACGGGCCGTCATCACCCACGAGGACGTGCCGGGCGCCGCGCTGCACGGCCGCGGCAAGGCCGAGCGGCCCGTGTTCGCCTCCGAGGTCGTACGCCACCACGGGGAGCCTCTCGCGGCCGTCGCCGCCGACCATCCGGACACGGCGCGCATGGCGGCGGCCGCCGTCATCGTCGAGTACGAAGTACTCGACCCGGTGACCGACCCGGAGCAGGCCTTCGAGGCAGAGCCCCTGCACCCTGACGGCAACCTGATCCGCCACATCCCGCTGCGTCACGGCGACCCGGACGCGACAGGCGAGATCGTCGTCGAGGGCCTCTACCGCATCGGCCGCCAGGACCCGGCCCCGATCGGCGCGGAGGCCGGCCTCGCCGTGCCGCGGCCCGACGGCGGAGTCGAGCTCTACATGGCGTCCACCGACCCGCACGCCGACCGCGACACGGTCGCCGCCTGCTACGGCCTGGAACCGGAGCGAGTGAAGGTCGTGGTCACCGGTGTGCCCGGCGCCACCGCCGACCGTGAGGACCACGGCTTTCAGCTCCCTCTCGGCCTGCTCGCCATGAAGACCGGATGTCCGGTCAAACTCACCGCAACGCGCGAAGAGTCCTTCCTGGGCCACACGCACCGGCACCCGACGCTGCTGCGCTACCGGCACCACGCGGACTCCGACGGCAAGCTGGTGAAGGTCGAGGCGCAGATCCTGCTCGACGCCGGCGCGTACGCCGACACGTCGTCGGACGCCCTGGCGGCGGCCGTCTCCTTCGCCTGCGGCCCGTACGTCGTCCCCAACGCCTTCATCGAGGGCTGGGCCGTCCGCACCAACAACCCGCCCTCCGGGCACGTACGCGGCGAAGGCGCCATGCAGGTGTGCGCCGCCTACGAGGCCCAGATGGACAAGCTGGCGAAGAAGCTGGGCCTCGACCCGGCCGAGCTGCGCCTGCGCAATGTCATGGCTACGGGGGACGTACTTCCCACCGGCCAGACCGTGACGTGTCCCGCTCCGGTGGCGGAACTGCTGCAGGCCGTACAGGACTTTCCGCTGCCCGCCCTCCCCAAGGACACCCCCGAGGACGAGTGGCTGCTGCCCGGCGGCCCCGAGGGCGCCGGCGAACCAGGGGCCGTACGGCGTGGCGTCGGCTACGCCCTCGGCATGGTCCACATGCTCGGCGCCGAGGGCGCGGACGAGGTCTCGACGGCCACCGTGAAGGTCCACGACGGTGTCGCCACGGTGCTCTGCGCGGCCGTGGAGACCGGGCAGGGTTTCACCACGCTCGCCCGGCAGATCGTTCAGGAGACGCTCGGCATCGAAGAGGTGCACGTCGCCTCCGTGGACACCGATCAGCCCCCGGCGGGACCCGGCTGCCGCGGCCGCCACACCTGGGTGTCCGGCGGCGCGGTCGAACGGGCCGCCAAGATGGTCCGTACGCAGCTGCTGCAGCCCCTCGCCCACAAGTTCGGGATGTCCACCGAGCTCCTCCAGATCACCGACGGCAAGATCACCTCGTACGACGGCGTGCTGTCGACCACCGTCATGGAGGCGATGGACGGCAAGGAGCTGTGGGCCACCGCGCAGTGCCGCCCGCATCCCACCGAGCCGCTGGACGATGCCGGGCAGGGCGACGCCTTCGTGGGCCTCGCCTTCTGCGCGATCCGCGCGGTCGTGGACGTCGACATCGAGCTGGGTTCGGTGCGCGTCGTGGAACTGGCGCTCGCCCAGGACGTGGGGCGTGTACTGAATCCCGCGCAGCTCACCGCCCGTATCGAGGCCGGAGTCACGCAGGGCGTCGGCGTCGCGCTCACGGAGAACCTGCGCACCGCGCGCGGGCTGGTACGCCACCCCGACCTCACCGGATACGCGTTGCCGACCTCCCTGGACGCGCCCGACATCCGCATCGTCAAGCTCGTCGAGGAGCGTGACGTGGTCGCGCCCTTCGGGGCGAAGGCGGTCAGCGCGGTGCCGGTGGTCACCTCTCCGGCCGCGGTCGCGTCCGCGGTGCGGGCGGCTACCGGGCGGCCGGTGAACCGGCTGCCGATACGGCCTCAGGCGGCCGTGGTGACGGCGACGCAGTGACCGCCACGCAGTGACCGCCATGCAGTGACGGCCATGTAGTGAAGGGGCCGCGGGATCGCGGGCCGAGGTCGTCGCGGTGCGTGAGGCGGGGCGGGCGAGCAGCGGGTACAGGGCGAGGGCATGGACGGTTGACGTGCCGGACCGGGGCCTGCGGGAGGAGACTCCGCGGGTCGGGTTGTTGCTGGACACGTCCGAGCTGAGGGTGGCGCAGACGGTGGATGCGGTTCTCGCCGGGCGGGATTCGGCGCGGGGCGGCTGAAGGGACGTAGCCGACTGCCGCGCCGGTTCCGTCAGGGGCGCGGGGAACTGCGCGCCAAGCCCCCACCGGCCCGTGGGAAATGGCACCCACCCTCTTGGGCCTGTGTGTGGGGTTGTGATCTGGGCTCGTGGGGCGTGGCACGCACGCTCGCCGCGTTGCCGAAATGCCCAAGTAGCTCCGCTACGAGGGCCTTCCGGCGCCTTGCGAGCGCACGCACCACGCCCCGCTCCCTGATCCAGATCACAACCCCACACAGACCCTGGCCGCGTCGCCCTGCGAGACCGACGAGCGGTCCTGGCGTTGGCCGGCGGCTGACGTTCGGGCCCGGGGCCCGAAGCCTTGTGGGGCTTGGGATTTCGGGCGTTGTCAGTGGGGCGGCGTAGGGTTTGTCAGCAGTGGGGGACGGCTGCGGGGCGGTGGCTGTTCCTTGTCGGGGGAAGCAGTATGCGATCACAGCACGGGGGAATCATGAGCACAGTTGGGAGCGGCGCGGCGGTGGTCACGTCGGTCGATGGCGAGCTGGGTCCGTATGCCAGGCATACGGGTACGTGGCCTTGGTGGGCGGGGCCCGGGCAGTCGGTGGTGGGCGGCGCGGCGGAGGCGTCAGCGCGGTTGCTCGCGCTCGTTCAGGGAGGCGGGGGCGAGGGCGGGGGTGTTCGGGGCGACGTGCCGGTGTACTGGCGGATGGCCGCGATGGTCCAGCAGCTTGCGCGGGTTGGGGGGTCGAGTGGGGGTCTTCTCCTCGACCTTCCTGGGCGGGTGCTCGATGAGGCGTTCGGTGCGGGCCGGGTCATGCGCTTCGAGGACGTCGACTTTCCGGCCGTGCTCACGCATGAGCCGACCCGCCGCTTCCTCCGGGAAACGGGGCTTCCGGAAGACGGCTTCATGTTCCAGTTGGCGACGGACGTGCCTTTGCCGACGCTCGCCGAGCACTACGCGGCGGAGCGGGGCGAGGAAATCCCCGAACTCCCGGATGGGGCAGACCGATTGATCCGCCTTGGCCCCTTCGCCGAGGACACGGACCTTCTCGTGGACGGCTCGACCGGTGTGATCCACACGTGGTCCGCCCCGGATGCGACCCTGCGGCCGCTCGACGCCGACATATCCATGCTGGGATTCACGCTCTGGCTGCTGCACCGCGAGGGGGCGCGGCGCCAACGAGGGTCGGCTGCCCCCGTGCCAAGAGGCCGCTGACACCGCGGAATTGAGGCTGTGGCGGGAATCGAACCCGCGTAACTCGCTTTGCAGGCGAGTCCCTGAACCACTCGGGCACACAGCCGGGTCGGGGGATTTCGCTTCGGTTGTTCCGAACTCGATGGGTCGACCGTAGGCCGCGGTGGTGAGAGGGCTCAAGGGATGGGCGGGGGCTGCAATGGGACTGCCACACCGCGTTCATGAAGGGACCGTTCATGAACGCGGTGTGGGAGGGCGGGTGGAGCGTGGGCGTACGACCAAGGTCCCGGTCGGGCACCGTCTCTGGACAGGGGCCAGTGTCAGTTGTGCCCCTTACGCTGGCGACCATGACCACCCTGGAACCGCGCGACACCGGCGTCGCTGAAAACCCGACCGCACCGGCCGAGGCCGTCGGCCGTGACGGCGTGCTCAGCCGTTCCCATCGGGCGCTGAGTATCGGCATCGTCTCCGTCGTGCTGCTGATCGCCTTCGAGGCGACGGCGGTGGGGACGGCCATGCCGGTGGCGGCGCGGGAGCTCGACGGGATCTCGTTGTACGCGTTCGCGTTCTCGGGGTACTTCACGACGAGCCTGTTCGGGATGGTGCTGGCCGGGCAGTGGTCGGACCGGCGAGGGCCGCTGGGGTCGTTGACGGCGGGGATCGGGGCGTTCGCGGCGGGGCTGCTGCTGTCGGGGACGGCCGGGGTGATGTGGCTGTTCATCCTCGGACGGGCGGTGCAGGGGCTGGGCGGCGGGATGGTGATCGTCGCGTTGTACGTGGTGGTGGGGCGGGCCTATCCGGAGCGGTTGCGGGCGTCGATCATGGCGGCGTTCGCGGCGAGCTGGGTGATCCCGTCCGTGGTCGGGCCGCTCGCCTCCGGTGCGGTGACCGAACACCTCGGCTGGCGCTGGGTGTTCCTCGGGATACCAGTGCTGGTCGTCTTTCCGCTGGCGCTCGCGCTGCCGCAGATACGGCGACGGGCGTCCGGGCCGACGGAGGGGGCCGTCGCCGCGCCCTTCGACCGGCGCCGCATCCGGCTGGCGCTGGGGATCTCGGCGGGCGCGGGGCTGCTGCAGTACGCCGCGCAGGCTGTATCCGGTGAAGGCGTGCGGTGGCTGTCCCTCGTTCCGGCCGTGGCGGGAGCGGCGCTGCTGGTCCCGGCGGCGCTCGGGCTGCTGCCGCGCGGGACGTACCGGGCGGCGCGCGGGCTGCCGGCCGTGGTGCTGCTGCGCGGGGTGGCGGCCGGGTCCTTCATCGCGGCGGAGTCCTTCGTGCCGCTGATGCTGGTCACCGAGCGGGAGCTGTCGCCGACGCTGGCGGGGTTATCGCTGGCGGCGGGCGGGGGCACGTGGGCCCTGGGGTCGTTCGTGCAGTCCAGGGCCCGGGTGGAGCCGTACCGGGATCGACTGATGCTGCTGGGCATGGTGATGGTCGCGGCCGCGATCGCCGCCGCGCCGAGTGTGCTGATCGATGCGGTGCCGGTGTGGACGCTGGCGGTGGCGTGGGCGTTCGGGTGCTTGGGGATGGGGCTGGTGATCTCCTCCACCAGCGTTCTGCTGCTGCACCTCTCCGCTCCCGAGGAGGCCGGTTCCAACTCCGCCGCGCTCCAGATATCCGACGGCCTCTCCAACGTCCTGCTCCTGGCGGCGGGCGGTGCGGCGTTCGCGGCGCTGGGCGGTGGCACGGTGACGCACGCGGCCACGGAGGCCTCCGGCGGTCATCCGGCTGCCTTCGTCGCGGTGTTCCTGCCGATGGCGGGGGTGGCGTTGGTGGGGGCATGGGTTACTACGCGGGTGCGGGCCGAGTGAGGCGAAGTGGTACCACGATGGCCCCATTTCCGGTACCGTTGCGGTATGGCTATGAATCTTCGTCTGCGCGACGACCAGCAGGAGGCGCTCAAGCTGCGTGCCGAGGAGGAGGGGCGCAGCATGCACGCCATAGTGCTTCAGGCGATCGACCGGTATCTGGAGCAGGAGGCGGACCGGGCGACGGTTCGTCGTCTGGGGGCCAAGTACGCGGCGGGCCACGCCGACCTGCTGCGGAGGCTGGGGGAGTAGATGAAGTACCTCACGGTCCAGGAGGTCCTGGACCTGGCGGAGCTGGCGTGCGGGGAGCAGACACAGGTTGCCGTACGGGACCTGGGTCTGCTCAGCTCGGCCGTCCACCGACCCCAGTCGCAGATGTTCGGCGTCGAGGCGTACACGGACCTCTTTGAGAAGGCCGCGGCACTGCTTCAGTCGCTTGCCGTGAACCACCCCCTGGTGGACGGCAACAAGCGAATGGCGTGGATGTGTACGGTCGTGTTCCTCGACTTCAATGGCACCGAAATGCTCGACGTCGACCAGGAGGAGGCGTACAAGCTCGTCATCGAGGTGGCGGCCGGCAGCCTCGAGGACGTGGGCATGATCGCCCGACGCTTGAGGGCCCTGCACGAAGCGATGTGACCTGGATCCCATCCAAGGGCGCCCCGGCATCGTCCGAGCGTTGACGCGTGCACGGCGCCGGTAGGGTGGCCCGGTTGTCATACGCATACGCACCCCCATCCGCATACGCAGCCGAGCCGCCCAACCACCCCACGGAGACCGTGACTACCACCGCCGCCACAGGTTCCTCTGCCTCCTCCTCGCATCACCTCTCACCCGCCTTCCCGGGCCGCGCCCCCTGGGGTACCGCCAACAAGCTGCGTGCCTGGCAGCAGGGGGCGATGGAGAGGTACCTCCAGGAGCAGCCACGCGACTTTCTCGCCGTCGCCACGCCCGGCGCCGGGAAGACGACCTTCGCGCTGACGCTCGCGTCGTGGCTGCTGCATCACCATGTCGTGCAGCAGGTGACCGTTGTCGCGCCGACCGAGCATCTGAAGAAGCAGTGGGCGGAGGCGGCCGCGCGGATAGGGATCAAGCTGGATCCCGAGTACAGCGCGGGGCCGCTCAGCAAGGAGTACCAGGGGGTCGCGGTCACGTATGCGGGTGTGGGCGTGCGGCCCATGCTCCACCGCAACCGCGTCGAGCAGCGCAAGACCCTCGTCATCCTCGATGAGATTCACCACGCCGGTGACTCGAAGTCCTGGGGCGAGGCCTGCCTCGAAGCCTTCGAGCCCGCCACCCGTCGGCTCGCGCTCACCGGTACGCCGTTCCGGTCCGACACCAACCCCATCCCCTTCGTCGCGTACGAGGAAGGGAACGACGGGATTCGGCGGTCGGCCGCCGATTACACCTACGGGTACGGGAGCGCGCTCGGGGACGGGGTCGTGCGGCCCGTCATCTTCCTCTCCTACAGCGGCAACATGCGGTGGCGTACGAAGGCGGGAGATGAAATCGCCGCCCGGCTCGGTGAGCCGATGACGAAGGACGCCATCTCGCAAGCCTGGCGTACCGCCCTCGACGCGCGCGGTGAGTGGATGCCGAGCGTGCTGCGCGCCGCCGACCAGCGGCTGACCGAGGTCCGCAAGGGTATTCCGGACGCCGGTGCCCTCGTCATCGCCTCCGACCAGGACTCGGCACGCGCGTACGCCAAGCTGATCCGCGAGATCACCGGGAACAAGGCGACGCTCGTCCTCTCCGACGACACCGGCGCGTCCAACCGGATCGACGAGTTCAGCCACAGCGACGACCGCTGGATGGTCGCCGTCCGCATGGTGTCCGAGGGGGTGGACGTGCCGCGGCTCGCCGTCGGCGTGTACGCCACCACCATCTCCACGCCTCTCTTCTTCGCGCAGGCCGTCGGGCGCTTCGTGCGGTCCCGGCGGCGCGGCGAGACCGCCTCCGTCTTCCTCCCGACCGTTCCCGACCTCCTCACCTTCGCCAACGAGATGGAGGTCGAGCGGGACCACGCCCTCGACAAGCCCAAGAAGGAGGGCGAGGAGGACCCGTACGCCGACTCCGAGAAGGAGATGGAGGAGGCGAACAAGGAGCAGGACGAGGACACCGGCGAGCAGGAGGAGTTCGCCTTCGAGGCGCTGGAGTCCGAGGCCACCTTCGACCGGGTGCTGTACGACGGCGCCGAGTTCGGCATGCAGGCGCACCCGGGGAGCGCGGAGGAGCAGGACTACCTCGGCATCCCCGGGCTCCTCGAACCCGACCAGGTCCAGCTGCTGCTCCAGAAGCGGCAGGCCCGGCAGATCGCGCACAGTCGCAAGAAGCCGGACGAGGAGGCCGATCTCCTCGAACTCCCCGCCGAGCGGCGGCCGGTGGTCTCGCACAAGGAGATGCTCGAACTGCGCAAACAGCTCAACACGATGGTCGGCGCGTACGTCCACCAGAGCGGCAAGCCCCACGGTGTGATCCACACCGAGCTGCGGCGTGTGTGCGGCGGCCCGCCCAGCGCGGAGGCGACGGCCGGGCAGTTGCGGCAGCGGATCGCCAAGGTGCAGGAGTGGGCCACGCGCATGCGGTGATGCCTGGGCATGTGGTGATGTCCTGGTATGCGTGGTGCGTGTACATGCTGGTGGTTGTGCACGTCTGGTGATGCGTGTACGTGCGGTGATGCGTGTACATGCGGTCATGCCTGTACGTCGCCGAGTACGGAGACAAGAGTGCCGGTGTCGTTGCCCCGGCAGCGGTGCTCGCGTGCGTGTGCGCTCTGTGCGGGGGCGGCGCGCGCCGAGTGGCGCGCGTCGGTCGTATCAGGGCAAATGTGGAGCAAAGCCTGGACGGGCGAACGCGGTCCGTACCTGCTAATGCCCGGATTCTGGACGGAGCCTTCCGCTGAGCGAACCGGCTCGCTACTGTCCCGCTACGCACACGCCCCGTGGCAGCGCCGCCGCGGAGCGCAGCCGGTGCACGCCCGGGATGCCCGGGACGCTTGCCGACCGGCGGCCTCTGACGCGCGTCGCCGATGGGACCGGTGACGCCCGCCGCGTAGGGGGTCGTCGACCTCACACTAAGGAGTGGGCGTCGTGACCGCGGAAACCTCCCAGACGCTCGACCGGGGACTACGTGTCCTCAAACTGCTCGCCGACACGGACCACGGGCTGACCGTCACCGAGCTGTCCAACAAACTCGGGGTGAACCGGACCGTTGTGTACCGGTTGCTCGCGACCCTGGAACAGCACGCCCTCGTACGCCGTGACCTGGGCGGCCGCGCCCGCGTCGGGCTCGGCGTGCTGCGGCTCGGGCGGCAGGTGCATCCGCTGGTGCGCGAGGCCGCGTTGCCCGCGCTGCGGTCGCTGGCCGAGGACATAGGGGCGACGGCCCATCTCACGCTGGTCGACGGTACGGAGGCGCTCGCCGTCGCCGTGGTCGAGCCGACGTGGACGGACTACCACGTGGCGTACCGCGCGGGGTTCCGGCATTCGCTGGACCGGGGCGCCGCGGGCAGGGCGATCCTCGCCGCGCGTGCCACGTCCGCTCCGGAACCCGGATACACGCTCACGCACGGTGAGTTGGAAGCGGGTGCGTGCGGGGCGGCCGCGCCGCTGATCGGGGTCACGGGGGTCGAGGGCAGCGTGGGCGTCGTGATGCTCGCGGACGCCGTGCCGGAGCGGGTGGGGCCGCGGGTGGTCGACGCGGCGAAGGAAGTGGCCGACGCGTTGCGCTGACGCTGGTCTGGGCGGGTGGCCGGGGCTGGTGGTCGCTTTGCCTGAACTGTTGCTCGGTGCCGAGAGCCTCGGTGGGGAGGGTAGTGCGTTGGCTGCGGGGGGTTTGTGGCTGGTCGCGCAGTTCCCCGCGCCCCTTTCGGGGCGGGTCGGGTGTTCCCCGCTTCGGGTGGGTGGCCAAACTCTTGCCTCCGGCTCCGGCTCCGGCTCCGGCTGAGGCGGGGGCCGACTGTACCGTGCGCCGACCGGCCCTCGGCCGAAAGTAGCCGTCACGTTAGATTGAACCTGTGTCCTCTCGCCTGCTCTCTCGTCTCACGCGCCCACAGGCCGTCGCCGTGTGCGCCCTCCCCGTCGTGGCCCTGCTCGCCACGGCGGTGTTCGCGCCGCTGCCCTTCTCGGTGGCCCAGCCAGGGATGACGGCGAACGTCCTCGGGGAGAACCAGGGCGACCCGGTCATCACGATCACCGGCGCGACCGCGCGCGAGACGCGTGGCCAGCTGCGGATGACGACCATCGTGGCGACAGGACCGGACGCGGACGTGGACCTGGGAGACGTGCTGGACAGCTGGTTCCGTACGGACCGGGCCGTGATGCCGCGCGACTCCGTCTACCCGAGCGGCGACACCGTGCGGGAGATCGAGGAGTACAACGCCGAAGAGATGAAGAAGTCCCAGGACACCGCCGTCGAAGCGGCCCTGAACCACCTCGGCAAGGACCCCGGCGACGTCAAGGTCACCCTGAAGCTCGCCGACGTCGGCGGCCCCAGCGCCGGGCTCCTCTTCTCCCTCGGCATCGTCGACAAGCTGAACGGCGACGGCAGCGGCGGCGACCTCACGGGCGGCCGCGTCATCGCGGGTACGGGGACCATCGACGCCGGCGGGAAGGTCGGCGCGGTCGGTGGCGTGGCCCTCAAGACGCAGGCCGCCCGGCGCGACGGAGCGACGGTCTTCCTGGTCCCGCGGGCGGAGTGCTCGGACGCGGAGTCGGAACTGCCGAAGGGGCTGCGCCTTATTCCGGTGACGACGCTGAAGGGTGCGGTGAGCGCGCTGGTGGCGCTGGAGAAGGGCGAGGGTTCGGTTCCGAGCTGTTAGTGCGCGACGGCCGGCCGGGGTGCTGAGGCGAGGCGCAGGCCGACCTCCACGAGGGTCCAGCCGAGGCGAATACGGAGTTCGTGACGGCGTCGGGAGGCAGTGGCGAGGCGGTTGGTGTCGGCCTGGGTGCGCAGTTCTTCGGCGCGTAAGTGGTGCAGGGCGAGGTGGGTGTCGGGGTGCATCGGCTGGGCCTCTCTGGAGTCAGTCCGTGGTGATCGGGAGAACGTGCGTGTGGATGCGTACCTGCTCGGCCTCAGGGGCGTCCTCGACGGCGGGCAGATCGCGGTAGGTCTCGATGAGGGCGTGCATCTTCTCGACGAGCTCGCGGGTGAGGTCGGGTGTGAGCCGCAGGGTCATGTTGCTCATGTCCCCGCTGCGGGCCCATTCCTCGGACCATGTGTGACGGTTGCCGATCCAGGTCGACAGCTCCTGGCTGTGCTTGGTCGCCACCTCGTGCAGGTACAGGTCGGCGGCCCCGCGCACAGCCGGATTCATATCCTCGAGCAGGGCATCGTCCATGCGCAGGCCCTGGTGGACCGCCCGCCACCACCGCTCCCGTCCCTTGCCGCGCTCCGGGGCGTCCGCGACGAAGCCGTACGTCGCGAGCTGCCGCAGGTGGTAGCTGGTGGCGCCGCTCGACTCACCCAGTTTTTCGGCGAGTTGGGATGCCGTGGCAGGTCCGCCGTAACGCAGGGAGTCCAGCAGTCGCATCCGCAGCGGGTGTGCGAGGCCGCGCAGCGAGCGGGCGTCGAGTTGGCGGATCTGGCGTTCCGTGGGTTCCGGCATGCGTACGAAGATAGCGTTGCAAAGGAATGGTTGCAACGGAATCTTTGTAAGTCGCCCGAGCCACTCAACCGCCCTTGACGAACCCCTCCGCCTCCATCCACTCCAACGCCACCGCGTGCGGTTCCTCCCCGGCCACATCGACCTTCGCGTTCAACTCCTGTGCCACGACGTTGTTCAGCCGCTTGGTGATCGGGTCGAGGACGTCCGCGATCGCCGGGTACTTCTTCAGCGCATTGCTGTTGATCTCGGGAGCCGCGTTGTAGTTGGGGAAGAACTTCCTGTCGTCCGCCATCACCGCCAGGTTCATCGACTTGATGCGCCCGTCGGTGGTGAAGACCTCCCCGTACGTACAGCTCCCCTTCGCCGCCTGTGTGTAGATGATCCCGGTGTCCATCTGCGTGATGTTCTCGGCGGCCGGCTTCATGCCGTACGCCTTCTCCATGCCCGGCCACCCGTCCGCCCGGTTGGCGAACTCGTTCTCCACGCACACCGTGACCGCGTTCGGGTCCGACTTGGAGAGCGCGGCCACGTCGGAGAGGGTCTTCGTGCCGTACTTCTTGGCGTTGGCCTGGTTCATGGCCAGCGCGTACGTGTTGTTGAGCGAGGACGGCGGCAGCCAGGTCAGCCCGTGCTTCAGGTCGGCCGCGCGCACTGCCTCCCACTGCTTCCGCGGGTCCGGGATGGGCTCGCTGTTGCCCTGGTACGTGATCCAGGCGGTCCCCGTGTACTCGTACATGGCGTCCGCGTCCCCGCCCCTGACGGCCTCGCGCGCGCCGATGGAGCCCTGGATGCCGGTGCGGTCGAGGACCTCGGCGCCGGCCGCCTCGAAGGCGATGCCCATGACGGCGCCGAGGATCAGCTGCTCGGTGAACTCCTTGGACGTCACGGTGAGGTCGGCGCCTTCGAGAGGCTTCCCCTGCCCGATCGAGCCGGGCTCCACGTCGTCCACCATGGGCGAGCCACTGGTCAGCCCACACCCGGACGAAGACGCCAGCAGCATCACCACCGCCCCGGCGGCCACCAGACCCGTACGCCGTGTCAGACCCGTACGCCGCGTCAGGCTCGTATATCGCGTCAGGTTCGTACGTCGCGTCAGACCCGAACGTCGCGTCAGGCCCATGGGCCGCTTCAGGCCCGTACGCCGCCTCATGCCCCCGCCTCCAACCCGCGCGGGCTGAGCAGCAGTTCGGCCAGTGACGCGAGCCAGTCCACGAGCAGCGCCAGCACGACCGTGAGGATCGAGCCGAGCATCAGGACGGGCATCCGCTGGTTGGTGATCCCGGTGGTGATCAGTACGCCGAGACCGCCGCCCCCGCCGAACGTGGCGAGCGTCGCCGTGCCCACGTTCAGGACGAGTGCCGTACGGACCCCCGCGAGGATCAGCGGTACGGCGAGGGGGAGTTCGACGCGGCGCAGCACTTCGAGCGGCGACATGCCGATGCCCCGGGCCGCTTCGAGGAGCGTCGGGTCGTTCGCCTTCAGTCCGGCGATCGTGTTGGACAGCACCGGCAGGACGGCGTAGGTGATGATGCCGATGAGGGCCGCCTTCCGGCCCGTGCCGAGCCAGATCACCAGCAGGGCCAGCAGGCCGATCGCCGGGGTGGCCTGGCCCATGTTGGCGATGGTCATCGCGAGCGGGGTGGCCTTGCGGAATGCCCTGCGCGTCAGCAGGATGCCCAGCGGAATCGCGATGATCAGCACGAAGAACGTGGAGATCACGGTCAGTTCGACGTGCTGCCGCAACGCCTGCCACACCTGGCCGTTCGAGAGGGCGTTCTCGGAGAGCGGGTCCAGGTCCGCCTGCTCGAACCAGATCCAGGTGGCGATCAGCACGGCCACGAGCAGGACGGGCAGGAGGGTGAGCTTCTGCCAACTCACCGTGGGGGTCGTGGGTGCAGTGGGTGCAGTGGGTGCCGTGGGTTCGACGGGCGCCGGAGTTCCGGCCTCGGTCGACGCGGAGCCGCGCCCGGTCCCGGGGGCGGTATCGGGAGCCGTCTCGGGACCGATCTTGGGAGCGGTCTCCGGACTGGTCACGCCTTCGCCTCCCCGCTGTCCACGCCCTCCTGCTCGTGATGGGTCTGCTCGGTGCGCGCCTCCTCCAGCTCGTGCCGGTGCTCCATCGCGTCGAGCCGGTCGGCCTCCAGCAGCTCGTGCACGGAGTTCATCAGCGTCTCCATGTCCACGACGCCCGTGTACTCCCCGCGCCGACCGGTCACCGCGACCCGCCCCGCGTTGTCGGTGAGCACGGCCTCGAGGGCGTCCCGCACGGTGGCGTCCCTGGTCACGGTGGCGTGCACCAGCGTGCCCGCCCGGGCCAGCGAACCCTTGGCCCGCATCAGGTCTCCGCGCCGCAGCCACTTGTAGGGCCGCCCGCGCTTGTCGAGCAGCAGGATTTCGCTCGTACCGCTCGTACCGCTCGTACCGCTCGTACCGCTGGTACCACTCATGCCGCTTGTACCGCTCGATCTGAGCTTGTCGCAGATGTCCTGGAGCGGATCGTCCACGTTCGCCGTCGGGCAGCCGGTGATCCCCACATCCCGTACGCGCGTCAGGTTCAGCCGCTTCAGCGCGGCCCCCGCGCCCACGAAACCGGACACGAAGGCGTCGGCCGGGTTGGTGAGGATCGCCTCGGGGGTGTCGAACTGCGCGATGTGCGACCGCTCTCGAAGGACCGCGATCCGATCACCCAGCTTGATCGCCTCGTCGAAGTCGTGCGTGACGAACACGATGGTCTTGTGCAGCTCGTGCTGGAGCCGGATCAACTCGTCCTGGAGATGGTCACGGGTGATCGGGTCCACCGCGCCGAACGGCTCGTCCATCAGCAACACGGGCGGATCGGCGGCCAACGCCCGTGCCACACCCACCCGTTGCTGCTGACCACCGGAGAGCTGGCGCGGATAGCGCCCGTGGAACTCGCCCGGCTCAAGACCCACCAGGTCCAGCATCTCCTCGACCCGCGACGCGATCCGCGCCTTGGGCCAGCCGACCATCTTCGGTACGAGGGCGATGTTCTGAGCGACCGTCATGTGCGGGAAGAGCCCCGAGGCCTGGATCGCGTACCCGATCTTGCGGCGCAGCCTCACCGGATCCATGTCGGTGACGTCCTCGCCGCCGATCCTGATGCGGCCGCCGGTCGGCTCGATCAGCCGATTGATCATCTTGAGGGTCGTGGACTTCCCGCATCCGGAGGGCCCCACGAAGACGATGAGCTCACCCGCGCTGATCTCCATGTTGACGCTGTCCACCGCGGGGGCGCCGCTCCCCGGATAGCGCTTGGTCAGC
This sequence comes from Streptomyces sp. 2A115, assembly GCF_052245575.1. Taxonomy (NCBI): domain Bacteria; kingdom Bacillati; phylum Actinomycetota; class Actinomycetes; order Kitasatosporales; family Streptomycetaceae; genus Streptomyces; species Streptomyces sp. 2A115. The sequence continues at coordinate 43,688 of NZ_JBQQCG010000014.1, read as the reverse complement.
TTCTCCAGCTCGATGGTGGCGCCGGTGGGGGTGCTGGTGCTGGTGGTGGGGCCGATGGTGACGCGGGCGGTGGCGCGGGCGGCGGCCCTTGCGATGGCCGGAGCACCGGCCGTACCAGCCGTACCGGCGGTACGAGTGGTACCGGTAGTGGTCTCAGGCACGGATCCCCCTCGGGATGGTCAGTCGGCCGACGAGGACGTACGCGGCGTCGAAGAGCAGTGCCAGGACGATGATCCCGAGCGTGCCCGCGAGCACCTGGTTGAGCGCGTTCTTGCTGCCCAGGGAGGCGATGCCGCGGAAGATCTCGTTGCCGAGGCCGGGCCCGGAGGCGTACGCGGCAATGGTGGCGATGCCCATCAGCATCTGCGTGGAGACCCTGATCCCGGTCAGGATCGGCGGCCAGGCCAGCGGCAGCTCGACCCGCACGAGCCGGGCGAGGCGCGACATCCCGATGCCCTTCGCCGCGTCCACCAGCGACGGGTCGACCCCGCGCAGCCCGACGATCGCGTTGCGCACGATCGGGAGCAGCCCGTACAGGGTCAGCGCGACGACCGTCGGGGGTACGCCGAGACCGACGATCGGGATCAGCAGGCCGATCATGGCGAGCGACGGGACGGTGAGGATCGTGGACGTGGTGGTCGTGGCGAGATTGCCGGCCCACTCGCTGCGGTAGGTGACCACGCCGAGGAGTACGCCGATGGCCGTCGCGACGACCATGCACTGGAAGACGGCGCTGGCGTGCTGGTAGGCGTCGGTGAGCAGCTGCTGATGGCGGCTGTCGAGGTACTCCCAGAAGTTCACACGTAGTCACTCCCGTCCCTCGTCTGGTGCTGTCAGCCGCTGTCGGCCGGCCGCTGTCAGCCGTTGTCAGTCGTCGTCCTCCGCGGCCTGCTCCACCAGCGGGATGATCCGCAGCGGGACCGGGTTCTCCATGACGATCGCCGTGGAGGCCCGGACGATGCCATCAAAACCGACAACCCGGTCGATCACACGTTGAAGATCGGCGTTGGAGCGGGCGACGAGACGGCAGAGCATGTCCCCGTGCCCCGTGGTGGTGTGCAGTTCGAGCACTTCGGGAACGGTCGCCAAATGCGCCCGTACGTCGGCGCCTTGGCCCTGCTTGATCTCCAGGGTCGCGAACGCGGTCACCGGGTAGCCGAGCGCGGCCGGATCGACGTTCGGCCCGAACCCCCGGATGACTCCGTTCGACTGAAGCCGGTCGAGCCGCGCCTGCACGGTCCCGCGTGCCACGCCGAGCCGCCGCGAGGCCTCCAGTACGCCGATCCGCGGCTCACGGGCCAGCAGCACGATGAGCCGGCCGTCCAGATGATCGATCGCCATGCCGCTCTCCTCGATGGTCATCCTGTACACGGAGCCCGCGCAGACAGGGATATAGCTGTGCACATTGTTCAGCAGATCCGCGAACTGTTGCGCACCTTGCGGAACAGAGAGAGCCTGCGGCCATGACACAGACAACCCACCACACCCCCGACACCGCGCGGCAGGCAGACCCCTTCCCGGTCAAGGGAATGGACGCGGTCGTCTTCGCCGTGGGCAACGCCAAGCAGGCGGCGCACTACTACTCCACCGCCTTCGGCATGAAGCTCGTCGCCTACTCCGGGCCCGAGAACGGCAGCCGCGAGACCGCCTCGTACGTCCTGACCAACGGCTCGGCGCGCTTCGTCCTCACCTCCGTCATCAAGGCCGCCACCCCCTGGGGCCGCTTCCTCGCCGAGCACGTGGCCGAGCACGGCGACGGCGTCGTCGACCTCGCCATCGAGGTCCCGGACGCGCGGGCCGCGTACGCGTACGCCGTCGAGCACGGGGCCCGCTCGGTCGCCGAGCCCTACGAGCTGAAGGACGAGCACGGCACGGTGGTCCTCGCGGCGATCGCCACGTACGGCAAGACCCGGCACACCCTGGTCGACCGCTCCGGTTACGACGGCCCGTACCTCCCGGGTTTCGTCGCCGCGGCCCCGCTCGTCGAACCGCCCGCCCACCGCACCTTCCAGGCCATCGACCACTGCGTCGGCAACGTCGAGCTCGGCCACATGAACGAGTGGGTCGGCTTCTACAACAAGGTCATGGGCTTCACGAACATGAAGGAGTTCGTGGGCGACGACATCGCCACCGAGTACAGCGCGCTGATGTCGAAGGTCGTGGCCGACGGCACGCTCAAGGTCAAGTTCCCGATCAACGAGCCCGCCATCGCCAAGAAGAAGTCCCAGATCGACGAGTACCTGGAGTTCTACGGCGGCGCCGGCGTCCAGCACATCGCCCTCAACACGAACGACATCGTCGAGACCGTACGCACCATGCGCGCGGCCGGAGTCCAGTTCCTGGCCACGCCCGACTCGTACTACGACACCCTGGGGGAGTGGGTCGGCGACACCCGCGTCCCCGTCGACACCCTCCGCGAACTGAAGATCCTCGCCGACCGCGACGAGGACGGCTACCTGCTGCAGATCTTCACCAAGCCGGTCCAGGACCGCCCGACCGTCTTCTTCGAGATCATCGAACGCCACGGCTCGATGGGCTTCGGGAAGGGCAACTTCAAGGCCCTGTTCGAGGCGATCGAGCGGGAGCAGGAGAAGCGGGGCAATCTCTAGCGTCTGGTCCGTCTGGTCCGTCTGGTCCGCCCGTAGTCTGTTCGCATGGCCAGGATGAACGACATCGGCGGCATGGAGGGCTTCGGCCCCATCGACACCACCGACGACACCGAGCCGTTCCACGCGGACTGGGAAGCGCGGGTCTTCGGGCTCTTCAACGCCCTGCGGGCCCAAGGAGTGTTCAACACCGACGAGTTCAGGAACGCCATCGAATCGATGCCGCCGGGGGAGTACCTGGCGGCGTCGTACTACGAACGGTGGTTCCACGCGATCAGCACGCTCCTCGAGCGCAAGGGCCTGATCAAGCCGGGGGAACTCGATGTCTGACACCGAGAGCGGTGCCGAACGCTTCGCTCCGGGCACAGTCGTCCGTACGTACCTCCACGACCCGCCGCACCACACCCGCCTGCCCCGGTACGCCCGCGGCCGCCGCGGAGTCGTCGTCGAGCCCGAGGGCCCCGCCCCCCTCGCGGACGTGAGCGCGCAGGGCCGCGGGGACGCGCCGGTCGAGCAGATCTACGCGGTACGGTTCGCGGCGCGTGACCTCTGGGGCGAGGGCGACCACCACGTCGTACTGGACCTGTGGGAAAGCTACTTGGACTTGGACTTGGACTCGGAAGAGGATCCCGGACATGAGCGGTGACCACGCCGACGCGCTGATCTCCCGGAGGGTGCGGCGCCTGGAGAGCCTGCTGGAGGAACGGGGGGTCCTCTCGGGCGGGGACCTCGACGAGGTGATCGACGCGTTCCTGTCGAGCGCGGCACCCGCGAACGGTGCGCGGGTCGTCGCCCGCGCCTGGACGGACCCCGCGTACAAGTCCCGACTCCTGGCCGACGGCACGGCCGCGGTCCGCGAACTCGGCTTCATGGAAGGCGGATTCCAGCGTCTGCGGGTCGTGGAGAACACGGAGGCGACGCACAACGTCATCGTCTGCACCCTGTGCTCCTGCTATCCGCTGCGCCTCCTGGGCCCGTCCCCGTCCTGGTACAAGTCCGAGGCCTACCGCTCCCGTGTGGTCCGCGAACCCCGCGCGGTACTCGCCGAGTTCGGCCTCGACCTGCCGACGAGCACGGAGATCACGGTGTGGGACTCCAGCGCCGAGACCCGCTACATGGTGTTGCCCCGCCGCCCCTCCGGCACGAGTTCCTCGCAGGAGGCCGAACTGGCGGCTCTGGTCACGCGGAACGCCCTGATCGGGACAGCTGAGGTGTGACGTCGGAGGGCGCCCCCGTGACCTCGGAGGGCGCCCCCGCGAGTTCCTCTTCCGGCTCCCCCAACTCCTCCAGCGCCTCCTTCGCCAAGGGGACCAGGAGCGGCGAGAAGTCCGGGTTGACGCGGAGGGACTCCGCGAGGTGGCGGCGGGCCGGACCGTACCGTTCCAGCGCGCGCTCGATCATGCCCCGGTGGTACGCCACGGACTGCGGTTCGTCATGCTCGGAAGGCATCACCATCAGCACACCGCCCAGTACGACACAGCCCGCGAGGGAGCCGATCAGCGCACGCCGCATCACCGCGTCCCGTACGGACGGGTGCGTCGGCGGTTCTGTCTCCATGGCGCTCACTGTGCGTCAATACGAAGAGCGCACCCGGTCACCACCCCGGTGCCCAAAGCCTCTCGCCAGCGGGGTTCACACCGATGGCCCCGGGTGCGACGCTGTGATCATGAGCCGTATCGAAGCCCCGCACGACGAAGTGACGGGGAACCTCACAGACCGTCTCCTCGCGGGCCTCCCGGCCGACGCGATCCTCACCGATCCGGACGCCACGGCCTCGTACGCCAACGACATGGCCAGCTTCTGCGAGGCCGGCACCCCCGCTGTCGTCGTCCTGCCCCGCACCGTCGAACAGGTCCAGCACGTCATGCGCGTCGCCACCGAGCTGCGTGTCCCGGTCGTCCCGCAAGGCGCCCGCACCGGCCTGTCGGGCGCCGCCAACGCCTCCGACGGCTGCATCGTGCTGTCCCTGATCAAGATGGACCGGATCCTCGAGATCAGCCCGGTCGACCGCATCGCCGTCGTCGAGCCCGGCGTCATCAACGCCACGCTCTCCCGCGCCGTCAACGACCACGGCCTCTACTACCCGCCGGACCCCTCCAGCTGGGAGATGTGCACCATCGGCGGCAACATCGGCACGGCCTCCGGCGGGCTGTGCTGCGTGAAGTACGGGGTCACGGCCGAGTACGTCCTCGGCCTGGACGTCGTCCTCGCCGACGGGCGTCTCATGTCCACCGGCCGCCGTACGGCGAAGGGGGTCGCCGGATACGACCTCACCCGCCTCTTCGTCGGCTCCGAGGGCTCGCTCGGCATCGTCGTACGGGCGACCCTGGCCCTCAAGCCCCAGCCGCCCCAACAGCTGGTGCTGGCCGCCGAGTTCGCGTCGGGCACCGCCGCCTGTGACGCCGTGTGCCGGATCATGGAGGGCGGGCACGTGCCGTCCCTCCTCGAACTGATGGACCGTACGACGGTGAAGGCCGTCAACGACCTGTCGCACATGGGCCTCCCGGAGACCACCGAGGCCCTGCTCCTCGCCGCGTTCGACACCCACGACCCGGCCGCCGACCTCGCCGCGGTCGGCGCGCTGTGCGAGGCCGCGGGCGCCACCCAGGTCGTACCCGCCGACGACGCGGCCGAGTCGGAACTCCTGCTCCAGGCCCGCCGCCTGTCCCTCACCGCGCTCGAAGCGGTCAAGGGCACGACGATGATCGACGACGTGTGCGTACCCCGGTCGAAACTCGGCGAGATGCTCGAAGGGGTCGACCGGATCGCCGAGAAGTACGGGCTGACCATCGGGGTCGTCGCACACGCGGGCGACGGCAACACCCACCCCACCGTCTGCTTCGACGCGGGCGACCCCGACGAGTCCCGGCGTGCCCGTGAATCCTTCGACGAGATCATGGGCCTCGGCCTGGAACTTGACGGCACGATCACCGGCGAGCACGGCGTGGGCGTCCTCAAGAAGGAGTGGCTGGCGCGCGAGATCGGCCCCGTGGGAGTCGAGATGCAGCGGGCGATCAAGACGGCTTTCGACCCGCTGGGCATCCTCAACCCCGGCAAGTTGTTCTGACACCAAGCTCTCCTCACCCCCCAAGCTCTCTTCACGCCTGGCTCTCCTCACCCCCCAAGCTCTCGGCACTCCCAGCTCGCTTCACCCCCGGCCGTCTTCGCCCCCAACGCTATTCACCGTCCTTCGACTCGTCCGACGGCCACGGGTCGCGCAGCCACAGATCGTCGGCGGGAGTGGGAGCGAGCAGCTCGGCGAGGCCGTCGTCGATACCGAGCCGCTCGGCCTCAGAGCCCGGAGGAACCGCCCGCAGGGTGCGCTCCAGCCAGGCGGACACCTGCGCGGCGGGCGCTTCGAGCAGCGCGTCGCCGTCGGGTGAAGTCAGCGCCATCAGCACGACACTCCGGCCGCCGACCTTCGTCGGCCACACCCGCACATCGCCGTGCCCGCACGGCCTGAACACCCCCTCGACGAGCAGCTCACGGGCGAACGTCCAGCTCACGGGGTGATCGGAGCCGACGTGGAAGGTGATGTGGACGGCGTACGGATCGTCGGTGCGATAGGTCAGCCGCGCCGCGACCGGGATGCTGCGCTCCGGTGACAGGACCAGTTTGAGCTCGAGCTCGCGTTCCACCACGGTGTACATATCGTGCGTTTCCTCTCGCGTCCGGGGCCCTGTGAGGGGGCCCGTACGAGTGGAGAGGGCGCGGGGCCCGGAGCATTACGCGGGTTCGGAGGAATCTTTCCGAAGGTGTCCGACGTACGACCGCACCGGGCCGGAAAGGGTGGCGGAACCTTGCTCGAAGGGGGTAGGTCCGGCGGGACCGGCAGTGGCACTTGCGCCCGTCTGATAGATGTGGACGCTCAACACGACCCCCGAGCAGATACGGGACGACGGACATGAGCGCCCCAACCCCGGCCCCCGGCGACGACAGGCCACGCGAAGGGTATTACCCGGATCCCTCCATTCCTGGATATGTCCGGTACTGGAACGGCGCCTCATGGGTGCCGGGCACCAGCCGACCGGCGCCGTCCGACGGCGTGCCGCTCCCGTCGCCCGACGGTTCGCGGGCCGCCCCGGTTTCCACGGAGGAGACGGGTCCGCACTTCTTCGACGAGGACCCGCCCGCCGCCGGTCCGTCACCCGCCGAGGCTCAGCACGGCAGCCGGCCCGAGCCCGCGTCCGCGTGGGGCGCCGAACGCTCCCGGCAGACCGGCTTCGGCGGCGACCCGGACCGACGGGTCTCCTGGGGCTCACCCGACCCCCGCGTACCGTCGGACTCGTCCGCGCCCTCCCAGCCCTCCCGGTCGGAGGGCAGGTCCGAGCACACGCACGGCACAGCCGCGTTCGGTACGTCCGAGTCCGAGTCCGAGCCCGACGGAGGCTCCGGGTCCGGGTCCGGGTCCGGGTCCGGGTCCGCCAAGCCTCCCGCCTCCGGCGGCACGGTGGTGTTCCGCAGGCCCACGGGGCCGGTGCGGCCCGGGTCCGCGGGAGCGGCCGACGGGCCGGGCGGCAAGGCCGGAGCCATGGGTGCCGGGCGCGCACACGTCGCGGGTACGTCCGGTGCGGGGCGCCCGGGTGGTCCGGGTGCGGCCGACGCGAGCGCCGGGCGCACGGACGCCGTGGGCGGCGGCGCGGCCCCGGCCGGCGCCGGCGGCCCCACCGGCCCCGCCCGGCCCGGCGTCCCGGGCTCCCGCGACCCCCTCGCCTCCGAGGGCACGATGACCTTCCGCAGTGTCTCCCCTCGTGTGGGGCAGCAGCGGGGCGGGCAGCAGCCTTCCCCGGCCCAGCCCTCCGCACCCCAGACTCCCGCGGCCGCCTCCCCGTCCGCCCCCTCCACTCCTGCCACTCCTGCCACCCCGAAACAGACCACCCCCACCGTCCCGCCGCAGGCCGAGGCCAACGCCCCCGTGACCGCGGGCGCCGGCGGCGGACAGCCCTCCTGGGCCCAGCAGGTGCACCGCCTGGCCGGGGCCGGGAACGAGGAGCCGTCCGTCGTCCCGTGGAAGCCGGTGCGGGAGGACCCGTTCCAGGCGGCGGTCCGGGCGCAGTCGTCCGCGCGTCCGGCCGGGCTCGGGAAGCGGCTGGCCGCCCGCCTCGTGGACACGCTCGTGCTGGCCGGTGTCACCGGCGCGGCCGCCGTGCCGCTGGGCACCAAGGCCTTCGACCACGTCAACGACAAGATCGACGCGGCCAAGCTGTCCGGCGAGACGGTCACGGTCTGGCTGGTGGACGGCACGACCGCGGTCTACCTCGGCATCATCCTGGCCGTACTGCTCGTCTTCGGCGTCCTCTACGAGGCGCTGCCCACCGCAAAGTGGGGCCGCACCCTCGGCAAGAAGCTGTGCGGTCTCCAGGTACGGGACATCGAGGGCGGCGAACCCCCGTCGTTCGGCGCGGCCCTGCGCCGCTGGCTCGTCTACAGCGTCTCCGGCGTCCTCGCCATCGGTGTCGTGGGTGTCCTGTGGGGCCTGTTCGACCGTCCGTGGCGCCAGTGCTGGCACGACAAGGCGGCCCACACGTTCGTGGCCGGCTGATTCCGGACCCTGTCATCACCCTGTCGTCGAAATTCGCCTACCTCGGACGGCCGCCCGCCCATTGCGCAGCCGGAGGGTTCGCGGTCGACTCGGGATATGACCACCGAGCCGCCGCCTCCGCCGGACGAGGACCCGTTCAAGAAGCGCCCGGACGAGGACCCGTTCAAGAAGCAGCCGCCACCCTCCGGCGAGGGCCAGGGCCCGCCGTACGACCCCTCGTACGGCAACCAGCCCCCGCCGGGCGACGGTTCCCCGTACGGCGCCACACCCCCGCCCTACGGCGGCGGAGACCCCTACGGCGGCGGCCCGTACACCACTGACCCCCTCGCCGGGATGCCCCCGCTCGCCGACAGCGGCAGGCGCGTGCTCGCCAGGATCATCGACATGATCCTCGTCATCGTCGTGGTGTGGCTGCTGACCTGGGGCTTCGGTGTCAACGAGTACGACGTGGACACAGACAGGATCGAGTACGGCAGAGGCATCGGCCAGTCCCTGATCGCCGCGGTGCTCTACATCGGTTACGACACCTTCATGACCGCCAAGTCGGGGCAGACCCTCGGCAAGAAGTGGCTCAACCTGCGCGTGGCCAACCTCGACAACGGCGCCACGCCCTCCATGCAGGTGTCGCTGATCCGCGCGCTGGTCCTGTGGGTGCCGTTCGCGTTCTGCTGCGCCTGCCTCTGGACCGCGATCGCGGGCGGCTGGAGCTTCTTCGACAAGCCCTACAAACAGGGCCTGCACGACAAGGCGGCCAAAACGGTGGTGGTCAGCACTGGTTGAGGCGGCGCCGGCTGAAGCGCGAGGCGGCGTGACGAACGACGGGTCCGTACGAACGACGGGTCCGTACGAACGACGGGTCCGTACGAACGACGGGTCCGTACGAACGACGCCCCGTACGAACGACGGGTCCGTTCTTCTCGGTCCGCCGTTCGCGTACCGGCTCAGTCAGGCGCGTTCGCGTACCGGCTCCGGCGCACCGGCGCTGGCGGCGGACACGGTCTGCCGCCGCATCGGAGCACGCTGCTCCGTGACGGTGACAGGCTCGGTGGAGTCAACAGGCGCGGCGGGAGCGCCAGTCGGGGCATGGGCGACAGGGGCGGCAGACGCATTCGGTGCGGCGGCGGCCGGCGCGGGCTTCGGTACGGGAACCGTCATGGCCACGAGAAGCCCGAGAACGAGGGCGGAAAACGCGATCACCACGATTCCCAGGCCCGAACTCGTCTGTGACAGCAGCAACATGGCGAGCGTGGTGAAGATCACGGTGCAGGAGCCGTAGGTGAGCTGTGCGGCGGTCGGACGAGGCATGGCAGTTCCGTCCTCGGGGTGGGGGTCTCCCCCCGTGCCTCTCGCGATGGGGGAGGGTGCGGATAAGAATGAAGGGTTCGACAACGGTGTCCGGTTGGCAAACCACCGGAAATCCGGCGAGCCGCCAACCGACTCTATTCGCCTGTCTGCCCGAGGGGAACGAACGGTAAGCGTGACCTAACCCACGGTGCCGGTGCACAGGGGGCGCACGGAGTCATGGCGTCCATCAAGTGGACGTTCGAACGCGCCCGTTGAGCGGTGCGCCGAACGCCCGCGAGCGGGCGGATGCCGAGGTGTGGTGTGCGGCCGCCGGTACATATCGCATTTGACCTGTTCAAGTCAAGATCTGTCTTTTCTTCTTCAACTCCGGTCGAATGGCGTCACTTGTGACGCGCATAGAGCGCGCGCGGACCCCAAGGTTTTTACCCCCCTCCCTTCCGCGCGCCCGTGCGCGAGGGAGGACTGCCTCAAGTGACCAGCAGACCATGGACGTTCAGAGCAACCGCGGTGGGTGTGGCACTCGCAGCGGCGGCTGCCACGTTCTCGACCTTCGCGGTGGCGCAGGCCGACGCCGGTGACCAGCCGGCCGCGGCCGTGGACCGGCGGGACCCGGCGCGTGCCGAGGGCAAAGTCGACGACCTGAAGGGCCCGTTGACAGATCGTCAGGAAGCCCAGCGCGAAGAGGCGCTCAAGCAGGTCATATCCGGCGACGCCACCGTCAAGAGCCGTGGCGGCTCGCAGGTCGTCAAGCTCGAGAACGGCAAGTACGTCGAGCTCGGCCGCGAGAAGACGGACCAGATCTTCACGATCCTGGTGGAGTTCGGCGACCAGGTGGACAGCCGGTACGGCGGTACGCCGGGCCCGTTGCACAACCAGATAGCCGAGCCGGACCGTGCCAAGGACAACAGCACGGCCTGGCAGGCGGACTACAACAAGGAACACTTCGAAGAGCTCTACTTCGGCACCGGCAAGAACACCGAGTCGATGAAGAAGTACTACGAGAAGCAGTCCTCGGGCCGCTACTCGGTGGACGGCGCGGTCTCCGACTGGGTCAAGGTGCCCTACAACGAGGCCCGTTACGGCTCCAACAAGTGCCAGCCCGACACCTGCGCGTGGAACGCCGTCGCCGACGGTGTCACCGCGTGGGCCGCCGACCAGAAGGCGGCCGGCAAGTCCGAGGCCGACATCAAGTCCGAGCTGTCCGCCTACGACAAGTGGGACCGCTACGACTTCGACGCCGACGGCAACTTCAACGAGCCCGACGGCTACATCGACCACTTCCAGATCGTGCACGCCGGTGAGGACGAGTCCGCTGGCGGCGGCGCCCAGGGCGAGGACGCGATCTGGGCCCACCGCTGGTACGCGTTCGGCACCGACGCCGGCTCCACCGGCCCGGCCGGCAACAAGCTCGGCGGCGCGCAGATCGGTGACTCCGGCATCTGGGTCGGCGACTACACCATCCAGCCGGAGAACGGCGGACTCGGCGTCTTCGCCCACGAGTACGGCCACGACCTGGGTCTGCCGGACCACTACGACACGACCAACACCGCCGAGAACTCCACCGGTTTCTGGACCGTGATGTCCGGCGGCTCCTGGCTCGGCACCGGCAAGGGCGAGATCGGCAACCTGCCCGGCGACATGACCGCCTGGGACAAGCTGCAACTCGGCTGGCTGGACTACGACACGGCCAAGGCCGCGACGCGGTCCACCCACAAGCTGGGCGTCGCCGAGTACAACACCGCGAACCCGCAGGCGCTGATCGTCGAACTGCCGGCGAAGAAGGTCAGCACCGAGGTGGTCGTCCCGGCGCAGGGCGAAACCCAGTGGTGGAGCGGCAGCGGCGATGACCTCAGGAACTCGCTGACCCGTTCCGTGGACCTCACGGGCAAGTCCTCGGCCACGCTGACGCTCGACGGCTGGTACGACATCGAGACGGACTACGACTACCTCTACACCGAGGTCTCGACCGACGGCGGCGCCAACTGGACGCCCGTCGACGGCACGGTCGACGGCGCCGCGATCACCCGCGACGGCAGCGGCAAGCCCGCGCTGACCGGCACGGTGGACGCGTACAAGAAGCTGTCGTACCCGCTCGACGCCTACGCGGGCAAGAAGATCGACCTGCGCTTCCGCTACTCGACCGACGGCGGCGTGGCCCAGAAGGGCTTCGCGGCCGACGAGATCACCGTGACCGCCGACGGTTCGCCGCTCTTCTCGGACAACGCCGAGACCGCGGACGCCGCCTGGACGGCCACCGGCTTCTCCCGCATCGGCGCGTCCATCACGGACGACTACGCGCAGTACTACATCGCCGAGAACCGCCAGTACGTGTCGTACGACAAGACCCTCAAGACCGGCCCGTACAACTTCGGCTTCACGACCACGCGTCCGGACTGGGTGGAGCACTTCCCGTACCAGAACGGCCTGTTGATCTGGAAGTGGGACACCTCCCAGGCGGACAACAACGTCAGCCAGCACCCGGGCACCGGCCTGCTGCTGCCGGTGGACGCCCACCCGACGCCGCTGAAGTGGGCCGACGGCACGATGATGCGCAGCCGCATCCAGGGGTACGACTCGACGTTCAGCTCGTACCGGACGGACGGCGTCACGCTGCACAAGGCGGGCGTCCCCACGAAGATCAAGTCGCTCCCGGGCAACCGGATCTTCAACGACCACACGAACACGTACTACGACGAGGCGACCCCGTACGCGGGCGTCAAGGTCACTGACACCAACACCAAGATCGCGATCGTGCAGGAGCCGCTCTCCGGCTCGACGATCACGGTGAAGGTCACCGCCGCGACGAAGTAGAACTCGTTTTCGCAGGTCAGGCCATGATCGGCCGCAACCCCCTGGCGGGTTGCGGCCGATCGTGTTTAGGTGCGTCCTGTGGCTGACTTATTGACACCAGTTCTCTCGGGGGGATGACCGCATGGCCGCAGGAGGCTTCTGCAGACTGCCGAACGGCAGGGTGGTGGTGGCGTTGAACCTGCCCAGCCCGTACGCCGGAGGCAGCGGCTCGGTACGTGTGCTCGTGCACGCCCAGAACCGGGCCCGCGCACTGACGCGGCTGCGCAACCTGGGCCTGCGGGCGGTGTACCTGCGCGGCAACGGGCAGCCGCCGACCCCGGACGAGATCACCGCCGTCCTGCACCACCCCGACGGCCTGATATGGCGCACGGCCCCCGGCGCCGACGCCTGCGCCGCCGAGCTGTGGCGCCCGATCCGATCCCTGATGCGGGCCCCGGCGACTCCGCGTTAGCGCTCCGCCGGGAGGCGGTTCGTTGTCTGCGGGTTTGTGGGGGCTGGTCGCGCCCGCGCGGCGGAGCCGCATATGTCACAGCCCCGCGCCCCTTCGGGGCCCGGAGGAGCTCGCAGTTCTCCGCGCCCCCTTCGGGGCCCGGAGGGGGCGGCCTCGGTCTAGACGACCGGCTTCCCGCTGAGTTCCACGCCCGCCTCGCGCAGCTCCTCCAGGGCGCGCTCGGTGGTGGCCTCGGCCACCCCGGCCGTGAGGTCCAGCAGGACCTGCGTACGGAAGCCCTCACGGGCCGCGTCCAGGGCCGTGGCGCGGACGCAGTGGTCGGTGGCGATGCCCACCACGTCGACCTCGGTGATCTCGCGGGCGCGCAGCCAGTCGCCCAGCGCTACCCCGTTCTCGTCGACGCCCTCGAAGCCGCTGTACGCCGCCGCGTACGCGCCCTTGTCGAAGACGGCGTCGATCGCGCCGGAGGCGACCACCGGAGCGAAGTTCGGGTGGAAGCCCACGCCCTCGGTGCCGGCCACGCAGTGCGCGGGCCAGGAGTGGACGAAGTCGGGGTTGTCGGCGAAGTGGCCGCCGGGGGCGATGTGGTGGTCGCGGGTCGCCACGACATGGCGGTAACCGGCGGGCGCCTGCCCGATCAGCTCCGTGATCGCGGCGGCCACGTCGGCGCCTCCGGCCACGGCGAGGCTGCCTCCCTCGCAGAAGTCGTTCTGTACGTCAACGACGATCAAGGCGCGGCGCATGGGTCGGTTCCTTCGGCTTGGCGCGGACCGCTCCGCGAGGGGTGGTGCCTTGTCTTCGGGTTGGTCGTGGGGCTGGTCGCGCAGTTCCCCGTGCCCCTTGCGGGGCCGGTTGCTGGGATCGAGCCTAGAGACTTCGCGGTCGGGGTGGGAGAGGCCTTCCCGCTTCCGTCTCGTTCATTCGCCTTCGCGGGTGGGCTTGGCCGGAGGTTTGCGACGGGCGCCCCGCCGGGTCGGCCCCACGCGCCTCACACGTACTCGGTCGGAATGACCGCTTCCCCCCGGGACAACTGGGTCGCCGAGAGAGGCAGGTTGGCGCGGGCCGCCGCGTGCCGGTCGCGTACGACGTCCAGGGGCTCGCGGGCGAGGACCTGGCCGCCCTTGATGAGCTCCACCAGCAGCTCACGGCCGGCGAGCTCCGCCGGGACGACCCCGGTGCCGATCACCTCGGCCTCGGCGGTCCCGTGCTCGTCCAGCCGCCGCGCGGCCCATTTGCGGCCGCCGATGGACGTCTTGCCGCCCGTCGACTTCTTGGCCACCGGTTCGAGCGGAGCCTTCGGGTCCGCCGAGTGGGCGCGCGCCACGAGCTTGTAGACCATCGAACACGTCGGATGGCCGGAACCCGTCACCAGCTGGGTGCCCACGCCGTACGCGTCCACGGGCGCCGCGGCCAGCGAGGCGATCGCGTACTCGTCCAGGTCCGAGGTCACGATGATCCGCGTGTTCGTGGCGCCCAGCTCGTCCAGCTGCTGCCGGACCCGGTGCGCCACGAGCAGCAGGTCACCGGAGTCGATGCGCACGGCGCCCAGCTCGGGCCCGGCGACCTCCACGGCCGTCCGGACCGCCTCATCCACGTCGTACGTGTCCACGAGCAGCGTCGTGCCCCGGCCGAGCGAGTCCACCTGGGCCTGGAACGCGTCCCGCTCGCTGTCGTGGAGGAGGGTGAAGGCGTGGGCGCTCGTGCCGACGGTCGGGATGGCGTAGCGGAAGCCGGCGGCCAGGTCCGAGGTGGTCGTGAAGCCACCGACGTACGCCGCCCGGGACGCCGCCACCGCGGCCAGCTCGTGCGTGCGCCGGGCGCCCATCTCGATCAGCGGGCGCTCCCCGGCGGCCGAGGCCATCCGGGACGCGGCGGCCGCGATCGCCGAGTCGTGGTTGAGGATGGAGAGGATCACCGTCTCCAGGAGCACGCACTCCGCGAAGGAGCCCTCGACCCGCAGGATCGGCGAGCCGGGAAAGTACACCTCGCCCTCCGGGTAGCCCCAGACGTCGCCGCTGAAGCGGTACGAGGCCAGCCACTCCAGGGTCGGCCGGTCCACCACGCGGTGCTCGCGCAGGAAGCCGATGACGTCCGCGTCGAAGCGGAAGTTCTCGACCGCGTCCAGTACCCGCCCGGTCCCCGCGACGACGCCGTAACGGCGGCCCTCGGGCAGTCGGCGGGTGAAGACCTCGAAGACCGAACGCCGGTCGGCGGTACCGCCCTTGAGGGCGGCCTGCAGCATGGTCAGCTCGTAGTGGTCCGTGAAGAGCGCTGTCGACGGGACGTCCACCGGCAGCCCTAGGTCCGCAGTGTTCATGGCAAGAGATGCTACCCCTAATCTCGTCACTCTGACGATTTGTGGGTTCGTTTGGCCGGGCACCCCCCTGTGGTGGCAGCATGGGCCGTGTGACGGCTCCCGCACCCCTAGAGACCGAAAAGACCGAATCGGCGGAGGAGGTCTTCGCCGTACCCGAGCCCGACGTCCCCTGGGTCACCATCGTCCACAACGACCCGGTCAACCTGATGAGCTACGTGACCTACGTGTTCCAGTCGTACTTCGGGTACTCCAAGGACAAGGCCACCAAACTCATGCTCGACGTCCACAACAAGGGCCGGGCGGTGGTCTCCAGCGGAACCCGTGAGGAGATGGAGCGCGACGTGCAGGCCATGCACGGTTACGGTCTGTGGGCGACCCTCCAGCAGGACCGGAAGTAGACCGGACGTGAGTGACCCGCCGGGACCCGAAGCAGTCCTTCCGGCGGAACCCGTCCGGCGGAACCGGCGACAACCGACCGCGCGCAGTACTGGAAGTAGCGACGCAACCTGATGCCAGGACACTTCGAACCGCTCCCCGGCGGCGGCGCGGCCGTCGCGCTCGACGAGGTCGAGATCTCCATCATCCGTTCCCTCGCCGTACAGCTCCTGGAGCTCATCGGCCCGGGCCCCGGCGAGGACGCCTCCGACGACCCGCTCGCGGAGCTGTTCGCGGACGGCCCGAGCGAGCCGCCCTCCGATCCCGTCCTCCAGCGGCTGTTCCCCGACGCGTACAGCGGCCCCGACGTCGAGGCCACGTCGCCTGAGCAGGCCGAGGAGCAGCGCGCGTACTCCGCGGAGTTCCGCCGCTTCACCGAGAACGACCTGCGCGCGGGCAAGCGGGACAACGCGCTCGCGGTGATCCGCTCCCTGGACGCGCTCTCCTCCGCGGGCGAGGGCGGCGCCGTCCTCAAGCTGACGCCGGAGGAGTCGAAGCAGTGGCTCAGCTCCCTCAACGACCTGCGCCTGGCGATCGGCTCCCGGCTCGACGTCATCGACGAGGAGGACACCGACCTCCTCTACCGGCTGCCGGACGAGGATCCGCGCAAGCCGATGGTGATGGCGTACCTGTGGCTGGGCGGGCTCCAGGAGACGCTCGTCGAGACGCTCATGCCCTGAACCCGCACGCCCCACCTACCGCACGCCCGCACGCCCGTGTCGAGTGCCGACTTGCCCTGATCTGTTCGGACATTTGGTGTCTGGTGTTCGCTCAAAGGACGCTCAAAACCGGATAACGATCGCGTCACCGTGACCGCGTCCTATAGGGCGCGGTTCGACTTTTGTCCGGTTCTCTCTGTGGCGTGCGCCACGCGGCGCCCAGTTGATCACCAGGGCCGCCGTGATAGATCTTCACGACCACCTGACGGGACCACCCATGTCCGGTCGGGGGCGCCACCACGCCGGCGGATCGCCGGCTCGGCACAGCTCCATCCATATCCGGGGGGATCGGAACCCGATCCGAGGCCGCGCAGCCGGCTCGGATCGGCATGGAGAAAGGCGTCCACCACATGACCTCGGTGCAGGTCGGCAAGAACCACGACGGCAATGAGGCCGAGGGCCACGAGGCCCCCGAAGAGGGTTACGAACGCGGGCTCGGCAGTCGCCAGGTGCAGATGATCGCGATCGGCGGCGCGATCGGCGTCGGCCTCTTCCTGGGTGCCGGGGCGAACATCGCCAAGGCAGGCCCCAGTCTCATCCTCATGTACGCCCTCGCCGGCGTCATCATCTTCTTCATCATGCGGGCCCTCGGCGAGCTCCTGCTCTACCGCCCCGTCTCGGGCTCCTTCGCGGAGTACTCCCGCGAGTTCCTCGGCCCGTTCTTCGGCTACTTCACCGGCTGGACGTACTGGCTGATGTGGGTCGTCACCGGCATGGCGGAACTCACCGCCGCCGCGATCTACGTCAACTACTGGTTCCCGGCCATCCCGCAGTGGGTCACGGCCCTGGTCTTCCTGATCGTCCTGTTCGCGGCCAACCTGATCTCCGTCAAGCTCTTCGGCGAGATCGAGTTCTGGTTCTCGATGGTCAAGGTCACCGCCCTCATCGGCATGATCGTGATCGGCCTGGGCGTGCTCACCTTCGGCTTCAGCTCCGCGGGCGACTCCGCCGCCGTCTCCAACCTCTGGGCCTTCGACGGCTTCTTCCCCAAGGGCATCGGCTCGTCCCTGATGACCCTGCAGGGCGTCATGTTCGCCTACCTCGCGGTCGAACTCGTCGGCGTCACCGCCGGTGAGTCCGAGAACCCGGAGAAGACCCTCCCCAAGGCGATCAACACCCTGCCCTGGCGCATCGCCCTCTTCTACGTCGGCGCCCTCACCGTCATCCTCTGCGTCGTGAAGTGGACGGAATTCGCGGACGGCGTGAGCCCCTTCGTCGCGGCCTTCGCGAAGATCGGCATCCCGGCCGGCGCCGGCATCGTCAACTTCGTGGTCCTGACGGCGGCCCTCTCCTCCTGCAACTCGGGCATGTACTCCACCGGCCGCATGCTGCGCACCCTGGCCGACAACGGCGAGGCCCCCCGGGTCTTCAGCAAGCTCTCCGCCACGAAGACGCCCGCGTTCGGCATCACCGTCTCCATGCTCTTCATGGGCATCGGCGTGATCCTGAACTACATCGTCCCGGAGAAGGCCTTCGGCTACGTCGTCTCGGTGGCCACCGCGGCCGGCATCTGGACCTGGCTGATGATCCTCATCAGCCACATCCTGTATCGCCGCGCGGTCGACGCCGGACAACTGCCCGCGTCGCCCTTCCCGGCACCGGGCGGCGCGAAGCTCAGCTGGGTCGCGGTCGTGTTCCTGCTCTTCGTCACCGGCCTGATCGCGTACGACCCCGACTCCCGCGTCTGCCTGTACGTGATGGCCGGCTGGGCGGCCGCGCTGGGCATCGGCTGGGCCGTGCTGAAGTCGCGCAACCCGGAGGTCGCCGAGCGCCGCGAGCCGGTGTTCGAGAAGACCGACTGAGTCGGCCGGTCCGGCATGTGGGCTGCCCCGTACCACCCCTCGGTACGCGGCAGCCCACCCGTCTCCCACCGCCACCCTGCCCGACGCTCCCCAGTGCTGAACGCCTGGGGGACCCCCATCGGCCCCTTTTGATTTCCTGCTTATCCTGACCGACATGCTGACCATCACCCAGGCCCTCGTCGACCAGATCGTCGCGCACGCGCGCCAGGACCACCCCGACGAGGCATGCGGCGTGGTCGCGGGCCCCGAGGGGACCGGCCGCCCCGAGCGGTTCATCCCGATGCTCAACGCCGCGCGCTCGCCCACCTTCTACGAGTTCGACTCCGGCGACCTGCTCAAGCTGTACCGCGAGATGGACGACCGCGACGAGGAACCGGTGGTCATCTACCACTCGCACACGGCCACCGAGGCGTACCCGTCCCGCACCGACATCTCGTACGCGAACGAGCCCGGCGCCCACTACGTCCTCGTCTCCACGGCGGACACGGACGACGCGGGCCCCTTCCAGTTCCGCTCCTACCGGATCGTGGAGGGCGAGGTCACAGAGGAAGAGGTCAAGATCGTGGAGGCCTACTGAGCTGCGGAGCTGCCGAACTCGAGCCGCCGAGCTCCCGGGAAAGACCCAGCTATCTCACTTTTCGGACGGAAAGCGTCCGGGATGTGGGATCACATTCCGGGGGCGGGGCCGGGAATCGATACGATGACCGCATGGTTTCCCAGGACGTGAGCGAAAAGACGCCGGGCACGCTGCTCGTGGCGCGGCTGCACGTCGACCTGTGCAGGCTGCAGAGCGCCATCTGTACGCGCTGACCCCTGCCGCCGTACGGCCGTGAGCCGCGGCCCGTAACACCCCGCACGTGCGTTGCCCGCGCTGCCGCGCGCCCACCGACCTGACTTTCCTCCCGACAGGAGCCCGCAACCATGGCCATCGAGGTCCGCATCCCCACCATCCTCCGCAGCTACACAGACGGTCAGAAGGCCGTCGAGGGCGGCGGGGAGACCCTCGCCGACCTGTTCACCGACCTCGACACCCGCCACACGGGCATCAAGGCCCGCATCGTGGACGACGCCACCGGTGGCGAGCTGCGCCGCTTCGTGAACGTGTACCTGAACGACGAGGACGTCCGCTTCCTCGACGGCATCAACACCAAGCTCACCGACGGCGACAACGTCACGATCCTGCCGGCCGTGGCCGGCGGCATGGTCTGACCGGGCCCGGGCTCTGATCGCTGATGCGCTACGACTCCCCGCTGGCCGCGGTGGGCAACACCCCTCTGGTGCGCCTGCCGCGGCTCTCGCCGTCCTCGGACGTACGGATCTGGGCGAAACTCGAGGACCGGAACCCGACCGGCTCGGTCAAGGACCGGCCCGCGCTCCACATGATCGAACAGGCCGAGAAGGACGGCCGGCTGACGCCCGGCTGCACCATCCTCGAGCCCACCTCCGGCAACACCGGCATCTCCCTCGCCATGGCGGCCAAGCTCAAGGGCTACCGCATGGTCTGCGTCATGCCCGAGAACACCTCCCAGGAGCGCCGGGAACTGCTCGCCATGTGGGGCGCCGAGATCATCCCGTCCCCGGCGGCGGGAGGCTCCAACACGGCGGTACGGGTCGCCAAGGAGCTGTCGGCCGAGCACCCGGACTGGGTGATGCTCTACCAGTACGGCAACCCTGACAACGCGGGCGCGCACTACGCCACCACGGGCCCGGAGATCCTCACCGACCTCCCCTCGATCACGCACTTCGTCGCCGGCCTCGGCACCACCGGCACCCTGATGGGCGTCGGCCGTTTTCTGCGCGAGCACAAGCCGGACGTCAAGATCGTCGCCGCCGAGCCGCGCTACGACGACCTGGTGTACGGCCTCAGGAACCTGGACGAGGGCTTCGTACCCGAGCTGTACGACGCCTCCGTGCTGACCACCCGCTTCTCCGTCGGCTCCGCCGACGCCGTGACCCGTACGCGGGAGCTGCTCCAGCAGGAGGGCATCTTCGCGGGCGTCTCGACGGGGGCCGCGCTGCACGCCGCGATCGGCGTCGGCAACAAGGCCGTGAAGGCGGGGGAGTCCGCCGACATCGCCTTCGTCGTCGCGGACGGCGGTTGGAAGTACCTCTCCACCGGTGTCTACACGGCGGCCACGACGGAAGAGGCGATCGAGACGCTGCAGGGCCAGCTCTGGGCGTAGTCCGGGGCTCCGCCCTCAAAGCCGGAGGGGCTGACCATTAACGCCGGAGGGGCTGAATACTTCCGCCGGAGGGGCTGAATACTTTGCGGCCCGGGCCGGCACCAATCAGCCCGTCCGGCGTTTGGGGACGAGGCCGTTCAGGCCGAAAGCGGGGGTCCGGGGGCGCAGCCCCCAGGGGATGGGACGGGTAGGGGCGGCGGGGGCGAAAGAAATCCTCACCCCGCCAGATACCGCACCTGATCCCACACCCCCGGATCCACCACCCCCACCCTCCGCCGAAAGTCCCACACCCTCAGATCCCGCAGCTCGTCCGTCTCCAGAAAGCTCGCCCGGCCGTGGGCATCGCCCACGGCCCCCGGCGGCAGCGGAATCACCCCGGCCCCCCGCCCGTCGCGATACCTGCTGGTGATCTTGGCGACGATGGCCGTGCGACCGCGCACGGCAAGCACCAGACAGGGACGATCCTTCGCCCCGGCCCCGTCCTCCTCGTAGGGAACGTTCGCCCACCAGATCTCGGCGGCCCGCGGCCGAGGAGCACGCCGAAGCCACCCGGCGGGCCCGGGCTGCCCGGAGGGCCCCCGCCGCCCCCACCCATCAACCAGCGTCGCGACAACCGCGAGCAACAGCACGGCAGCGAGCGCCAGCCACCACGACGTGTCCATGCTTATGACGGTACCGGCGCGCTCCCGGCCCCGCCCCGCGCTTGCCGACGCTCGTCCACCCCGCTGGCCCCCGAACCGGTGACACCGCAGGTGAGTTCCCCCACAACGCCCCCTTACTGAGGAGCGACCCGCCCTTTTGCGCCTTACGCTCGACGGACCGCACGACCCCCGTTTTCACTCCCCGCCCGCGGAGGTTTCTGCTCTATGAAGCTCACCGTCGTCGGCTGCTCGGGGTCGTTCCCGTCCGCGGAATCGGCCTGCTCGAGCTACCTCGTCGAGGCCGACGGCTTCCGGCTGCTTCTCGACATGGGCAATGGTGCCCTTGGCGAGCTGCAGCGCCACTGCGGTCTCTACGACCTTGACGCGATCTTCCTCAGCCACCTGCACGCCGACCACTGCATCGACATGTGCGCGTACTTCGTCGCGCGCTACTACCGCCATGACGGCGGCCGCTGCGATCCCATCCCGGTCTACGGACCCGAGGGCACGGAGCACCGGCTGACCACCGCTTACGCGGACACTCCCTCCGCCTCCTCCATGAGCGAGGTCTTCGACTTCCACACCGTCAAGCCCGGCTCCTTCGAGATCGGCCCGTTCTCGGTACACACCGAGAGGGTGAGCCACCCCGTGGAGGCGTACGGCATCCGCGTCGAGCACGGCGGGAAGTCGCTGACGTACTCCGGGGACACGGGCGTGTGCGACACGCTCGACGAACTCGCCCGGGACACCGACCTGTTCCTCTGCGAGGCCGCGTTCACGTACGGCAAGGAGGCCATCCCGGACCTCCACCTCAACGGCCACGAGGCCGGCGAAACCGCGGCCCGCGCCGCGGCCCGCCGACTCGTCCTCACCCACATCCCCCCGTGGACGGACCCCCAGGCAAACCTGGCGGACGCCCGCGCGGTGTACGGGGGACCGGTGGAACTGGCGGCACCGCGGGTGACGTACGAGATCTAGAGCCCGAACGTACGAGAAGGCCCCCGGAGGAATCTCCGGGGGCCTTCTCGTACGTAGTGCTGCTCGGCGTACGTACTGCTACTTGGCTTCGGCCTTCTGCAGCTCCGCCAGCTCCTCGTCGGACTCGCGGCCCGGTGTCGGAAGGTTGAACTTGATGATCGCGAAGCGGAAGACCGCGTAGTAGACCGCCGCGAAGCAGAGACCCACCACGACCAGGCCCCATGGATTCGTCGCGATGCCGAGGTTCAGGAAGAAGTCGACCGCGCCGGCCGAGAAGCCGAAGCCGTCCTTCATGCCGAGTGCCCAGGTCAGCGCCATGGAGACACCGGTGAGGACCGCGTGGATGGCGTACAGGACCGGTGCGATGAACATGAACGTGAACTCGATCGGCTCGGTCACGCCCGTGACGAAGGACGTCAGCGCCAGCGAGAGCATCATGCCGCCGACGACCTTGCGGCGCTCGGGGCGGGCGCAGTGCACGATCGCCAGGCAGGCGGCCGGGAGCGCGAACATCATGATCGGGAAGAAGCCGGTCATGAACTGTCCGGCGCTCGGGTCACCGGCCAGGAAGCGGCCGATGTCACCGCTCTTGCCCTCGAACTCGCCCGCCTGGAACCACGGGAAGGAGTTCAGCAGGTGGTGCATGCCGATCGGGATCAGCGCACGGTTGGCGACACCGAAGATGCCCGCGCCCGCAGCGCCCGAACCCACCAGCCACTCACCGAAGTTGTGCAGACCGGTGCCCAACACCGGCCAGATGTAGCCGAAGACGATGCCGATGACCAGGCCCGCGAAGGCGGAGAGGATCGGAACGAGGCGGCGGCCGCCGAAGAAGCCCGCCCAGTCGGGCAACTTGGTCCGGTAGAACTTCTGGTACAGGAGGGCGACGACGATGCCCATCACCACACCGCCCAGGACCTTCGCGTCCACCGGGGCGTCCGTCATGACGACCTTGCCGTCGACGGCCTTCGCCACCTGCGGGAGGTTCTCGTCGGTGAACGTGGCGAGTACGTTCTTGAAGACCAGGTAGCCGACGACGGCCGCGAGCGCGGTCGAACCGTCCGACTTCTTCGCGAAGCCGATCGCGATACCCACGGCGAACAGCAGCGCCATGTTGTCGAGAATCGCGTTGCCGCCCGCCGCCATGAAGCCGGCGATCTTGGTGATGAACGCCGGGAACGACTCGCGGCCGAGCATGTCGGTGTTGCCGAGGCGCACCAGGAGCGCGGCCGCCGGCAGGACAGCGACCGGCAGCATCAGGCTGCGGCCGATGCGCTGCATGACAGCCATCGCGCCGGAGCCCTTCTTCTTCGCAGCCGCAGGGGCGGCGCTGGCCGTGGACACAACTTCCTCCAGTGGACATGGCGCCGCCTGGGGACAGGCAAAATATGGAAGGCGGCGCCGCCGAGGGAACGCGGCCATCGACCGCGTGGTCTACACCACTCAGTGGTGTAGACCTGTTGTAGCACGGTGAAGGCGAGATAAGGAACCCGCGAATTTATGGCACACCGTCAGGAGCGCGGAGCCCTGGCACTCGCGGAATCGCGCGGCTCCTCCGCTCCCCTCCCCTCCCCGAAGCCGGCCGATCGAATCCCGTGATCGCGAACAGGGCCGGGCTTGGCGGCCGTTGAAAACTGGTGTAGACCAGTCGGCGAACGGTTCACGGAACGGTCGCGCTGCCGCGACCGCCATCATTCGGCACACACACCATGACCGCTCGCGAAGATGGGCCAACTGTGGGTTACTGCGACAAAGCGGTTCGGATCAGGGAGTAGGACATGGCCACCAAGGCTGAGAAGATCGTCGCCGGGCTCGGCGGCATCGACAACATCGAAGAGATCGAGGGCTGCATCACCCGGCTGCGCACCGAGGTCGTCGACCCGGCCCTGGTCGACGAGATCGCCCTGAAGGCCGCGGGCGCCCACGGCGTCGTCAAGATGGGCACCGCGATCCAGGTCGTCATCGGCACGGACGCGGACCCGATCGCCGGGGAGATCGAAGACATGCTGTGAGCCACGGGGCTCACCAGGCCCTGTCGCTCACCGCTGCTCACCGCCACTCACTCCCGAGGGGCCGCTTCCGCTACCGGGGACGGCCCCTCACCTGTATGCGACTAGGCTCGATGGCATGTCTCGAATCGACGGCCGCACGCCCGAACAGCTCCGCCCGATCACCATCGAACGCGGCTGGAGCAAGCACGCCGAGGGCTCCGTCCTCGTCTCCTTCGGCGACACGAAGGTCTTCTGCACCGCCTCCGTCACCGAGGGCGTCCCGCGCTGGCGCAAGGGAAGCGGCGAGGGCTGGGTCACCGCCGAGTACTCCATGCTGCCCCGCGCCACCAACACCCGCGGCGACCGCGAATCCGTCCGCGGCCGCATCGGCGGCCGTACACACGAGATCAGCCGCCTCATCGGCCGGTCCCTGCGTGCCGTCATCGACTACAAGGCGCTCGGCGAGAACACCATCGTCCTCGACTGCGACGTCCTCCAGGCCGACGGCGGCACCCGCACCGCCGCCATCACCGGCGCGTACGTCGCCCTCGCGGACGCCGTCACCTGGGCCCGGGGCAAGAAGCTCATCAAAGCCGGCCGCCAGCCCCTCACCGGAACCGTCTCGGCCGTCTCCGTCGGCATCGTCGGCGGCGTACCCCTCCTCGACCTCTGTTACGAGGAGGACGTGCGCGCCGACACCGACATGAACGTCGTCTGCACCGGCGACGGCCGCTTCGTCGAGGTCCAGGGCACCGCGGAGGCCGAGCCGTTCGCCCGCGACGAACTCAACTCCCTTCTGGACCTGGCCGTTCAGGGCTGCACGGAACTCGCTGTCGCCCAGCGCAAGGCACTTGATACGGTCCTGGAAAGGTAAAGGACGCACCAAGACAGCCGCGTGCCGCCGGGCAACCACGGCACGGGCCTTCGCGTCCCTACGAATACGGGCGTACGGCTCACCGCTGTACGCCCGGCCAGCACCGGAGGGGGCCCATGGAGGCCCCAGCCAGACAACGGGGCCCGTGGGGCCTGTCCAACGGGAGGGACCGTTCCATGGCCGCGAGCCGCCGCCGACACCGTCGTACCACCGCCATCGCCGCAGCTGTGGCAGCCGTCGCGCTGACGGCCGGGCTGACCACCGGCTGCGACGCTGTCAACAAGGCGCTGGACTGTGTCCAGACCGCCGACACCATCGCCGACAGCGTCACAGACCTCCAGCAGGCCGTCGAGAACGCGGCGAACGACCCGACGCAGGCCGGCGAGGCGCTCGACTCCATCGACAAGAACCTCGACACGATCGGCGACAAGACCGACGACACCGACATCAACAAGGCCGTCGACGACCTCCAGACGGCGGTCACCAACGTCCGCGACGCCATCAAGAACGGCGACGAGACGCCCGACATCAGCCCGGTGACGGACGCGGCGGGCGAACTGACGAAGGTCTGCACGCCGTAGGGACACCGGCCGGGGCGAGCGAGGGCTGGGAGCCGGCCGGAGGACGCCGATCGACAGGCGTAACCCAGGCCGGCTCGTGCCCAGGCTGACTAGGCTGAGAACCATGACCCGCCTGATCCTCGCCACCCGCAACGCCGGAAAGATCACCGAGCTGAGAGCGATCCTCGCCGCCGCAGGCCTCCACCACGAGCTCGTCGGCGCGGACGCCTACCAGGACATCCCCGACGTCAAGGAAACCGGCGTCACCTTCGCCGAGAACGCCCTGCTCAAGGCCCACGCCCTCGCCCAGGCCACCGGCCTGCCGGCCGTCGCCGACGACTCGGGCCTGTGCGTCGACGTCCTCGGCGGCGCCCCCGGCATCTTCTCCGCCCGCTGGTCCGGCTCCCACGGCGACGACCGCGCCAACCTCAACCTCCTCCTCGACCAGCTCAGCGACATCCCCGACGAACACCGCGCTGCCCACTTCGCCTGCGCCGCCGCCCTCGCCCTCCCCGACGGCACGGAACGGGTGGTCGAGGGCCGCCTACGGGGCACGTTGCGCCACGAACCCACCGGCTCCCACGGCTTCGGCTACGACCCGATCCTCCAGCCGGAGGGGGACACGCGCACGTGCGCGGAACTGAGCCCCGAGGAGAAGAACGCGATCAGTCATCGGGGGAAGGCGTTCAGGGGGCTGGTGCCGGTGGTTCGGGAGTTGTTGGGCTGAGCGGACGCAGAGACGGCCTGCGCATCGATCATTCGATTCGCAGGCCGTTCATGTGCGGCGGAAGGGATTCGAACCCTCAAGCCCGATCAAGGGCCACAGATCCTAAGTCTGCTGCGTCGCCTGTTGCGCCACCGCCGCTAGCCGCCTGCCATCGTACCGGGCAGGCGGCTGAGGCTGAGCGGAAGGTCTTCAGATCCCCAGATCCTTGATGACCTTCGCGACGTGCCCGGTCGCCCGCACGTTGTACAGCGCCCGCTCGATCTTGCCCTCCTCGTCCACGATCACCGTGGAGCGGATGACGCCGAGGTACGTCTTGCCGTAGTTCTTCTTCTCGCCGTAGGCGCCGTAGGCCTCGATGACCGTCTTGTCGGGGTCGCCGACCAGCGTGACCTTCAGGGACTCCTTCTCGCGGAACTTGGCGAGCTTCTCGGGCTTGTCGGGGGAGACGCCGATGACGTCGTAGCCGGCGCCCGCCAGGACGTCGAGGTTGTCGGTGAAGTCGCAGGCCTGCTTCGTGCAGCCGGGGGTCAGGGCGGCCGGGTAGAAGTAGACGATGACCTTGCGGCCCTTGTGGTCGGCCAGGGAGACCTCCTTGCCGTCGGCGTCGGGCAGGGTGAAGGCGGGGGCGGTGTCGCCGGGCTGGAGTCGCTCGCTCATCTCGGTTCGGTCTCCTTGCGGGGTGGTGGATACGGACCCGAGCGTAATGGGGGTGCCGGGCGATGCGCGGTGAGCGGAGCTGACAGACTGTCGACCACAGAAGAGGCCGACGGGAACAGGCCACGGAAACGACCACGACGACCACGGAGGCAGCGCGTGTCGGATACGTCGAGCTCGCCGGACACCAGGACTCCGGCGCAGATCGAGGCGGACATCAAACGCCGTCGCGAAAACCTCGCCGAGACGCTCGACGAGATCGGTGTGCGGGTGCACCCGAAGACGATCGTCGGGGACGCCAAGGCCAAGGTGGTGTCCAGCGTCGACCACTCGCTCGGCCGTGCCTACGTCGGCGTCAACCGCATCGTCGACGACGTGAAGGGGCAGTTCGTCACGGAGGACGGGGTGCCGCGGCTGGAGCGCGTCGTGCCCGTGGCCCTCGTGGTGGTCGGCCTCGTCGGGCTGTTCGCGGTGGGCTCGCGGCGCCGCAGGGGCTGACCCACACCCGCGCGCCTCACGCGCACTCCACCCGCAGTCCACTCGCGCTCCATCCGCACCCTCCTACGTACGGGTCGCGCAAAGCCAGGTAAGTTCGTTGACGTGAGCGAGAAGACCCATCACGACAAGCTGCCCATCCGGATGCTGCACGACCGCGTGCTCGTGCGGCAGGACACCGCCGAGGGCGAGCGCCGTTCCGGCGGAGGCATTCTGATCCCCGCGACCGCGGCGGTGGGCCGGCGGCTCGCCTGGGCCGAGGTCGTCGCGGTCGGGCAGAACGTACGGACCGTCGAACCGGGCGACCGCGTCCTGTACGACCCGGAGGACCGGGCCGAGGTCGAGGTGCGCGGCGCCGCGTTTGTGCTGATGCGCGAGCGGGACCTGCACGCCGTGGCGGCGGACCGGTTCGAGGGCTCCGAGGACTCCACGGGGTTGTACCTCTAGAACGCTGTACCTCTGGAGTGGAACGCTGTACCTCTGGAGCAAAGAGACAGAAGGGGCTGGTGACCATCGTCACCAGCCCCTTCTGCGTACCTTCGCCCGGCGGCGGTCACCGTGGGGGCAGTGGGGCACTACGTGGGGGCCAGTGGGGGACTAGGTGATGCCTACGAGGCCCGCGTCCTCGTCCCCGTCCCCGTCGTCCGTCTCGCCGCCGCCCGTCGTCGTGCCGTCGCCCGTGGTGCCGCCTGTCGTGTCACCCGTGGTGCCGCCGGTGGTGCCGCCCGTCGTCGTGCCGCCGTCGGTGGTTGTGCCGCCGCCGTTGGTGGTGCCGCCGTCGGTCGTGGTGTCGCCGTTGCCCGGGGTCTGTCCGCCCGTGGTCGTGCCGCCGTTGGTCTGGCCCTGGGTCCCGGGGGTCTGACGGCCGCCGGTGGTCGCGCCGCCGTTGTCCTGGCCGCCCGTGCCCGGCTGTTCCTGAGCGGGGTCGGCCGGCGGCAGTTCCTGTTCCTCCGCGCCTTCCTGGGGTTCCAGGTCGAAGTCCTGGACCTCGGTGCCCTTCAGGGCGGCCTCGGTGTACTGGGCCCAGATCTGCGTCGGGTAGCCGCCGCCGTTGATCCGGGCCTGGCCGAGCGCCCCGTACAGCGGCTTGTGCTCGCCCGTGTCGGGGTCCTGGCCCATGACGGCGACGACCGTGGCGAGGTTCGGGGTGTAGCCGGCGAACCAGGCCGCCTGGTCGTTCTCCGCGGTGCCGGTCTTGCCCGCGGCGGGGCGTCCGGCGGCCTGTGCGGCCGTGCCGGTGCCGCCCTCGACGACGCTCTGCAGGATCGCGGTCGTGGTGTCGGCGGCCTCGCGGCTCACGGCCTGCTTGGTGTCCTTCTTCGGGAGCTGTACGTCGTCCCTGCCGTCCTTGGTGATCTTCTCGATCATCGAGTACGTGCCGTGCTTGCCGTGGTTCGCGAGCGTCGCGTACGCCTCCGCCATGTCGAGGACGCTGGCCGTGGACGGGCCGAGCGCGATGGACGGGGAGGCCGTCAGGTCCGGGGTGTCGGACGGCACCCCGAGGTCGACGGCGGTCTGCCTGACCTTCGCCGGGCCGACGTCCACCGCCATCTGCGCGTACACCGAGTTCACGGACTTGTCGGTGGCCGTGCGGACCGAGATCGGGCCGTACGAGACCTCGTCCTCGTTCTCGGGGGCGTACGAGCCGCCGTCCCAGCCCTCCACGGGGCGCGAGTTGGTGCCGTCGTAGACGGTGTTCGGGGTGATCGTGCGGCCGTCCTGGGTGACCGAGCCGTTCTGCACGGCCGAGGTGAACACGAACGGCTTGAAGGTGGAGCCGACCTGGTAGTCCCGGCGGGTGGCGTTGTTGTAGTACTGCTTCGTGTAGTCGATGCCGCCGTACATCGCGAGGACCTTGCCGGTCTTGGGGTCGATGGAGGCGCCGCCCGCGCGGACGTAGTTGTCGACCTTGCGGTTCTTCTTGTCGAGCTCGTCCATCACCTGGTCGTCCACGGCCTTCACGAAGGCGTCCTGCTTGGGCTTCTGCAGGGTGGTCGTGATGCGGTAGCCGCCGGTGTTCAGCGCGTCCTCGTCGAGGATCTTGTTGTCGGTCAGGTAGTCGTTCACGGCCGTCACGATGTAGCCGCGCTGTCCGGACATCCCGGCCGAGACCACCGTCTGCCTGGGCTCGGGGAACTTGACGCCGGCGCGGTCCGCCTCGCTCAGCCACTCCTTCTTGACCATGCCGTCGAGGACGTAGTTCCAGCGGGCCAGCGCCGCCGGCTTGTTCTCGGGGTGCGCGACCACGTCGTACTCGCTCGGCGCGTTCAACAGTGCCGCCAGGTAAGCGCCCTGAGCGACCGTCAGGTCCTTGGCGTCGACGCCGTAGTAGGCCTGGGCGGCGGCCTGGACGCCGTACGCGTTGCGGCCGAAGTAGCTGGTGTTGAGGTAGCCCTCGAGGATGTCGTCCTTGCTCTTCTCGCGGTCCAGCTTGATGGAGATGAAGAACTCCTTCGCCTTCCGCGTGACGGTCTGTTCCTGGGCCAGGTAGTAGTTCTTCACGTACTGCTGGGTGATCGTCGAGCCGGACTGCTTGCCCTTGCCGGTGGCGGTGTTCCAGCCGGCGCGGATCATCGCCTTGGGGTCGATGGCCGACTCGGTGTAGAAGTCCCGGTCCTCGGCGGCCAGCACCGCGTGCTGGGCGTCCTTGGAGATCAGCGCGAGCGTCACGTTCTCCCGGTTGACCTCGCCGTCGCGGGCGAGCTGGCTGCCGTCCGCGTACAGATAGACGTTGCTCTGCTTGGTCGCGGCGGCGTTCGCCGGCGGGATCTCGACCAGGGTGTAGCCGAGCGCGAACAGGCCGATGAGCAGCAGGACCACCGTGGCGAACGTGCCGAGCACGATCCGCCAGGTCGGGATCAGGCGGCGCCAGCCGGTGCGCTCGGGCCGCTTGGGCTTCTTGCCGGGCGTGTACCCGGGTGTGCCTGGCGCCGCCACGGGGGCGGTTCCGGGTTCCCTGGGTGCCCAGCCCTCGCTCGGCTGTTGCGGCTGCGGCTGGTCGTTCATGTTGTGCCGGACTCCCGTTTAGCTTTTGCGTCGTACGTCTCGTACGTCCTCGTACGCCTTATGCGTCCCCCTTGAAGACTGTCGCATCCGGCGAAGGGTTCCCGGCTCGTGGCCCGTGTCGCGCGGAGAAAATGCCTGGCACCGGGCACGGCCGCGCGGCTAGGCTCCTGCGCTTTGGTTCGGAGCGCTCCGGAACGGCCGAAGGGGGCCTTTGGTGGGGACTGGGCGGTTGTACGCGGCCGTCGCGGCGGGCGGGTTCCGGCGGTACACGACCTACCGGGTGGCGACGGCGGCGGGCGTGTTCACGAACACCGTGTTCGGGCTGATCCTGGCGTACACGTACATCGCGCTGTGGGACGAGAGACCAGGTCTCGGGGGCTATGACCAGGCGCAGGCGCTGACGTACGTGTGGATCGGGCAGGGGCTGCTCTCGGCCATCGCGGTGATGGGCGGCGGCTTCGAGGACGAGATGATCGAGAGAATCCGTACGGGTGACATCGCGATCGACCTTTACCGGCCCGCCGATCTGCAGGCGTGGTGGCTGGCCGCGGATTCCGGGCGGGCCGCGTTCCAGTTGTTGGGGCGGGGTGTGGTGCCGGTGGCCTTCGGAGGGCTCGTCTTCGACATCGCGCTCCCGGTGGACCCGGGGACCTGGCTGGCGTTCCTCGTCGCCGTCGTGCTCGGTGTCCTGGTGAGCTTCGCGATCCGCTATCTCGTGGCGCTGTCGGCGTTCTGGTTCATGGATGGTGCGGGCGTGCAGCAACTGGCCGTTCTCGCGGGGCTCTTCTTCGCCGGGATGGTGCTGCCGCTGAACGTCTTCCCGGGCGCCCTCGGTGAACTGGCCCGTGCGCTGCCCTGGTCGGCGCTGCTCCAGGCGCCCGTGGATGTGTTGTTGGGCGAGCGGACGGGGTTCGGGCTGCTGAGCACGTACGTCTTCCAGGCCGCGTGGGCGGTCGGGCTGCTCGCGGTCGGCCGTCTGGTCCAGTCGGCTGCGACGCGGAGGGTGGTGGTCCAGGGTGGGTGAGGCACCGCGGCCGGTTGTGGAGTCCTCGCGTCCGCCGATCGAGGCCCCGCGTCCGGCGGTGGAGGGTTCGCGTCGTGGGGCTCAGGCCTCGCGTCTGGTGGACGGGCTGCGTGCCTACCGGCTGATCGCCGGGATGTGGATCCGCTCCACGATGACGTATCGCGCGTCCTTCGCGATGACCGTTTTCAGCAATTTCGCCGGGAGCGCGCTCGACTTCGTCACGATCATGTTGATGTTCTCGCGGGTCGACGAGCTGGGCGGTTACTCGCTGGGCGAGGTGGCTTTCCTGTACGGGCTGTCCACCGCGTCCTTCGGTCTGACCGACCTGGCGCTCGGTTCGATGGACCGGCTCGGCCTGCGGGTGCGCGACGGCACGCTCGACACGCTGCTCGTGCGGCCCGCGCCGGTGCTCGCGCAGGTCGCGGCGGACCGGTTCGCGCTGCGCCGGCTCGGCCGGATCACGCAGGGGCTGCTGGTCCTCGGGTACGCGCTCGTCGTACTCGACATCGCGTGGACCCCGCTGAAGGTGCTGATGATGCCGGTGATGGTGGTCAGCGGGGCCGGGATCTTCGCGGCGGTGTTCGTGGCGGGCGGGGCGTTCCAGTTCGTGGCGCAGGACGCGTCCCAGGTGCAGAACTCCTTCACGTACGGCGGCACCACGCTCCTCCAGTACCCGCCGACCGTCTTCGCGAAGGACCTGGTGCGTGGGGTGACCTTCGTGCTGCCGCTCGCCTTCGTCAACTGGCTGCCCGCGCTGTACGTGCTGGGGCGGCCGTATCCGCTCGATCTGCCGGAGTGGGTCGCGTTCCTGCCGCCGCTGGTGGCGGTGGGGTGTTGTGCGCTCGCGGGGGTCGCCTGGCGTGCGGGTCTTCGTTCGTACCGGAGCACGGGGAGTTAGGGGACATGGACAGTCACATCGCGGACGGCCGGTTCATTGAGCTCGACCGGGTCGAGAAGGTCTTCGACGTACGCAAGAAGACCGGTTTCCTGCGCAGGGAACGGCGGCAGGTGCGGGCGGTCGACTCGATCTCCTTCACGGTGCCGCGCGGCGAGATGGTGGGCTACATCGGGCCGAACGGCGCGGGCAAGTCGACCACGATCAAGATGCTCACGGGGATCCTGACGCCGAGCGGTGGGCGCCTCCGGGTCGCCGGCATCGATCCGTCACGTGAGCGGACGCGGCTCGCGCAGCGCATCGGGGTGGTGTTCGGGCAGCGTACGACGCTGTGGTGGGACCTGCCGCTGATCGACTCGTACCGGCTGATGCACCGCATGTACCGGATCCCCGACGCGCGGTACGCCGAGAATCTCGACCGGTGTGTCGAACTCCTCGAACTGGGCGCCCTGTTGGACGTGCCGGTCCGGCAACTGTCGCTCGGGCAGCGGATGCGCGGGGACATCGCGGCGGCTCTGCTGCACGACCCGGAGGTGCTGTACCTGGACGAGCCGACGATCGGGCTCGATGTGATCAGCAAGGCGAAGGTGCGGGAGTTCCTGCGGGAGCTCAACGCCGAGCGCGGTACGACCGTGCTGCTCACCACGCACGACCTGACCGACATCGAGCAGCTGTGTCAGCGGGTGATGGTGATCGACCACGGGCGGCTGATGTACGACGGGCCGCTGACCGGGCTGCACGAGATCGGCGAGAGCGAGCGGACGCTGGTGGTGGACCTGGAACGCGAACTTCCGCCGATCGAGGTCGACTTGGCGCGCGTGGTGAGGGTCGAGGGGCCGCGGCAGTGGCTGGCCTTCCCGGCGGCGGCGTCGGCGGCTCCGCTGGTGGCGCGGATCGCGGCGGAGTATCCGCTGGTGGACCTGTCGGTGCGGGAACCGGACATCGAGGCGGTCATCAGCCGCATGTACGAGGAGAAGGCAACCTCGTAGGCTTCTGTCCATGACGGACGAACTCGCCGACGGCCCTTCCGACGGACTTGCCGAGCTGCGTGCCTCCGATGCCGACCGAGAGCAGGTGGCCGAAGTGCTGAGGGACGCCCTCGCGGAGGGCCGCCTCGACATGGAGGAGTTCGAGGAACGGCTGGAGGCGACCTACAAGGCGCGTACGTACAAGGAGCTGGCGCCCATCACCCGGGATCTGCCCGGTCCCGGTGTGACCACTCCGGCTCCCGTGGTGTCGACGGTCAAGGGGCCCGAGGGTACGGGGGACTGGGCGGGCCGGATCGTCGGCGGTGAGGGCTCGTCCCAGTGGGGCGTCGCGATCATGGGAGGGTTCGAGCGCAAGGGGCGCTGGACCATGCCCAGGCGCTTCAACTCCTTCGCGTTCTGGGGCGGCGGCACCATCGACCTGCGCGACGCGAACTTCGTGGACCGCGAGGTCGTGGTCAACTGCGTCACGATCATGGGCGGCATAGGGGTGATCGTGCCGCCCGGCGTCGAGGTCGTCGTCCGCGGCATCGGCGTCATGGGCGGCTTCGACCACAGCCAGGAGGGTGTGCTGGGCGACCCCGGCGCCCCGCGCGTCATCGTGACCGGCTTCGCCTTCTGGGGCGGCGTCGGCGTCGAACGCAAGATGACCAGGGCCGAACGGCTGCGCCTGAAGGAGGAGCGCCGGCTGGAGAAGCTGGAGCGGAAGGCTGCCCGCCAGGAGGAGCTGGAGGAGACCAGGCGCCGGGCCCTGGAGGGTGCCGGTGCCGGGGACGGCGACGACTCGCTGGACGAGGCCCGGTCCATCCATCGTGCCGCTATGGAGCAGCACCGGGAGATGTCGCGCGAGCACCGGGATGAACGGCACGAGGAGCGGCGTGAGCGGAACGCTGCGCGGCGGGAGGAGCGGGACGAGCGGCGCAGTAACCGGCGCGATCGGGATTGAGCGCCGATGCTCCCGCGGGTAGTGCTGTATAGCGCGGGCCGTCTGTGGCTGGTCGCGCAGTTCCCCGCGCCCCTGAAGGGCTGCGCCCTTCCGGGGCGCGGGCCCCGTCACAGCTCCGCCGGAGCCGTCCCCTTCAGGTCGTCCAAGTCGAAGACCTTCGCCATCCGCTCGTAGCCCCGGTCGCTCGGGTGGAGGTGGTCGCCCGAGTCGTAGTCGGTGCGGAGGCGGCGGGGGTCGTACGGGTCGCGGAGTGCCTTGTCGAAGTCGACGTAGGCGTCGAAGACCTTGCCGGAGCGGACCTGGGCGTTGACGGCCTGGCGGGTGGCTTCCAGGTCGGGCTGGTAGCCGCGGTGGCCGTGGAAGGGCATGAGCGTGGCGCCGATGACACGGAGCCCGCGGGCGTGGGCCAGGCGCTTCAGTTCGCGCAGACCGGCCGTGATCTTGTTCGCGTCGGTCTGGTGCGGCGTACGCAGGATGTCGTTGACGCCGAGTGCGACGACGACGGCCTTGACGTTGGTGCGGCCGAGTACGTCACGGCCGAAGCGGCTCAGGGCGCTCGGGTTCTCGGCGGGGCGGCCCAGGCCGCTGGCCAGGACGCGGTTGCCGCTGATGCCCTGGTTGACCACGCTGTAGCGGGGCCCGTCGGAGTTGTCGCGCGGCTCGCGCAGCCGGTCGGCGAGGACGTCCGTCCAGCGACGGTTCTCGCCCACGGTCGAGGTCACGCCGTCGGTGAGCGAGTCGCCGATGACGACGACCGTGCCCTCCGACTCGTTGCTCAGCACGTCCAGCGCGGTCAGATAGCGCCAGTACGGGGTCTGCCAGGTGTAGGGGGCGCCGCTGACGTCCTCCGTGCGGTCGCCCTCCGCCGTGTACGACATCTGCCGCGCCTGCGGATGGTAGGTGACCGGGCCCGACGGGGTCGGCGAGTACGTCGTCACCAGCACGTCCGAGTCGTGCGGGATCAGCAGCCGTACGGCGTCGCTCACCATCTGCTGCCCGGCCGGCACGACCACCGAGGGGCTGCCGCCGAAGGTGAGGCGGCGCATGGTGTCGGCGGCCGCGGCGGCGTTGTTGTCGGTGGCCGCGACGGCGATGGAGGCGTGAGTGATGCTGAGCGGCTGCTGTCCGTACAGGTTGGACAGGGTGATCCGGGCCGCGGTGCCGCCGATGCCCGCGTGTACGACGTTGCGTACCGAACGGCCCGCCATCCCGTTCACCTCGGTGCCGGGCTCGGCGCCGACCATGGACGCCGACCAGGCGCCCACCCAGATGCCGGTGGACGCGGGAGCCGCCGAGTTGTGCGGGGTACGGCCGCCGGCGAGGGTGTTCTCCTCACCGTCGTCGACCGAGACGCCGACGTATATGGCGGCTGAGATGGCCACGATTACGGCGACGATCGCGGCCAGCAAGGCATAACCGTGACGCTTGGTCATGCGGTGCGTATCTCCTCGAGCAGTGGGAGCTCAAGGCTCCGATGTGATCACCCCATGATGAGGCATGGCGGGGGAGGAACCCGACAGGACCCCCATTGCCCCTGCGGGTGCTTTCCTCTTTCCTGACCCCGCCCGGAAAGACGTCGGGAACTCCTGTTCCGTTCCAGGAGTCGGTCAGGTTGGGACAATGGGTATGGGGGACCGGGAACGGGTGGAGTGGATGGAACGCACGAAAGAGGACGAAGTAGGTTCAGAAGGGCAGCATGCCCCGCCCGGCGGGGCTGCCAACCGCGCGATGACCTCGTTCAGCGCCGCCGACGAGGAGAAGTTCCGCGGCGTCCGCCGGATGAAGCTCACGGCGACCGGCATGCTGCTCCTGGTCGCCGTCGTCTACGTACTCGCCAAGTGGGCCGGCAACTCCGGCGCGGGCGCCTGGACGGGATACGTGGCAGCGGCCGCCGAGGCGGGCATGGTCGGCGCGCTCGCCGACTGGTTCGCGGTGACGGCCCTGTTCCGGCGCCCCATGGGCCTGCCCATTCCGCACACGGCGATCATTCCGACCAAGAAGGACCAGCTCGGCGTCTCCCTGGGCGAGTTCGTCGGTGAGAACTTCCTCTCGCAGGAAGTCGTACGGCAGCGGCTGCGTACCGTCGGCATAGGCAGCCGCCTCGGCGCTTGGCTGGCCCTTCCCGAGCACGCCGACCGGGTCACCGCGGAGCTCGCCACCGCCCTGCGCGGGGCCCTCGCCGTGCTGCGTGACTCCGACGTGCAGGCCGTCGTCGGCGAGGCCATCAACCGGCGGGCCGACGCCCAGGAGATCGCCCCCGGCATAGGCAAGATGCTGGAGAAGGTCGTCGCGGACGGCGGCCACCGGCGGGTCGTGGACCTGATCTGCGTACGCGCCCACGACTGGCTGGTCCTTCACAACGACCAGGTGTTGGACGCGGTGCAGGGCGGCGCCCCCGGCTGGACCCCGCGGTACGTCGACAGGAAGGTCGGCGAGCGCGTCTACAAGGAGCTGCTGCGCTTCGTCACCGAGATGCGCGACATGCCCACCCATCCGGCCCGCGGCGCCCTCGACCGCTTCCTCACCGACTTCGCCTCCGACCTCCAGTCCGACACCGACACGCGCGCGCGTGTGGAGGACCTCAAGCGTGAGGTCCTCGGCCGTGGCGAGGTCCAGGACCTGATCGCCTCCGCCTGGTCCGCCGTACGGCAGATGATCGTGTCCGCGGCTGAGGACGAGCGCAGCGAACTGCGGCTGCGCGTGCGGGCGTCGCTGCTCTCGCTCGGCGCGCGGATGTCCACCGAGCCGAAGCTCCAGGCGAAGGTCGACGGATGGGTCGAGGGCGCGGCGGTGTACGTCGTGACGACGTACCGCGACGAGATCACCTCCCTCATCACCGACACCGTCGCCGGCTGGGACGCCGAGCACACCTCCAAGAAGATCGAGGCGCACATCGGGCGTGACCTGCAGTTCATCCGGATCAACGGCACGGTGGTGGGTTCGCTGGCGGGGCTGGTGATCTACACGTTGTCGCGGGCGGTGGGCGGCTAGCCGGTGCGAACGCGGGCGTAGGCCCCGTCGTCGAGGGGACCCGTTCCGGGTTCGCTCGACGAGGAGGGAGCCCATGTCCGTCACCGAGGCCGACACCGGCACCGTCACCACCGCCGTCCCCGCCCGCCTGGACCGTCTCCCGTGGTCACGCTGGCACTGGACCATCGTCATCGGTCTCGGCACGGTGTGGATCCTCGACGGCTTGGAGGTCACCGTCGTCGGCAACATCGCCGGCCGTCTCTCCGAGTCCGGCAGTGGACTGCCCATCTCGGCCGCCCAGGTCACCGGTATCGCGGCCGCGCTCTATGTGGCCGGTGCCTGTTCGGGGGCGCTGTTCTTCGGCCGGCTGACGGACAGGTTCGGCCGTAAGAAGCTCTTCATGGTCACCCTCGCCGTCTATCTCGCGGCGACCGCCCTGACCGCCATCTCCTTCCACTCGTGGTGGTTCTTCGCCTTCCGCTTCCTCACCGGCTTCGGCATCGGCGGCGAGTACGCGGCCATCAACTCGGCGATCGACGAACTCATCCCGTCCCACTACCGCGGCCGCGTCGACCTGATCATCAACGGCAGCTTCTGGCTCGGCGCGATCGGCGGCTCGCTCCTGTCGATCGTCGCGCTGAACACCGACCTGTTCGCCATGAACGTCGGCTGGCGGCTGACCTTCGCCCTCGGCGTCGTCCTCGGCCTGGTGATCCTGCTCGTACGCCGCAACGTCCCCGAGAGCCCGAGGTGGCTGTTCATCCACGGCAGGGGAGAGGAGGCCGAGCGTCTGGTCGGCGACGTGGAGCGACGGATCGAGGCGGAGAAGGGACACGAACTCCCACCGCCCGCCGGGGAGATCACCATCCACCAGCGCAAGAGCATCGGCTTCCTCACCATCGGGCGCACGGTCTTCTCGACGTACCGCAAGCGCGCCGTGCTCGGCCTCTCCCTCTTCATCGGCCAGGCGTTCCTCTACAACGCGATCACCTTCGGCTTCGGCGCGATCCTCACCACGTTCTACGACGTGCCGACCTCGGACACCGGCTACTACTTCGCCGTCATCGCGGCCGGCAACTTCCTCGGCCCGCTGCTGCTCGGCAAGCTCTTCGACACTGTGGGCCGCCGGGTCATGATCTCCTCCACGTACCTCGGCTCGGGCCTCCTGCTGTTCGGCACGGCCTGGCTCTTCGGCCGGGGCTCGCTGAGCGCGGTGACGCTGACCGCCTGCTGGTGCGTGGTCCTGTTCTTCGCGTCGGCGGGCGCGAGCAGCGCGTACCTGACGGTCTCCGAGGTCTTCCCGATGGAGACCCGCGCCATGGCCATCGCCTTCTTCTACGCCATCGGCACGGCGGCCGGCGGCATCAGCGGGCCGCTGCTGTTCGCGGATCTGACCAGTACGGGTGTGGTCGCCGACACGGTGCTCGCGTTCCGGATCGGTGCGGCGCTGATGTGCGCGGCGGGGCTGGTCGCGGTGGCGCTCGCGGTGCGGGCGGAACGGCGTTCGCTGGAGGACATCGCCCGGCCGCTTTCGGTGGCTTCGCTGGGGCGGGGGTCGGGGCCGGGGGCGCGGTCGATGGCCTGAGCCAGGCCTGTAAGCCAGACCTGAGCCTCCGGTCTGCCGTCTGCCGTCTGCCGTCAGCCGACTGCCGATCACGCACGCCGGCGGTCGGGCCGCACGACTGTCGGTCCACGCTTCCATATAACCCGACACATGTCGGGTGACCTGCGCGGACGCGCCATGGCACGGTTTCCGCAACGACGCGACGAGCGTCGGCGCAACGGTGCGCCGACGATACGGAGCGGCGGATCGGAGACGACATGACGACCTACCCGTTCGACCCGGAGCTCGCCGCGGTCGTGCACATGCTGCCGAGGGCCGACTGCTCGGACCTCGAAGGGGCCCGGGCCGAGGCCGCGGTCAGCATCGCGGCGGCCTCGGCGGACGTGGACACCACCGGCGTGGACGTCACCGAGCTGGTGGCACCCGGGCCGGCGGGTGCGCCGGACGTCGTCCTGCGCTGCTACCGCCCGCAGGGCGTCGAGGGCCCGCTGCCGGTCGTCTACGACATCCACGGCGGCGGCTTCATCCTCGGCACCGTCGAATTCGACCACGGCGTCAACACGATGCTCGCGCGGGAGCTGGGCGCCGCCGTCTTCTCCGTCGAATACCGGCTCGCCCCCGAGCACCCGTACCCCGCCGGGCTGGAGGACGCGTACGCCGGGCTGGTCCACGTCACCAAGAACGCCACCGAACTCGGCATCGACCCGGACCGCATCGCCCTCTTCGGCAGCAGTGCCGGTGGCGGTCTCGCGGCCGGTCTCGCGCTCCTTGCCCGCGACCGGGGCGGCCCCGCGATCGCCTTCCAGTACCTCGGCATCCCCGAACTCGACGACCGCCTCGACACGCCCAGCATGCGCGCCTTCACCGACACGCCCATCTGGAACCAGCCCAACGCGGTCGTCAGCTGGGACGCCTACCTCGGCGCCGGCGTCCCCGGCAGTGCCGATGTGCCCGTCCACGCCGCCCCCGCCCGGGCCACCGCCGAACAGCTCGCCGGGCTGCCGCCGACGTACATCTCCGTGATGCAGTTCGACCCGCTCCGTGACGAGGGCATCGACTACGCCCGGGCGCTGCTCGCGGCCGGTGTGAGCGTGGAGCTGCATCTGTTCCCGGGTACCTTCCACGGCTCGGGGATGATCCCGCACGCGGAGGTGTCCCTGCGGGAGGCGGCGGAAGCGGTGGCGGTGCTCCGCAAAGCGCTCCGCTAGCTCCGGGGAGCCGGCGGAGCGCTCCGCGGGAAAGGCTGTTCGTTGGCTGCGGGTCGGTTGTGGCTGGTCGCGCAGTTCCCCGCGCCCCTATCGGGCGTTGGTCGCGCCCACGCGGCGGAGCCGCGTATCGACACAGCCCCGCGCCCTTATCGGGGCTCCGCCAACCGCAGCCCGTACAGCGCCAGTTGGGCCCGGAATCTGTCCTGGGCGCCGCTCAGCCGGTAGCCCAGCGCCGTCTCCACGCCGGAGAGGCGGGCCGCGACCGAGCTGTGGTGCAGGTGGAGGTCGGTCGCGGCGTGGCGGAGTGAGCCGGTGCGCAGGAAGGCGGTCAGGGCGGTGAGGGCCGCCGGGCCGCCCTTGCCCGCTGCGAGGCCGGCCAGTGCGCGGACGTCGGGCTGGGACCGCAGCCGGTCGACGGGGATGTCGGCGAGCAGGGCGACCGGGCCAAGGGTGTCGTGGTCGACGACCGCCTCGTCGGGCAGACCGGTGAGGTCGACGGCGAAGCGCAGGGCGAGCCGGGCCTGGGCCCAGGAGACACCGGCGTCCAGGGCGGGAACGCTGCCGCCGACCCCGATCCGTACTCCCTCGGCGCCCTGCTCACGGACGTACGCCCGCAGCTCCTCGGCGACCGACGGGGCACCCGGCACCAGGGCCACCGCGAGCGGGCCGACACCGGCGACCCGTACGCCCGCACGCAGTTCGCGTCGGCCGAGCACGGCGACCGAGGCGGCCCCGGCGACGGCCACCACCCGCAGCGGCTGCTCGGGCACCAGGCCCAGCAGGCGCAGCGCCCGCGCCCGGTCCTCGACGGCCTCCCGTTCCGACAGCACCCGCTCGACCAGTGCGGGGTCGGCCACCTGGGCGTGCCCGGTGTCCGGCTGACGGCTGCCGTGCAGGACGCCCGCGGCGATGGCCATCCACTCCAGCACCAGCTCGTCGAAGGGCCCCGGCGCACCCGCCCGCTCCAGCCACACCCGGCCGCCCGGCGCGAACTCGGCACTCCCGGACGGCTGCCCCGCGGGCCCCGCCGGTACGGTCCCGGCGGGCCCGAACCGCACCACACGCCCGCCCACCTCGAGCCCCGCCGGGCACTCCGCCAGCCCCGCCGTCGACCGCACCAGCGACTCGGCGTCGAGCCGTACGGCACCCAGCAGCGCCTCGAAGTGCGCGATGACCCGCAGCGCCGCCGCCGCGTCCGCGTCGAGGGCCGACAGCCGTAGCAGCAGTCCCTTCATGACCTGGGAGTCTAGGCCTCGGATCAGCTGTACGGCCTGGACGAGCACCCGGAGAAATGCTCAGGGGAACGCCTACGGGAACTGAGTACGCGTACTCTGTCGGCCCTGTGTGCGTACGGGGAACCCTTGTTCCCATGACCGAGAAGCCGCTGACCGAGAAGCCGCTGACCGAGAAACTGCTGGGCCTCCTGTCGACGCGCCCCTGGGCGGAACGCTGGCTGACCCGCCTGCTGGGTGCCGCCCTGTCCTCGGCGGCGTACCTCCTCTGCCTTCCCTGGGACCTGCGCAACCGGCCCGAGTCACCCGGTTCGACGACCGAGACGACCCCGGTGACCGTCCTCGGCGTCGCGGTCCTGGCCGTGTCCCTGCTCCTTCTGGCCGCGTACTTCGGTCACCGCGACGCTCTGGCCTGGCCCCTGCTGCTGGTGGCGGCGCCCCCGTCGACGCTCATGTACCTCTCGTTCCACACCCACTCCGAACCGCCGGACGCATCCGTGTGGCCCCTGGCCTGGGCGTTCTCCACGCTTGTCATGGCGGCGGGGGTGTTGGTCGCGGCGTCGGTGGCCAGGCAGTTCAGGGAGGACGCGGGAGACTCGATGGACGGGTTGATCATCGCCCACCGTTCGTCGTGCGCGTCCTGAGCCAGTCCTGTGAGTGTTCGCGGAGTCGTCCCCGACCCTGAGCGTCGAGGTCGAGGTCGAGGACGCGGTCAGGCTCCCGTGGTGGAACCCGGACGGACGATCATGAGGATCGTGACCGTTGCCCAGAGCAGGTTGAAGATGCCGGTGAACATGGCGAGCCGGACGGTGGCGCGGGGGTTCGCGGTGACTTCGGTGGTCTTGGTGGCTCCGGAGGCATCCATGGCCTCCGGGGCCTTCGTGGCCCCTGGGGCGGCTTCCGCCGATCCCAGGATCTCCGTCGCTTCCAGGATCTCCTCCTGACGGGGCAGCACCAGCGCCAGGAGAACGGCGGCCGCGAGTCCGGTCAGGACGATCGAGGCGATCAGCCAGGCGTCGCCGAGTACGCCCATGCTGCCGGCCGTGGCGAAACCGAAGACGGGTACGGCGATGCCGATCGCGGCGTACACCCGGCAGATCCGGTGCAGCAGACGTACGGTCTCCGCCGCCCGCGGGTCTCCGGGATCGGCGAGGGCCCGGCGCGCGCTGGGCGGGAACATGCTGGCCGCCACCGTGACGGGCCCGATGGCGACGATCGCGGCGAGGACGTGGACGACGAGCAGGAATTTGGTCACGAGGGGACGGTAGGCGGCGTACGAGATCCTGCAGAAGTGGCGGTATTGCCACAGTTCAACGGATTCTCGCCAGGGCCTCGGTCGCCCCCGCCTACCCTGTCGCCATGCATTCCGTGGCCGTCCTCGCCCTCGACGGGGTCATCCCGTTCGACCTCTCCGCGCCGATCGACACCTTCTCGCGCGCCCGGCTCCCGGACGGCGGAGACGCCTACCGGGTCCGGGTCTGCG
The DNA here is from genome assembly GCF_052245575.1 of Streptomyces sp. 2A115. Lineage (NCBI taxonomy): Bacteria > Bacillati > Actinomycetota > Actinomycetes > Kitasatosporales > Streptomycetaceae > Streptomyces > Streptomyces sp. 2A115. Next base: position 1,283 of record NZ_JBQQCG010000014.1, on the reverse strand, counting down.
CGGCGCAGGACGAGGTGAGCGCGGGCGTCTTCACGCTGCGGGCGCCGTGCGGTCTGGAGGCCCTGGCCGAGGCGGACACGATCATCCTGCCCGGCATCGCCGACCCCGCCGTCCCGCTGCCGCCCGGTGTCGCGCAGGCGCTGCGCGAGGCCGCCGCCGACGGCACCCGGATCGCCTCGGTCTGCGTGGGCGCGTTCATCTTCGCGGCGACCGGTCTCCTGGACGGGCTGCGGGCGACCACCCACTGGATCGCCGCCCCGTACCTCGCGGACATGTACCCGGCGGTGACGGTCGACCCGTACGTCCTCTACGTCGACAACGGCCAGTTCCTCACCTCGGCGGGCTCCGCCGCCGCGCTCGACATGTGCCTGCACATGATCCGCAAGGACTACGGCTCGGCCGTCGCCGCGCACGCGGCCCGGCTCGCCGTCATGCCGCTCGAACGGGAGGGCGGGCAGGCCCAGTTCATCATCCACGCCCAGCCTCCGGCCCCGGCCGGCGCGACGATGGAACCCCTGCTGGAGTGGCTGGAGGAGAACGCCGGGCGCGACCTGACCCTGGACGACATCGCCGCGCACGCGGGCACCAGCGCCCGTACCCTCAACCGCCGTTTCCGCGAACAGACCGGCACGACGCCCTTGCAGTGGCTGCACCGGGCACGGGTGCGCCGGGCCCAGCACCTCCTGGAGACCACGTCCCACCCCGTCGAACACATCGCGGTCCAGGCGGGGTTCGGGTCACCGACGGCCTTCCGGGACCGGTTCAAGAGGGTGGTGGGGACCAGCCCGCAGGCGTACCGAAGGGCTTTTCAGCCCACCTGAGACCAGCTGAGCCCACCTGAGCACCTGAGACCAGCTGAGAGCACCTGAAGCAGGACACGGGCTCTCAGCTGTACCAAGGCACTCTCAGCCCCGCCGGTCCGCGACCGCCCACGACGCCAGCGCCACGGCCCCGGCCACCCCGAACACGGCGGGCCACGCCCCGACCTTCTTGGCCAGCGGATGCGACCCGGCGAAGGCGACGACGTACGCGGCGGTCAGCGCCCCCGCCGCCTTCCCGCCGGCCTGCTGCCGCCACTGCTGCGCGGCCGCGGCCCCGGCGACGGCGAGTACGGCCCCGCCGAGCTGCCGCTTCCTGGTCCAGCGAGCGATCCCGTACCCGCCGATGAGCCCACTCGCCGCCACCGCCGCGGCCGGTACCTTCGCCATCGCTGCCTCCTGGTCCGCGTATGTCGAACCGAGGCTAACGCCCGGCCCTCACCCCAGTACCGCCCGGCCCCTACC
>NZ_JBQQCG010000139.1:0-17028 GCF_052245575.1 Streptomyces sp. 2A115 | reverse complement strand
ACCGCGCACCAGGGGGCGCACGCTGGGCTGGTGGGTGAACTCGGAGTCGTCGGCGCACACGACGTCGACGCTGCGCGCCGGGTCGGCGGCGGCGAGGAGTTCGACGCGGGTGGTGCCGAGGGCGTCGGCGACACGCTCGAGGGAGCGCATGCTGGGCCGCGCCCGCTCGTTCTCGACCTGGCTGAGGAACGGCACCGACAGGCCGCTGCGCTCGGCGACGACGGCAAGGGTGAGCTCCAGTGCCCGGCGCCGCCGCCGGACTGCCGCGCCCACCCGAAGGGTCTCTTTGCTTTCGTCCATCGCTTCGGCTCCCCCCTGTGCGTCGCCGGTGCATGAGGTTCGGTGGCGGCGCGATCTGTGTTACCGACGCGCCCATGTCTCGCGGGTTCCTGATGTGTTGAATGCACCCTACGGGTGTCCGGCAAACCGTTTCATGCGCCCGTCACATCGCTGTAAACATTGCCGCACGGTGTGAGCGGCGGGCTGTCACAGTTCGCGCCAGTAGATCAGCTGGCCCGACTCGCCCGGCGCCGATTCCTCGCGCGGGATGAACAGGCTGACCAGAAGTGCCGGACGCCCGTCGGGGTCGGTGATCAGGGAGGCCGAGGGGTTGGCGAAGGCCCGGCTGCCGCCGTGGGTGCGGAGGTTGAGGCGGTCGGCGCGGCCGCTCCCCGGGTCGTATGCATAGGTACGCCAGGTTCCGAATTCGTTCCGCCGTCGCTGTCCCTCGATGAGCACGAGTCGCTTCCCGCCGAGTTCCAGGAGCGAGCGGTCGCCTATGTTTCCGCCGGTTCCCCACGTCTGAAGGGCCTGGTCGAGCCGCTGGTCGGGCTCGGCGTGCCAGGTCGTGAAGCCGGTGAGGGTGGCCCGGAGTTGGCGGTCCGTGTCGCAGTCCGCCCGGTAGTGGCCGGTGAGTTGGACCGTGTCTCCGCGCGCGGAGGTGATGTCCGGGGTGCCCTCGGCGCAGCGGGAGAGGGTGCGGGGCGCGTCGTACGCGCGGTCGGCGCGACCGGCGAGCAGCGCGTCGAGGTCCGGGTAGCCGCGTACGGCGATGTGATTGGCCGGATCCCGCTCGTACGCGAGGACGTAGCCGCCCTGGTCGTCGGCGGCGAGTGCGGGCTGACTGGTGCCGGCGCCGAAGTCCTGGCGTCGGGTCCAGGTGCGCAGGTCGGTGGAGGTGGCGACGGCCGAGTGGAAGCGGCCGTCGGCGAGGGTCGTGTGGTAGACGGCGAGATACCGGCCGTCGGGCGCCTGCGTGATCTCGGCGGTGTCCATGGTGCGGCCGGTGCTGTCCGTCGCCGCGTACCGGTGTCCGTCGGCATCCCGTACGTCTCCGGCCAGATCGGCGAAGCGGCCGGTGGCGGCGGAGGCAGAGGCGGGGTGCGCGTTCATGTGCGGCAGCCCGAGGAGCGCGACCAGGACAGCCGCCAGCGTCACGAGTACGGCGGCCAGGTGCTTGGGACGTGCGAGGGCGGTCAGGTGCTTGGGATGTGCGATCACGGACAGGGGTCTCACAGGTGCGGGCGACGGGGCGGAGTCGAGCGTACGAACGACCGGCGCCCACGGATACGCCACGAGGGGTGGGCTTCGCCACACGGGAACCGGACCGGTCCCGCGGCGAGGCCCACCCCTCGTGTCCGGCGTCACGCGCGCGTGGGGGCCCGTTTTCGGAAATGGGCCCCCACTGGCGGTGGATTTACCGCTGGCGGTGGATCTACTGCGGAGTCATCCGCTCCACCATGTCCGGGTGCTCCTTCAGCCACGCGGCGACGGCTTCCTCCTCGTTGCCCTGGCCGCGGTCCTTGATCTCGCTCTCCAGGCTGCCGAGTTCGTCCTCGCTCATCTTGAAGTTCTTGATCCACTTGGTGAGCTGCGGATACTGGTCCGGGAACTTCTTGCTGGAGATGGTGCGGATCGTGTTGCCCTCACCGAACAGCTTCTTGTCGTCCGCCAGCTTCGTCAGCTTGTACTCGCTGTAGGCCCAGTGCGGGGACCAGAGCGTGACGGCGATCGGTTCCTTCTTGGCGTACGCGCGTTTCAGCTCGGCGAGCATCGCGGGCGTTGAGCCGTCGACGACCTCGTACTCCTTGTCCAGGCCGTAGCCCGGCAGGACCTTCGTCTTGAGCAGGTTCATCTCGCCGGTGCCCGGCTCGATCCCGATGATCCTGCCGTCGAAGGTGTCGGCCTTGCCCTTGAGGTCCGCGAGGGACTTGACGTCCTTCACGTACGAGGGGACGGAGACTTCCAGGGAGGTCGGTTCGTACCAGGTGCCGAGGTCCGTGAGGTTGTCCTTGTGCTTGTCCCAGTACTGGGCCTGGGCGTAGGGCAGCCAGGCGTCGAAGTTGAGGTCGATGTCGCCGGTGGCCAGGCCCGTGTAGACCGGGCCGACGTCCATCTGCTTGAGGTTCAGCGTGTAGCCGCGCCGGGCCAGGACGTTCTTCCACAGGTAGGTGACGGCGATGTCCTCGTCCCACGGGAACCAGGCGACGTCCACCGGGCGCTTCGTCTCGGCGGCGACCGTGGAGCTCTTGACCGGGGCCAGCTTGTCGACGACGCCGGGGTTCCCCTTCAGCCAGGCCCGCACGGCGTCAGGCTGCTTGCCCTTGCCGGCCTTGTTGATCTCCGACTCGAGGCTGGTGAGCTGCTTCTCGGTCATCTTGAAGTTCTTGAGCCACTCGCCGACGACCGGGTTGTCCTGAGCGAAGCCCTTGCGGGCGATCGTGTGCACGCCGTCGCCCTTGCCCCAGGCTCCCTTGGGGTCCTTGAGCTTCGTCAGCTTGTAGTCGCTGTACGCCCAGTGCGGCGACCAGAGCGTGACGACGACCGGCTGCTGCTTGGCGTACGCGCGCTTCAGCTCGGCCAGCATCGCGGGCGTGGAGCTGTCGACGACCTTGTACTCCTTGTCGAGGCCGTACTCCTTGAGGACCTTGCTCTTCAGGATGCCCATCATGCCGGCGCTGGACTCGATGCCGGTGATCTTGCCGCCGAACTCGTCGGCCTTGCCCTTGAGGTCCTCCAGGGAGTCGATGCCCTTCATGTAGGAGGGCACGCTCAGCTCCAGGGACGTCGGGCCGTACCAGGAGCCCAGGTCGTCGAGCTGCTTGCCGTACTTCTTCCAGTACTGCTCGTGTGTGACCGGCAGCCAGGCGTCCGTCTGGAAGTCGATGTCGCCCTGGGCGAGCGAGGTGTAGATCGGGCCGGCCTCCATCTGCTTCGTGTCGACCTGGAAGCCGCGCTCCTCCAGGATCTCCTTCCAGAGGAAGGTGGAGGCGACGCCCTCGTCCCAGGGGATGTAGCCGATGGTGATCTTCTTGCCCTGGCCGACGTTCTTCGTGTCGGCGGCGGTGGCGGTGCTGTTGTCGGCGCTGCCGAAGACGCCCATGCCGCCGGCGACCAGCGCGAGCACGACGACGCCGATCATGGCGACGGCGGGCCGGGGCCGGTAGGACCAGAGGTTCAGGCCCTGCGCGGCACGCAGCTTGGCGACGGCGCGGCGGCCGAGCGGCGAGACCTGGGTGCCCAGGGAACTGGTCATGCGGTCCAGGTAGATCGCCAGGATGACGATGGCGACACCGGCCTCGGAGCCCAGGCCGACGTTCAGCTGGCCGAGGGCCTCGTTCACGTCACCGCCGAGGCCGCCGGCGCCGACCATGCCCGCGATGGCGGCCATGGACAGGCCCAGCATGATGACCTGGTTGACGCCGGCCATGACCGTGGGCAGCGCCAGCGGCAGTTGGACACGCAGCAGGGTGTTGCCGGGGGTGGTGCCGAACGCGTCGGCGGCCTCGACCAGTTCCTTGTCGACCTGGCGGATGCCCAGCTCGGTCATCCGGACGCCGGGTGCCAGGGCGAAGATCAGGGTGGCCACGATGCCCGCCGGGGCGCCGGTGCCGAAGAACAGGATGGCCGGGATGAGGTAGATCATCGCGGGCAGCGTCTGCATGAAGTCGAGCACCGGGCGCACGATCCCGCTGACGCGGTCGGAGCGCGCCGCCCAGATGCCGACGGGCACCGAGATGACGAGCGCGATGATCGTCGCCACGAGGACGAGCGACAGGGTGTCCATCGCGTCCTCCCACAGTTCGAGGGAGTCGATGAAGGCGAAGCCCGCGAAGGCGAGGACACCGGCGGACGTGCCGCGCAGCCAGAACGCGATCACCGCGAAGATGCCCGCGAGGAGGAGGGGTTCCGGGGCCTGGAGAACGGCGTTGATACCGTCGTAGGAGCCCAGGAAGACGGACTTGAAGAAGTCGAAGAGCCACGACATGTGTTCGAGCAGCCAGTCGACCGCGTCGTTGACCCAGTCGCCGAAGGGGATCCTAGGCACCGGTCTTCACCGCCTTGACAACCTTGTCGCGGGGCGCGTCGCACGGCTCGGGTTCGCCCTGCTCGTCGCCGAGAAAGCCGACGAGCCGCCGCCGGGGCACGACACCGACCAGCTTGCCCTTCTTGTCGACGACCGCGACGGGGTGCGTGAGGCGGGCGCTGATGGCGCACAGCTCGCCGAACGACGAGTCCGGCCTGGCGGTCTCGCAGCCGCAGTCCGCCTCGTCGCCACGCAGCTCCGTGTCCATGACGGAGGCCGCGGTGAGGACCCGGGAGCGGTCGACGTCCTGTGTGAAGGAGGCGACGTAATCGTTTGCGGGGCGGACCAGGATGTCCTCGGCGGTGCCGATCTGAACGATGCGGCCGTCCCGCATGACGGCGATGCGGTCGCCCAGGCGCATGGCCTCGTTGAGGTCGTGGGTGATGAAGACGATGGTCTTCTTGAGCTTCTTCTGGAGCTCGATCAGCTGGTCCTGCATGTCGCGCCGGATCAGCGGGTCGAGCGCGCTGAAGGACTCGTCCATGAGAAGCAGGTCGGCGTCGGTGGCGAGCGCCCTGGCGAGGCCCACGCGCTGCTGCATGCCGCCGGACAGCTCGTCGGGCCAGGACTTCTCCCAGCCCGCGAGGCCGGCCAGCACGAGCGCCTTGGTGGCGCGCTCCGCCCGCTCGGCGCGCGGCACGCCCTGCACCTCCAGGCCGTACGCGGCGTTCTCCAGGACGCTGCGGTGCGGGAAGAGGGCGAAGTGCTGGAAGACCATGCTGATCTTCTTGGAGCGGACCTCGCGCAGCTCACGGTCGCTCAGCGCGGTCAGGTCCTGGCCGTCGAAGCGGACGTGTCCGGCGGTCGGCTCCAGCAGCCCGTTGAGCATGCGCAGCAGCGTGGACTTGCCGGAGCCGGACAACCCCATGACGACGAAGATCTGGCCGGGTTCGACCTCGAAGGAGGCGTCGATCACCGCGGCTGTGGTGCCGTCGGCGCGGAGTTCCTCGCGGCCGGCTCCCTCGCGGAGCCGCTCGACCGCCTCGTCGGGTCGTCTGCCGAACACTTTGTAGAGCCGCTCGGCTTGCAGCCTGGATGACACAGGTACCTCTCGGGTCGTACGAAGACGGCCCGCCTCCCCCGTCGGCGGGCCGTGGAGCGACGCGGGTTCCGCCCGCTTCTCCGGCTCGCATTTGTCAGGTGTGGTTGAAAACACGACCGGGTTCGCTCCGAATCGGCGCCTGCCCGCGCTCATGGGCAGCAAACTCGGAAGTGCGCCAGTTCACAGGGCGTTTACCTGCGGCCTGTAGAAGGCCCGCAGGTACCCACTGTCCGCGCCGAACGGTGACTGTCAGTGGCGTACGGCATGATGCGAGGCGTGACGCAGCAGACGCAGCAGCCTCGCCGAATCATGCTCCTCGACACGGCCTCCTTGTATTTCCGCGCCTATTTCGGCGTCCCGGAATCAGTGAAGGCCCCGGACGGCACGCCGGTGAACGCCGTGCGCGGCCTGCTCGAATTCATCGACCGACTGGTCCGGGACCACCGCCCGGACGACCTCGTGGCCTGCATGGACGCCGACTGGCGGCCACAGTGGCGGGTCGATCTGATCCCCTCCTACAAGGCGCACCGCGTCGCCGAGGAGACCGAGGTCGGGCCGGACGAGGAGGAAGTGCCCGACACCCTCTCGCCCCAAGTACCGGTCATCGAAGCAGTCCTGGACGCGCTGGGCATCGCGCGCGTGGGCGTCGAGGGGTACGAGGCGGACGACGTGATCGGCACGTTCGCCGGCCGCGCCACCGGCCCGGTCGACATCGTCACCGGCGACCGCGACCTGTACCAACTGGTCGACGACAAGCGCGAGGTGCGCGTGCTGTACCCACTCAAGGGCGTGGGCTCGCTCCAGGTCACCGACGAGGCGTGGCTGCGCGAGAAGTATGGAGTCGACGGGCCTGGGTACGCGGATCTGGCGCTGCTGCGCGGCGACCCGAGCGACGGACTGCCGGGGGTGCCCGGCATCGGCGAGAAGACCGCGGCCAAGCTGCTGGCCGAGTTCGGCGACCTGGCCGGGATCATGGCGGCGGTCGATGACCCGAGGGCCAAGCTCACGCCGTCGCAGCGCAAGCGCCTCGACGAGTCGCGGCCGTATCTCGCCGTCGCGCCCACGGTCGTCCGGGTGGCCGGAGACGTACCGCTGCCGGATGTGGCCACCGCGCTGCCGCACGCGCCGCGCGATCCGGCGGCCCTGGACGTGCTCGCGGCGCGCTGGGGTCTGGGCGGCTCGCTGAAGCGGCTGCTGTCAACGCTGGGGTCCTGAGGGAACACCGGGGTCTTGAGGGCGATACTGCCGTCCTGAAGGTCGCGTGAACTCGTCCTGTAGTGGCCCTCGGCTTCTTCTGGGGAGATTCTCAGTTGCTTGTGGGATGGTCATCGGCACTCCAAGTTTTCATCTGGAGAGGTCCAAGGCTCTTCGAGCAAGGGGCTTTAACCAGGGGGAGGTGCTAACTTAGGTAAGCCTTAGCGAACTTATTCGGGAGGCCGTTATGGCAGAGCGTCCGGCACGCAGGGTCCCCAAGCCTCACTTCGCGGAGGTCATCCGCACGGAGCGGCTGACTCCCCATATGCAGCGCGTGGTACTCGGCGGCGAGGGCCTCGCCGAGTTCGTCGTGGGCACCAGCACCGACCACTACGTGAAGCTGCTGTTCGCGGCCGAGGGCGTGACCTACCCGGAGCCCTTCGACATGGCCAGGATCCGCGAGGAGTTCCCGCGCGAGCAGTGGCCCGTGACGCGGACGTACACGGTGCGCGCCTGGGACCCGGAACTACGCGAGCTGACGCTCGACTTCGTGATCCACGGCGACGAGGGGCTCGCCGGGCCGTGGGCCATGCGGGTCCAGGCCGGCGAGATCATACGGTTCCTCGGCCCCGGCGGAGCGTACGCCCCCGACCCCGAGGCGGACTGGCATCTGCTGGCCGGTGACGAGAGCGCGCTGCCCACGATCGCCGCGTCGCTGGAGTCGCTGCCCGACGGGGCCGTGGCGCGCGCGTTCGTGGAGGTGTCGGGGCCGGAAGAAGAGCAGAAGATCGCCTCCGACGTGGACGTCGTCTGGCTGCACCGGGGTGACCGACCGATCGGCGAGGCGCTGGTCGAGGCCGTGCGTGGCCTCGAGTTCCCGGCGGGGCGGGTGCACGCGTTCGTGCACGGCGAGGCCGGCTTCGTGAAGGACCTGCGACGACTGCTGCGCGTCGAACTGCAGATTCCGCGTGAGGACCTGTCCATCTCCGGCTACTGGCGGCTCGGCCACAACGAGGACGGGTGGCAGGCGGCCAAGCGGGACTGGAACGCACAGGTGGAGGCCGAGCAGGAGGCCGCCTCGCCGACGACCTCCTGAACGGTCTCCTCCGCGGGAGGGCGGTACGGGCCGCTCCGCTGGAGGCCGGTACGGGCCCGCTCCGCTGGAGGCCGGTACGGAGGCTGCGGGCCGGTGGGGGGCTGGTCGCGCAGTTCCCCGCGCCCCCGACGGGGTGGGGCCACGGCGTCCCGTCAGGGCCTACTGGCAAGCGCGCCGACGCGGGGAAGTACGCGACCAACGACCACAGGCACCCTCTGGACCGAGCGTTGGTACGCCCTGAAAACGTGCGGGTCGGCAGGGGCGGAGCCGCGGGCTGCGCGGGCTGGCCGTGCTCGTCGTCGCGGCCCAACTTCTCGTCACCGTCTTCGGCGCGTCAATACACACGATTGATCTCGATTGAGTGGCCCGCCGCAAGGGCGTGAGGACTTCGGCCCGCAGCGGACACCGGTGCGACACGCGGGCGAAACAGGCGATCCCTAATTTCTGTCGCCCGACAGGAATTCGCTTCCCTGGCTCCGCTCCCTGTGCCGAAGGCAGGTGCCGCAGTGACGACGACCGCCCCATCCGACGTCCGCCCCGACCCACCGGAGTCCTCCGACGACCGCTCCCTCACGGAGTTCGGCTACCGCCAGGAGCTGCATCGCAGCCTCGGCCGGTACGCCTCGTTCGCCGCCGGTTTCTCCTTCATCTCCGTCCTGACGACCGTCTTCCAGTTCTTCGCGTTCGGCTACGCGTTCGGCGGGCCGGTCTTCTTCTGGACCTGGCCGGCCGTGCTGGTCGGCCAGTTGCTGGTCGCCGCGTGCTTCGCGGAGCTGGCCGCGCGCTATCCGATCTCCGGCGCCATCTACCAGTGGTCGTCCCGGCTCTCCAACCTCACCTTCGGCTGGTTCGCCGGCTGGATCATGGTGATCGGGCAGATCGTGGTGGTCGCGGCGGCGGCGCTCGCGCTGCAGATGGTGCTGCCGGCGATCTGGTCCGGCTTCCAGCTGATCGGCGACGACCCGACGCCCACCTCCGCGAGTGGCGCGGCCAACGCGGCGGTCTTCGGCGTGATCCTGCTGGTCCTGACGACCTTCGTGAACGTCATCGACAACCGCGTGATGTCGCTGATCAACCGCGTCGGCGTCACCGCGGAGATCATCGGCGCCGTCCTGATCATCGTGCTGCTGCTGACCCATTCCGAGCGCTCCCCCGGCATCACCTTCCACACCGGTACGGCCGCCCAGTCGGGCCTACTCGGGGCGCTGCTGGTGGGTTCGTTCGCGGCGGCGTACGTGATGATCGGCTTCGACAGCGCGGGCGAGATGAGCGAGGAGACACGCAATCCGCGGCGTGTCGCGCCCCGCACCATCCTCACCGCGCTCGGCGCCGCGGGCCTGCTCGGCGGGCTGATCATCCTCGCCGGCCTGCTCGCCGCACCCAGCCTCACCGACGGCCGGCTCGGCGTCGAGGGACTGAGTTACGTCCTGACCAGCAGCCTGGGCGACGGCGTCGGCCGGGCACTGCTCGCCGACGTGGTGGTCGCCATCGCGGTGGCCGTCCTCGCCATCCAGACGGCGGCCTGCCGGATGCTGTTCTCCATGGCCCGCGACGGACAGCTGCCGTTCTCGGGACGGCTCGCGAAGGTCAACCCGCGCACCGGTATGCCGACCGCCCCCGCGGTCGTCGTCGGCGTCCTCGCCGCCGCTCTGCTGCTCCTCAATTTCGCCTCGCCGGAGGCTTTCCTGGCCATCGGCACCACGTGCATCGTGATGCTGTACCTGGCGTACGCGATGGTCATCGGGCCGCTGCTCGTGAAGCGACTGCGCGGACAGTTCCCCGGTACCGACGGAACGGACGGAACGGACGGCGTCGACGAAGAGGGCCGCCCCCTGTTCTCCCTGGGCCGCTGGGGCGTCCCCGTCAACGCGCTCGCCCTGCTCTACGGCCTGTTCATGTCGGTCAACCTGGCCTGGCCACGGGCCGACGTGTACGACCCGGCGGGCGGGCACTGGTACTTCCAATGGTTCACCGTGCTGTTCCTGGCGATCACCCTCGTCCTGGGCGCCGCGTACCGGGTGTACAAGGCGCGGGCGACGGTCGCGGAAGAGGCTCCCGCGTACGCCTGAGTACGCCCGAGTGGGAAGCTCCCCGTACGCCTGGCCCGCGGCGCCCTGCGTACGCTTGACCAGGTGAGACGCAAGCCCCGGATTCCACCCTCTCCCCTGCCGCAGCGCGACGGGGTGGATCCGGTGCGGGTGCGGCTGCCCGTCGAGGGTGCGTGGGGCACCGTACGGGAGCATCTGGTCGAGCGGCTCGCGGCGGGAGCCGGAGTGATCGACGGGATGCTCGACGCGGGGCTGATCGTCGGGGCCGACGGGCTGCCCGTGGCGTCCGACGCGGTGTACGTGCCGGGGATGTTCGTGTGGTTCCACCGGGAGCTGCCCGCCGAGGCGCGGGTGCCGTTCCCGCTGGAGATCGTCTACCGCGACGAGCACATCGTCGTGGCCGACAAGCCGCACTTCCTCGCCACGACGCCGCGTGGCAGCCATGTCGCCCAGACGGCCCTGGCAAGGCTGCGGCGGAAGCTGGGGATCCCGGCGCTCGGGGCCGCTCACCGGCTCGACCGGCTCACCGCCGGGCTCGTGCTGTTCACGGTGCGGCCCGAGGAGCGGGGCGCGTACCAGTCGCTGTTCCGCGACCGCCTCGTACGCAAGGAGTACGAGGCGGTGGCTCCGTACCGGGAGTCGCTGGAGCTGCCGCGTACCGTCCGCAGCCGGATCGAGAAGGAGCGGGGTGTCATGGCCGCCCGGGAGGTGCCGGGCGAGCCGAACGCCGTGAGCCGGATCGAGCTGGTCGAGCACCGGGACGGGGACAGAGGCGCGGCCGGAAACGGGGACGGGGGCAGAGCGCGCTATCGGCTGCTTCCCAGCACCGGCCAGACCCACCAACTGCGGGTTCACATGAACGCGTTGGGCGTGCCGATCCTCGGCGATCCGCTGTACCCGGTGGTGACCGGCCCTGTGCCGGCCGGTGACTTCCGGCGCCCGCTCCAACTGCTGGCGCGGGTGCTGGAGTTCACCGATCCGGTCACGGGGCGGGAGCATTCCTTCGTGAGCGGACGGACGCTCCAGGCGTGGTCGGCGTACGACGACTGGGCCGACCGGTGACCATCGTCGACCGGCTCGGTCAGTAGCCGCGCCACCAGCGAACGAGGCGCCGCCAGGCGCCGAGGCGGTGTACGGGTTCGGGCGCCGGGGCCGAGGGCTCCGGTTCGAGGGCCGGGGCCGGGGACGTCGGGGACGGCCTCGGGGTCGGCGTGGAGATCTCCCAGTCCGGGCGCTGCTGTGGCACCGTCCGCACCCCGGGCCGCTCCATGACGGCCTGCGGCGACGCCGACCGGAACCTCACCGGGAGTTCCACCAGATGGCGCGAGGAGATCGACGCGGTCCACCGCAACTCGTGCTCCTCGACGGCGAGTTCGATGTCCGGCAGCCGCATGAGGAGCGCGTCGACGCCGACGTCGGCGATGGCACGGCCGATGTCCTGGCCCGGGCACTCGTGCGGGCCGCCGCCGAAGGCGAGGTGCGAGCGGTTGCCCCGCATGTTCGCCTTGAGGTCCGGGCGGACGTGCGGGTCGACGTTGCCCGGCGCGATCCCCAGGAACAGTCCGTCGCCCTTGCGGATCCGCTGACCGCCCAACTCCGTGTCCTGCTTGGCGAAGTAGCCGAGCACGGCACTGAACGGCGGCTCGTCCCACAGGGACTGCTCGACCGCCATGGGCACCGTCATCTGGCCGCCGTTGAGCTGGGCGCGGAAGCCCGGGTCGGTGAGGACCACCCGCAGCACGTTGGCGAGGAGGTTCGCCGTGGCCTCGTACGCGGCGAGCAGGACGAGACGAAGGTGCTGGCCGACCTCGTCGTCGTTGAGCCCGGCCGGGTGGTTGATGAGGTGGCTGGTGAAGTCCTCCTCGGGCTCGGCCCGGCGGCGGACGGTGAGCCGCATCAGGACGCTCATGACGTACTCGTTGCTTGCGATCGCCGTCTCGGTGCCCTTGAGCAGGTCGCGGGCGGCGTGCACCAGGCGGTTGTCGTACTCCTCGGGCATGCCGAGGACCTCGCAGAGCACCGCCATCGGCAGCTGCTCGGCGAACTGGGAGACCAGGTCGGCGGTGCCCCGCTCGCAGAACTGGTTGACCAGCTCCTGGGTCCAGTGGTTGATGTAGCGGCGGAGGTCACGGGTGTTGATGGTCGTCATGGCGCCCATGACCGCACCGCGCAGCCGCTGGTGTTCGTCGCCCTCGGCCATGGAGCAGATGGGCTGCCAGGCGATGAGTGGCATGAGCGGGTGGTCGGGCCCCGCGGTGCCGTCCCGGACGGCGCTCCAGGTGCGGCTGTCGCGGGTGTACAGCGCGGGGTTGCTGATCATGTGGAGGTTCTCGCCGTGCCCGAGCACCATCCAGAAGGGCACGTCGTTGTGGAGCAACACGGGTGCGACGGCTCCGTGTTCGGCACGGAGTTTCTCGTACAGGCCCTGGAGGTCCTCGGCCTCGGGTCCGTACAGGCGTCGCAGTCCGCCGGGGCCCGTACCGTGGGCGGGGCAGCTCGGCGGCGGCCCGGACATGAGGTCGTCCGTGCCGGTTCGGGAGTGGGATTCAGGCGTCACGGTGGTCGCTTTCGAAGCTGAAGGGGTTCCGGGGTCGTGGGAGTCGGTCCGGGGCCTTGAACGGTCCGGTGTCCTGGTAGGTGCGGTGGTACGTACACGGCTGGGATCGAGGTGTAGAGGTCGGGTCAGGCCTTCGCCGACGACGCCATGGCGATCGAGTGCAGGAAGCGCATCAGGGTCATCAGGACGTCCCGGCTGGAGGCCCTGCGGCGCGCGTCGCACTTCACCATGGGGATCTCCTCGGACAGGTCGAGCGCCGCGCGCAGGTCCTCCATGGGGTAACGGGGCGCGTCCGGGAAGTCGTTGACGGCGACGACGAACGGGACTCCGCGCTCCTCCAGGCGTCCGATGACGTCGAAGCTGACTTCCAGGCGCCGGGTGTCGATCAGGACGACCGCGCCCAGGGCGCCCTCGAACAGGCCGTTCCACAGGAACCAGAAGCGTTCCTGGCCGGGAGTCCCGAACAGATACAGCACCAGCTGCTCGGTGATGCTGATGCGGCCGAAGTCCATCGCGACGGTGGTGGCCGTCTTGGTGTCCGAGCCGTAGTTGTCGTCGACACCGATGCCGGCCTGCGTCATGGTCTCTTCGGTGGTCAGCGGCCTGATCTCGCTGACGGAGCCGACCATCGTCGTCTTGCCGACCCCGAAACCGCCCACGATCACGATCTTCACCGCGGCTGTGGCCGTGTGCGGGAGGTGGTCCTCGGCGCGAGGCCCCGTGATCGTGTCAGAGTTTTTGAAGTCCATGCATCACCGCTTCGAGGAGGGAACGGTCGGGCAGCTCCGCGCGGACGATCGGGGCGCGCGCCTGTACCAGTTCAGCCGTCAGCAGCTCGGTCAGCAGTACGGTCACCACGCTGAACGGCAGATTGAGATAGGCCGAGAGTTCGGCCACGGACATGGGTGCCCTGCAGAGCCGGAGCAGCGCCGACTGTTCCGGCTGGGCGGTGGGCGGCACGTCGGCGTCCGCCACGATTAAGGTCACCAGGTCGAGCTCGGCACGGTCGCCGCCCTCGACCTGGCCGGTGACGACGTACAGCCGCTCCGGTTCAACCCCCTGGCCCTTCCCGCCCTGCCCTTCCGCAGGGGGTGGAGGATTTTTCTCCGGCGCCTCCTTCGGGAAGCGCCGTCGTCGTTGCGGAGGAGTCATACGGTCTGCCCGTTCCGCCGGGGCGGACTCGTGAGGTGAGCACCGATCCGTACGACGAGGTCGCGCATGCGGGCACTCATCAGCCCGGCGTCCACATGCGCCTCCGCCAGCACGGCGAGATAGGCGTTCGGGCCGGCGGCCATCATGTAGAAGTAGCCGCCCTCCATCTCGATGATCACCATGCGCATCTTGCCGTCGGTGTCGGGGATCTCCGTGGCGACGGCCCCGGCCAGGCTCTGCAGTCCGGCGCAGGCCGCGGCGATGCGGTCGGCGGCGTCGGGGTCACCTCCGTACCGGGCGATGCGCAGACCGTCGGCGGAGAGCACGACGACCTGCCGGGTCCCGTACACCCCGTCGGACAGCTCCTTGAGCATCCAGTCGAAGTTGGCTCGCTGCTGGATCACTTGAGGTCCCCCTCGTCGTCGGCCTCCGTGCCGGCCGGGCTGTTCGTCGCTCCGGGTGTCTGCTGCTGGTCTTCGTCTCCGCCCTTGAGGCCGGCCATGAACGCGTCGACCCACAGCCCGGGTTCCTTCTCTTCCTTCTTCTTCGGGGCGGGCTGCTGCGTGGACGACCGGGTCCAGTCGATGACGGGCCGGCCCTCCCGTCGCGCTTCCTCGGCTTCCCTCTCGGCCGCGACGGCCTCGCGCACCCGCTGGCTGTACGGGATCTTCATCCGGCTGCGGCGCTGCGGCAGACCGTTGGCCGTCCACTCGGTGACCTCGGGGACGTCGTCCTCCATGCCGTCGTCCTGCGTGGGGATACGAGGTCCGGTGGTGGGGCGGCGCTTCTTCTCCGCGCGCTCGGGCCCTTTGACACCGTCGAAGTCGACCTTGGGCACGGAGGCGGCGCCGATGCCGTGGGCGAGGCCGGGCGCGGGGTCTTCGGTGAGCATGTTGCGCGGCACGACGAGCACCGCGCGTACCCCGCCGTACGCGGACTGGCGCAAGGAGACCTGCATGTTGTACATGTCCATGAGACGGCCGACGACGGCGAGGCCGAGCCGCGGGTCCTCGCCGAGGTTGTTGAGGTCGGGGCCGGCCTTCGCCTGCTCGAGCATCCGCTCGGCCCGCGTGCGGGCCTCCTCGCTGAGGCTGACGCCGGCGTCCTCGATCTCGATGGCGACGCCGGTCTGCACCTCGACCGCGGTGACATGCACCTTGGTGTGCGGCGGCGAATAGCGGGTGGCGTTGTCGAGGAGTTCGGCGGCCGCGTGGATGACCGGCTCGACGTGGATGCCCTCGACCGCGACCTTGGCGATGGAGTGCAGCTCGATGCGCCGGTACTCCAGGATCCGGGACATGCCGCCGCGCAGCACACTGTAGAGCGGTACGGGCTTGGGCCACTGGCGGCCCGGGCGGCCGCCGCCGAGCACGGCGATGGAGTCGGCGAGGCGGCCGATCAGCGCGGTGCCGTGGTCGATGCGCAGCAGGTCGTCGAAGACCTCGGGGTTGCGCCCGTGGTCCTCCTCCATCTCGCGCAGTTCCTTGTTCTGCTGGTGGACGATGGCCTGGACGCGCCGGGCGATGCTGACGAAGGAACGCGCCGCGGCCTCACGCTGCAGCACCTCGTGGTCCACGACCTTCAGGACGTCGAGCAGCAACGCGCGCTGGGTCGCGGGGAGTTGTCGGTTGACGGGGTCGTCGTCGACGGTCCGCCGGAGCGCGTCCGCGGGCGACACACCCGCGCGCACCCGCCAGAGCACGGCGGGCAGCAGTTCCTCGCGGAGGTGGACCAGTTCGGCGTCGTGACTGGCGATGCGCCGTTCCATGAGCGCCGTCCGACGCGCGTGTTCGGCGCGCGCCGCACGGATGACACGGCCGCGGCGGACCGCCTCGGCGGCCGTCGCGAGCAGGAGCAGCGTCGCGATGGCGCCGCACCAGCCGACGGCGGCCCGGGCCGGCTCCGTCACCAGGGCGACGGCGGCCCCGGTCGCCGCGGCCATCACTATGGCCGGCAGCAACAGCACGCGCGCGTAGGGAACTTCACGGCCACCGGGAGGCGATTGAACACTCACCATGTATGCCCTCTGAGACAAATCGACTGGAGGTCGGGGGGAGGTAACTGGATCTTCAGAACATTGGGGAACAAGCGCACGAATACACCTCAACTCGGTGCGCCGCGGGCGAGCTTAGTCCGACCGGATCATCGCTGTGTCATATTCAGCAAGCACCTGAAATCGCCTTCGCGACAGGAGTACGCTGCCTCATTTGTACGCTGCGGTCCCATTCGAACACGGTGCGTTATCGCGTATGGACATACGAAACCCCTCGTGAGAAGGGGCGAGGCACCGCGTTCGGCCCGGCTTCCGACCGGCTTGCGGGGTGCGGCGTGCGGCGTGCGGCGTGCGGCTCAGATTCCGGCGATGCGCAGGGCCGCGTCCGCGGTGGCCTCCGCGAACACCGAGACGGGCCGCTCCGGATCGGAGCGGTGCACGAGGATCACGCCCTCGATGAGGCCGAAGAGCAGGTCCGTCCGCAGCTCGAGCTCACTCTTGACGAGCGCACCGCCCGCCTCGGTCGCGGCGAGCAACTGCCGGTAGGCGTCCTTGAGTTCGGCCCGTACGGCATGGAAGCCCGCGAAGCGTTCCGAGCGGACCTCGGGCAGCAGATAGAGCCCGCCGAGGTTGTGCGAGCCGCCGCAGAGCAGCTCGACGTCGGTGCGGCACAGGTCCCACAACCGGTCCTCGGCCGGGGTGACGTCGTCGGCGAGAAGTTGACGGGCGAAGGTCAACGAGGGCGTGACGGTGGACTCCAGGAGCGCCGCGAGGAGTTCCTCCTTGCCGGACACGTAGTGGTACATGGACGCCTGCCGCATGCCCGACCGCTCGGCGACGGCCCGGGTCGTCGTGGCCGCGTAACCACGTGTCGTGAAGAGCTCCGCGGCGGCCACGAGCAGCTCGTCGCGCGGCGAGAGGCCGCTGTCCGGCCGCTGCTCGGCGCGCGGCCTGCCCACTCGTCGTCCGCTGGACCCCATGCGTTCGATCCTCGCACACCGCACCAAGAGGCGATCTCGGTGAGGGATCGGTAACCGGTCCGCAACGCGCGGGCAACCGCGATGACCCGCCCGGCTCCTAATTTCTGTCGAGCGACAGAAATGCAGGATCAGCCACACCCCGATGACCCACCACTGCCGAGCCGGAGGTCCCGCGATGGCGACAGCGACCACTTACGGAGCCCGAGCGCACGCCCGCGCCCAGGAGGGCGCCCGAGCCGAAGCCATGCCGGTCGTCCCGGCGAGCACCTGGCCCGCGCCGCCCTGCGAGGCGGGCCACCTGGTGTGGGCGGAGACCGTGGCGGGCGGCAACTACACGCACAAGGTGCTGGCCCGCGGCACGGAGCTGCGGCTGACCGACCTCCAGGGCGAGGCCTGCGCGCATCTGCTCCTGTTCGCCGCCGACCGGCCGTGGGAGCGCCTCAACGTCGCCGACACGGTCAAGGTCCAGTGGAACGCCTACCTCGGGGAGGGCCAGCTGCTCCTCTCCGACCAGGGCCGCGTCCTCGCCTCGGTGATCGCCGACACGTCCGGGCGGCACGACGCGCTGTGCGGCACCTCCAGCCTCGTACGGAACACGGA
>NZ_JBQQCG010000138.1:0-18053 GCF_052245575.1 Streptomyces sp. 2A115 | reverse complement strand
AAGGAGAGTTACGCGGTGGCCCGCCTCCTGTTCAGGGAGCGGTAGTCACCCGTGGAAGTGCGCCCCGGGCAGATGCCCGCGCACTCCCGGCCGCTGATCCCGTACACCACGACGAGGGACACCATCCGACTTGAAACGCGGATACTTCGCCCGCTTGCCGAAGAAGTGGGTCAACGCGGTCTGCGAGTGCCACAGCGTCCGCGTGCAACGGCACCGACGACACTTCGTTCAGGAACGCCAGCTCCTCGGTCTTCTTCCTCGCCGTCAACATGGCCGAGGTGGCGTTGTAGTTGACCCGTTCCCGCCGCGCCCACGCCTGCGTACCGGCGGCGAGCGCCAGGTTGTAGACCTTCCGCACACACCCGAACGTGCGCGACAGCTCCGCCGCCTGCGCATCACCGGGACAGAAGCGGTACTTGAACGCCCGCCTCACATGGTTCACGACCACACGCACAAACCAGCCAGACCGCAAGGAGAGATCAAACCTGCGGGTCAGGGCACTGTGATCCGCCCTTGCGTCGCATCCCAGCCCCTTGCCCTGCTCCGCAGGGATTTCGTTTCCTCCCCCGGCTGAAGCCGGAGGTATCCGAAAGAATTCCGATGAACGATCTGGATGACAGCACGCGGTCGGCGATCACCTCGGTCGACCCGAGCCCGTTCTTCGCCAAGTACGGTGCCCAGGGCAACTCGTGGGCGATCTTCAAGACCTTCCTCGACGCGGTCGCGGGCACCGCGGCCGCTCCGGTGGCCGCGAAGTACACCGGCGTCCTGGCCGCTGCCGACGTCTTTACGCGGGACAACGCGTGGACGCTGCTGGAGTCCCTGCGGATCGACGCGGGTGTCCTCGGGCCGTTCGGCGTCCACCGCTGAACGACTGGGGTGTCACCCCGGTGCGAGAGCACCGGGGTTCCCGGTTTCGTGTGCACTGCCCGGTCAGGACACCCAGACAAGAAAGTAGGGCCAGCCATGACCGTCACGCGTCCCGTGGTCTTCGTCCACGGACTCTGGCTGCACAGCACATCCTGGCGACTGTGGATCGATCTGTTCCGCGAGGAGGGCTACGCCCCATCCGCGCACGGGTGGCCCGGCGACCCCGACACCGTCGAGGAGGCGCGCCAAAACCCTGAGAGCATCGCCGGCTACGGCATCGACGACGTCGTCGAGCACTATGCGGCCCTGATCGCGGCCCTGCCCGTGCGGCCCATCGTGATCGGTCACTCGTTCGGTGGGATGATCGCGCAGAAGCTGCTCGGCCAGGACCGCGCCGCCGCGGCAATCGCGATCGACGCCGCACAGATCAAGGGGGTTCTGCCCCTGCCGCTGTCCGCACTGAGGGCGACGTTCCCGGTCTTGGAGTTCTTTGCGGGCCGCGTCCAGATCCGCCAGGTCGCGGTCCAGGACCAGGTAGATGAACAGCCCGTCGTGAACCCTGCGAGCGAGGGGACGCAGAAGGTGGTACTCGGTGTCCAGAGTGATCAGGATGTCCTCGACCCGCCTGGGTTCGTAGCCCAGCTGAGCGAGCGCAGAGAGGTTCACGCGTACGACATCGGCGTCTCTCTGAGCGGCTTCCTCAAGGTCGAGACCTGCCGGGTTGCCGATGGTGCCGAGCGGCATGCGACTGATGTAGTCGACGATCGCGGCGCCCAGTACACCTTCGACACTCATCGCACGGCGCAGGGCGCTCTGGATCGCGGACACAGCCTGCTCCCTCGTCGCGTTCAGGCACTGTGCCGACCAGACTTCCCGGCGCTCCAGGACCGGCCTCCGCCCTTCTGCCGTAGGCGGAGAGCCGCGCCACCCAAGCATCGTGTCATTATCCCGAGCCGGTTGTCGCCGGTCTGGTCAGCATCGCTGGGCTACCGCTCTCGGTGAGTTTGCGCCGGGCGCCCGGAGCGGGCCGCGGGCACACGGTCTTCCCTCCCCATCGAGCGTCAGCCTCTGCCCAGGCTTTGTCCCACTGCCGCAGGCGCCGCCGGTACAGAAGGAAGTGAACGGTCTGACCGCCGCCCAGTACGACGGAGACCGAACAGGCCGCGGCGAGGGCGCCCGTCGCGCTCGCCTGATCGCGTGCCGCGCACCCGAGCCGAGCACAGCGCTATGCGTAACACCCGCCGCCGTCAGTGCTGAGGTAGGTCACCCCGCTGAAGTCGATCTTTCGCACAGGTGGGTTCCGCGTTCAGGAGCTCTTCGAGAATCTTGCCGATCAGGCCACGTTCTTGGGGGTGATGGTCGCCGGGCCCGACGCCTGGGGCGACCGACGACTGGATCGCTCGGGATCTACGGGCTTCGATCCCTGCCCGATCGACACCACTGCCGGAATCCGGCAATCTCACGCAGCCCATTGTGCCTATTGGCGATCTGTCAAAAATGCGTCAAGGGCATGTAGGGTTCCCGGCGGTGTGCCGGGAAGCCTGGTCGGCGAACAAGGGATCATTCTCTCTTCCGATCGGGGGTCCGTCATGGTGCTCGTGGCGGTATTCGGTGCGGCGCTGCTGGTGGCGGTGCTGTTGTCAGGCCTGGCGGCACGGACGGTGCTCTCCACCTCCTTCCTCTTCCTGGTCGGCGGAGCCCTGGTCAGTGACGGGTTCCTCGGGCTGATCCACATCACGCCGGACAGCGAGATCGTCGCCGTGACGGCCGATCTTGCGCTGTTCGCGGTGCTGTTCACCGACGGCATGCACGTGTCGCTGCCCAAGCTGCGGGCAAACTGGAAGAACCCCGCCCGTGCCCTCGGTCTGGGCATGCCGCTGGCGTTTGTCTTCATGGCCCTGATCACGCACTTCCTGGTGGGCCTGGACTGGACGACCTCGTTCCTGGTCGGAGCAGTCCTGGCGCCGACGGACCCGGTGTTCGCCTCGGCGATCGTCGGACGTAGGGAAGTGCCCGCGAAGCTGCGGCAGTTGCTGAACGTGGAGAGCGGCATCAACGACGGGCTGGCCCTTCCGGTCGTCCTCATCCTGATCGCCGCCGCCGGTCCGACCGCGGACAGCGCGGAGGCCTCCGGCTCGAAAATCGCCCTGGAGCTGCTGCTCGGTCTGGTCTTCGGCGTCGCGCTGCCGCTGATGGTCAGCGCCCTCGTACGCTTCCGTCTGCTCGGCGCGGAGCTGAAGCTGCAGCCGCTCCTGCCGCTGGCGACCGGGATCATCCTGCACGCGGTGTGCCACCTCACCCACGCCAACCCGTACCTGGCAGCATTCTCGGCAGGCGCGGCGCTGGTACACGTATCCCCGGAGGCGAAGGAGTCCTTCGAGCCACTGGGCGAGGCTCTGGCTGAGCTCGCGAAGTTCGCGGCGTTGCTGGTGTTCGGCGCGCTCCTGACCCCGCAGCTGTTCGGCGACCTGTCGTTCGGCGGCTACGTGGCGGTGGTCCTGGCGATCGTACTGATCCGGCCGGCTTCGCTGCTGCTCTCGCTGATCGGTACGAGCCTCTCCCGCAAGGAGAAGCTCGTGGCGGCCTGGTTCGGTCCGAAGGGCTTCGCGTCGGTGGTCTACGGCCTGCTGGTCCTGCAGTCCGGTATCCCACGGGCGGAAGAGGCGTTCACGCTGATAGCGGTGTGCATCGCCTTCTCGATCATCGCGCACAGCTCGACGGACGTGCCGATCGCCCGCGCCTTCGACGTCGACGAGCTGGCCGGAATCCCGGCCGGGCGCGAGGACACCGAAGCACAGCCCAAGGAGCCCCACGCCGATGCGCGCACGTGATCTGGCCGACCCTTACCCCACCGTGTCCGCGGACGACGACGCGCTCGACGCGGCCCGCCTGCTCGTACGGGAACAATTGCCCGCACTGCTGGTCCTCGACCGGGACGACTATCCGTACGCAGTCGTGTCGTCCGCTCGCATGATCGGCGCCCTGCTGCCCTGGTACATGCGGGAAGAGCCGGTTCTGACCGCCGTGGTCGACGATCACTTCGACGAGGAGGCCAGGGAGGCGATGACCGGACGGACGGTGACTGAGTGGCTGCCGCGCGGCCGTATCACGCCCCCCGTCGTCGGCCCGGACGCTCCGCCTTCGCAGATCGCCGCGCTGATGACGCGCAAGGACACCCCGATCGTCGCGGTCGTCGAACGCGACGGCGACAAGGCCACGTTGGTCGGCGCGGTCACCGCGGCCGCCCTTTTGGAGCACTTCATCGGAGGATCGTGAACGACTGGCACAGCTGGGCGGCCGTCGTCGTCTTCGTCGGCGCGTACGCCCTGATCATCAGCGAGAAGATCCACCGCGTCGCCGTGGCGCTCGGCGGCGCGGCCCTGATGCTGGCGATCGGGGCGACAGACGACAAGTCGGCCTTCTACTCCGAACACAGCGGCATCGACTGGAACGTCATCTTCCTGCTGCTGGGCATGATGATGATCGTCGGCGTGCTGAAGAAGACCGGCATGTTCGAGTACCTGGCGATCTGGTCCGTGAAGCGCGCCCGGGCCAAACCCTTCCGGGTCATGGCCATGCTGGTCGTCATCACGGCGGTCGCCTCGGCGCTGTTGGACAACGTGACGACGGTCCTGCTCATCGCACCCGTGACGCTGCTGGTGTGCGAGCGTCTGGCCCTGCCCGCCGCCCCGTTCCTCATCGCCGAGGTCATGGCCTCGAACATCGGCGGCACCGCGACCTTGGTAGGCGACCCGCCCAACATCATCATCGCCAGCCGTGCCGGTCTCACGTTCAACGACTTCCTGGTCCACCTCGCCCCGATCTCGGCGATCCTGGTCGTCGTCTTCGTCCTAATATGTCGCGTGATGTTCCGCAAGTCCTTCGTCTACGACGAGGACCGTGCTGCCGAGATCATGGAGCTGGAGGAACGTGAGGCCATTCGCGATCCCCGGCTCCTCGTTCAGGGCCTGATCGTGCTCGCGCTGGTCGTGGCGGGCTTCGTCCTTCATCCGGTGCTGCACTACGAGCCGAGCGTCGTCGCCCTGCTCGGCGCCGGACTACTCATCGCTGTCTCCTCGGCGGAGACCGGTGACGTGCTCAAAGAGGTGGAGTGGCCCACCTTGGCCTTCTTCGCCGGGCTCTTCATCATGATCGGCGGCCTGATCGAGACCGGCGTGATCGGCGAGGTCTCCAAGTCCCTGGCCGACGCGATCGGTGACAACGAACTCGGCGGTACCATCACCCTGCTGGGTGCCTCCGCCGTCCTTTCCGGCATCGTCGACAACATTCCGTACGTCGCCACCATGGCCCCCATCACCAGCGACCTCGTCCAGAACATGGGCGGTGGCAGCGACCACGTCATGTGGTGGGCCCTGGCGCTGGGCGCCGACCTGGGCGGCAACGCCACCGCGATCGGCGCCAGCGCCAACGTCGTCGTCCTCGGTATCGCCGAACGCAACCGACAGCCCATCTCCTTCTGGCAGTTCACCAAGTACGGGCTTGTCGTCACCTTCGTCACCGTGGCCATCGCCCTCGGCTATGTGTGGCTGCGCTACTTCGCGCTCTGACCTGTCGTCTGCCGGAGCCTCCACGGGAACGGCCGCCTGGACCGGAAAGAGGTATGCGCATGGACACATCGCTGATGGCACCCGTGACTGTCGTCGCCATACTGGTGATCCGAACCGCGCTGGTGGAGATGCGCCACCCGGGAAGCGCACGCCGGCAGTGGTGCTTCCTTGCCCACGGCAGACCGATGACTGCCGGAGCCACCGTGGCTGTGCTCCTCTCCCTCGTCGGCTGGCGGGCAGCCGGGATCGCCTCCGTGGCGTGGGCGCTGCTGGCCGGGGCACTCGTCGCCCACCTCGTCCACCTGTCCACCGGGCCGGAAGCGGACAAGGCGGAGAACCGGAACGGTGAACATCATTGAACTGGCGGGTCGCGCCTGCGCGTGCCTCACTCTGGGAGAGGTGATCCGGGTGGGTCCGTCTACGCGGTCGAACGGGCCTGCCGCCGCCGCTGCGAGGGCACCAGCTGAGATCGTCTTGCTCGACGATGGTCGGTCATTGGGCGGCTACGCTTCCGCGCCTTCCCGACGTGCTGTGCAGGGCGGATCCTGGATATCTGGGTCTGCGACACCCAGCAACAACCGGGGCTGGGACGCGAACTCGTTCATTCCCTGCTCGCCCCTCGCCCCGGCTACCGGTGGAGCACAACATTGCAGAGCCGGGACGGGCGGGTCTTCTTCCTGGCGATGACCCACGAGACCTCCGTCGCTCTGCCCCACGACGGCCCCTTGTGCTGCCACCTCATGGGATCGCTCCGGCGATCGTGGCGGCAGGCGCTGCATCGCTGGTTACCCCGCTGGACCCGGGCCCAGTGACAAGTCGTTCAAGGCGGCGAGACGTGCTTGGGAGGCGATCTTCGATTCTGTGTTTCGGCCTGGCCTCCGCCGGCTCGCTGTCGTCAGTGCGTCACATCTCCGTCGTCCAGGCGGCCGATCCCCGCCGCCCCGCCAAGGTGGTGGAGGGCTCGGGCGCGGCGGCGCCGCGTCTCGCGAATACTCCGGGTGGCGGCCGCCTCGATCCGCTGCGCCTCCGGGCTGGTCCCGAGCCGTCGGCGTTCCCGCCGGACGAGAACTCCGATCGCCAGGCCATGAGCCCGGCAAGACCGAGAGCACCACGAGCATCGACAGACTCTCCGTTTGCTCTGAGCCATGCACCGATGCTGCGGCTCACCACGTCGGGGTCACGGACCGTTCTCGGCACAGTCGTGCCCTGATTGCCTCCGTACCTCGGCCACCACGCACGCGCACGCACCGCCCGACCAGCCGATGGCGGCCACGCCGGGGTGCTCTCGTACTGCGCGCGGCGACGCGAGGCGAGGTACTGGCGGAGTTCCCCAGGATGGCGGACGACGCAATGCAGGTGGCGAGGTCACACGAGATCGCCGACGCCGCCGTCGACTTCCCACGGACGCGTTCACCACCGCGCTCGTCGTGGTCGCCGGATTCTGGTGGTCCTGCTGGGCAGAACCGTGCGGGGCGGTCCCGCACCGGCACTTCAGCTCGGGGACGGCACGCTGACGAGGCCCCCCATGAAGCGGGGGCACAGCGGTCCGGCCGGAGGTATCTGGCGGGACCTTGCGGCCTGAGCCGAGGGACGAGGTAGTCGTCCAGCGACTGCAGGGATCTCCTTCATGTGCCCAGCGAGGGGCTTGTCCCTTCCTCATCGATGCCGAACAGTGACTCGACGAGTTCCAGAGGCAGTTGCTCCATATCCTTTCGGACCAGTTCCGGTACCTGGTCGTTCCACTGTTTCGCCGCGTCGTCCAGCGCTTTGGCGAAGGCCCCGCGTGCCCGTCGTCCCATGACCGTCATGGCGAGGGGGAGCAGCAGACGGACGAAGGAGCGGCCCGTGACACGCATCGTGACGGTGACACGCCAGCATCCGTCGCCGGCTGGGCGCGGGACGGCCGCCACCGTGGCGCGGGCGAGTGCATGGTCGAGCTTGGCGGTCACGGGTGCCGTCGTCCGGCGGCCGCTGCCCGCCGCCGACGCCCACCACTTGCCGAGGTCGAGGTGCAGGCGTCCGCTGCCTTCGGCGTACTTCGTCCATCTACCGCCGCCTGTCTCCAGCTTGACCGAGAGTTTCGCATCACTCGGCCGTTCGGCGCTCGTGAGCCGCAGCGTGCAGGCCATGTGGCCGGGGCCGTCGAGCTCGTCGTCGAGCGTGACGAGTTCCAAGGCCGTCTCCCGCTTCCGGTCCCAGGCCAGGATCGTGAGCGTCTGGTCGATGTCCGGTCCACTCCCGTCGTCGTTCTCGGGGTGGTAGCGGGCTCCGGGTCGCAGGTGGCTCCCCTCGGTCAGGAGCAGTTCGGGAAGCCTTCGTCCGTCGGGCAGCCGTAGCCGCGCACCATCGGCTTCGATGCTTTCCGCGAGGTCGTGGAGTGTGACGACGCACGACTCGAACCAGCGTCGGGGGACGGGGGCGAGTGTCACGGTGTGCTGAAAGCGAGCCATGCGCCAAGGGTGACTGTCCGACGGATGCTGGGCCAGTTGGGTGGCTAGGCAGTGACGGGCTCGGTTTGGTTGCCGGGTTCCAGGCGTTCTCCTTGGTGTTCCGGTTCGTCAGGAACCCATCTGTTCGGTGGTCTCCGCGTCGCCGCGCTCGCCGAGCCAGCGGCGAACTTGCCGCGTCGGCCCCCTTCTCCTTCCCCCGATGCCGTATCAACGAGACAGCGACAGCAAAGCGCACACCGCCGTGACCGGAACTGATCACCACGCATGAGTAGTCACCGTCGGCACGCCTGGCTATCGCAGTCCGGCATCAACGAGACGTCAAGACTGCCGGAACACGGCAATGCGGTGAGGAACAGCGCCAGTTCACAATGGCCTTGGCGCACACACGGTTGTGCCGGGGTGCTCGGCCCCGGCAACGGCCACGGATACCCGGACACTGCGGCGAGACTTGGGGGTGAGGGATCTTGGAGGTCATCGACGCCGCCGCGCAGTTCCCCACCGTCATCTTCACCTCTGCTCTGGTCGTCGTGCTCTGCTTCTGGTTCCTGGTCCTGCTGGGCCGGGCCGGTGTACGCGACTTCGATGCCGACGCCCCGGCGCTGGCCAGGGTGTTCGGAGGAGCACCGGTCGCCGTCGCCGCCTCCGTCGTCACGGTGAGCGGCTGGCTCGTCAGCCTCACCGGGATGCTCGTGATGGAGTGGATCGGCGTGACAGGGTTCGGCGCTGCCCTGGCCCGCGTCACGCTGCTCGCGTTGTCCGCGCTCGTCGCCTGGTCGGTGACACATACTCTCGCGGGTCCGCTCAACAAGCTGTTTCCCCACGAATCTGGACCGCGACAACAGGACTTGGCGAACGGCACTCCGTTCGACCCCGGCAGTCGCCGCGCCCGCAGCTGAATCGTCCGCCCGCGGTGCAACCGCTGGGCCACGCCTGTCACGCACATGTCCGCGACCGCGCGGGCCGCCTCGCCTCGCTGTCAAGGCGTCACCTCATCGCAGACCTCAAGGATTTCCTATGGATGCCACCACTGTGGGCATCGGCGTGACCGTCGCCGCTGTCCTGCTCGCCACGGTCGCCCTGCTGTTCGTCGTCTCCCGCCTGTTCCGCAAGGTGGAGCAGGGCAAGGCACTGATCGTCTCCAAGCTGCGGAAGGTCGACGTGACCTTCACCGGGCAGGTTGTGCTGCCGGTGCTGCACAAGGCCGAGGTGATGGACATCTCGGTGAAGACCATCGAGATCACGCGGGCCGGCCGGGACGGGCTGATCTGTCAGGACAACATCCGCGCCGACATCCGCATCTCGTTCTTCGTCAAGGTCAGCAAGACCGTCGAGGATGTCATCAAGGTCGCCCAGGCCGTCGGCACGGCCCGGGCCAGCGACCGGGACACGTTGCAGGAGCTGTTCCACGCGAAGTTCTCCGAGGCGCTGAAGACCGTCGGCAAGCAGCTGGACTTCACCGACCTGTACACCAAGCGCGAGGAACTGCGGTACCGGATCATCGAGGTCATCGGCGTCGACCTCAACGGCTACCACCTGGAGGACGCGGCGATCGACTACCTGGAGCAGACGCCGCTCACCCAGCTCGACCCGGCCAACGTCCTCGACGCCCAGGGCATCCGGAAGATCACCGAGCTGACCGCCATCGAGCATGTACGCACCAACGAGTACCGGCGCACCGAGGAGAAGGAGATCACCCGGCAGAACGTCGACGCCCGCGAGGCCATCCTGGAGCTGGAGCGCCGCCAGGCCGACGCCGAGATCAAGCAGAAGCGGGAGATCGACACCGTACGCGCCCGCGAGGAGGCCGAGACGGCGCGGGTGATGGAAGAGGAGCGGCTGCGGTCGCAGGGCGCGTTCCTCAAGACCGAGGAGCAGCTCGGCATCCAGCGCGAGAACCAGGCCCGCGAGGTCGCCGTCGCGCAGAAGAACCGCGAGCGGGTCATCGCCATCGAGAACGAGCGCATCGAGAAGGACCGCCTCCTCGAAGTCATCGCCCGGGAGCGGGAGACGGAGCTGACTCGGATCTCGGCTTCCAAGGAGGTCGAGGCGGAGAAGCGGGAGATCGCCGAGGTCATCCGGGAGCGGGTGGCGGTGGACCGTACGGTCGCCGAGCAGGAAGAGTCCATCAAGAAGCTGCGCGCCGTCGAGGAGGCCGAGCGCGGCCGCCAGACGGTGATCATCGCCGCCGAAGCCGAGGCGCAGGAGAAGCTGGTCAAGGACATCAAGGTCGCCGAAGCCGCCGAGCAGGCCGCCGTGCACCGCGCCGCCGAGGAACTCACTCTCGCCGAGGCCCGGTTGAAGAGCGCCGACCTCGACGCCCAGGCCAAGCTGCGGCTCGCCGAGGGTGTCCAGGCCGAGGCCGCGGCCGAGGGGCTGGCGGCCGTCCAGGTCCGGGACAAGGAGGCCGAGGTCATCGAGAAGGCCGGCCGTGCGGAGGCCGAGGCGGCCGAGGCTCGGATGCGGGCCGAGGCGGAGGGCGCTCGGGCCAAGGCTCTCGCCGAAGCCGAAGGAATCGGCGAGAAGCTGAAAGCGGAAGCGGCCGGCCTGACCGAGAAGGCCGCCGCGATGGCCGCCCTGGACGAGGCGTCCCGCGGCCACGAGGAGTACCGGCTGCGACTCGAGGCGGAAAAGGAGATCCGGCTCGCCGGGCTCGACGTACAGAAGCAGGTCGCCGAGGCACAGGCCACGGTGCTGGCCACCGGTCTGGAGAACGCCGACATCAACATCGTCGGCGGCGAGTCGGTCTTCTTCGACCGCCTCGTCTCCTCGATCTCGCTCGGCAAGGGCGTCGACGGCTTCGTCCAGCACTCCGACACGGTCCAGGCACTCGCGAAGCCCTGGCTGGACGGCAGCTCCAGCTTCACCGACGACCTCAGCCGCGTCCTGGGCTCGTTCTCCACGACCGACGTGCAGAACCTGACCGTCTCCGCCCTGCTGATGAAGCTGATGAAGAGCGGCGGCGCGAACGCCGGACAGCTCCAGCAACTGCTGGACAAGGCAGGCGAGCTGGGGCTTGCAGACACCTCCCTCACCGCCCTGAACGGCAGCGCCAAGGGCTGACCGACCCGCGGTCCGGAGCTGCCGCACGAGGGGACGGCAGCTCCGGACCGCGTTTTCTCCGACCTCCTGAGAGGGACCCATGACCACCGGCCTGGACACCGGCACGTACGAGGTACTTCGCGGCCGCCTCACCGCGCAGGCCGCCGAGCTCGCCCGCCGCGCCGAGGCGCTCAACGCACGCCGTGCCGCGGAGTTCGGCTCGACGCGGCTCGAACTCGCCGGCACCGAGCGGCTGCGCACCGAGCACACGAGCGTGGCGCGCGACATCGTCGCCGTCGGCGACGTGGTGCTCTTCGGCCACAACGCGCTCTCCGCCGCGAAGCAGGAGACGGACGTCGGCGACGTCTTCACCCTGTACGACCGCGATCTGCACCGGCTGCCCGACGACGCCGTGCCCGGACTGCTCGACGACCTGGGCTTCGTCCGGGAGTTCGGGGCTCTTCACCGCTACTACCGACAGACCCGCCTCCTTCAGCTCCGCCGCGTCGACGGCAAGCTGCTCGCCGTCTTTCAGACGGGAGACAAGGCGGACGACATCCGTGTCCTGCGCTGGGCGGTGTCCGACGACGGCCGGGCGACCTTCCTGGATGCCCGCGGTGAGCGCGACCATGTCTTCCCGCCCTCCCACGACTTCGATTGGACGCAGACGACCCGCGAGGACCATGTCCTGGGCCGCCACCCGCACGTCTCCATCGAGGGTGAGGTCTTCGTCGAGACGGTCGGCGGGACTCTGACCGTCAAGGTCGAGGACGACACCGAGACGGGCGAGGGGATTTATGCGGAGCCGGTCGACGAGCCACTGCAGTCGCTCGCCGACGCGGACATCGCGTACGCGCGCGTGGGCACCCTCATCGTGCTGGACATCCTCCCTTACAAGGAGGATGTCCACCGCTACCTGGTCTTCAACACCCTCACCAGGAGGGTCGTCCGTCTTGACGGCATCGGCCGGGCCTGCCGCCGCCTGCCGGAGGACCAGGGCATCGTCTTCCCCGGCGGCTACTGCCTGGCCACCGGTGCACACAAGACGTACGACCTCGACACCACGGACCTGGAGTTCGAGCGCGAGGTGCGCTCACCGAACGGCGAGGACGTGCTGTACGCGTTCCACGCGCGCGTGGAGGGCCGCAGCAGCCTGCTCCTGCCGTACAACCTGATCCGCAAGGAAGCCGCCACCCCGATCTCCTGCCACGGCTGGGCCCTCTTCGACGACGGCTCGCTCGTCGTCCTGCGCGCCGACGGCGACGAGCCGCAGCGCGTGCACCCACTCCAACTGTGGAACTCCCCGTACGTCTCCGACACCCACGCCGCCGCCCAGCCGGTCGGCACCGGCCCGCTCGCCCGCGTCGGCAACGCCGACCTCGTGCGCGGCATCTCCGACTGTCTGTCCCTCACGCACGCGGTCGCCGAGACGAAGCCGACGAGCGAGGTGTACGAGGCACTGGCCGCTGCCTGCGTCCGGGCAGCGGACTCCTACCACTGGTTGGGCGAAGACGAACTCGGGGACTTGCTGGACCCGTTGGAGCAGGTCCGGACCACCGCCGCGCAGGTGCTGGCCGAGTTCGAGACGGTCCAAGCCCTCACCCGCCAGGCCGCCGACGCCCTCGCCGAAGCCGCCGCGCGGGTCGCCGGAGTAGTACGACGTCTGCGCGGCGAGGCACCCCGCTGCGCCGCTGCCTGGGTCACCGGCCTGACCGAACTCCGCCACGCCCAGGGCCACCTGCTCACGCTGAAGGACATGCGGTACGCGGACACCGCCCGCATCGACGAACTCGCCGCCGACGTCGAGTCCGACCTCGCCGCGTTCGGCCGGCGGGCTGTCGCCCACCTCGCCCGCGAGGACGCCTTCGCCGGCCACCAGGCCGACATCGAGCGGCTCGTCACCGACGCCGAGTCGATCGCCACCGTCGCCGAGGCCGAGCCCGTCGTCCGCCGTCTCGACGAACTCGCCGACGGGCTGAGCACGGTGACCGAGGTCGTCGGCGGCCTCGACATCGGCGACGCCACGGTCCGCACCGCCATTCTGGAACGGATCGCCGAGGTCCTCGGCGGCGTCAACCGCGCCCGCGCCACCCTCGACGGCCGCCGCCGCGAGCTTCTCGACCGCGAGGGCCGCGCCGAGTTCGCCGCCGAGTTCGCCCTGCTGGGCCAGGCGGTCATCGGTGCGCTCGCGGTCGCCGACAGCCCCGAGGCGTGCGACGAGCAGCTTGCCCGCATGCTCGTGCAGGTGGAGAACCTGGAGTCGCGGTTCGCCGAGTTCGATGACTTCCTCGGGGAGCTCGCGGACAAGCGCGACGAGGTCCACGAGGCGTTCTCGGCCCGCAAGCAGACTCTGGCCGACGCCCGTGCGCGCCGGGCCGAGCGACTGGCTGATTCGGCGGCCCGCGTCCTGCAGACGGTCGCCCGCCGTGCCGCCACGCTCGCCGACGCGGACGCTGTCGCCGCGTACTTCGCCTCCGACCCGATGCCCGCCAAGGTCCGCCGCATCGCCGACGACCTGCGCGAACTCGGCGACCAGGTAAGGGCGGAGGAGCTGGACGGTCGACTCAAGTCCGCCCGCCAGGAGGCTCTGCGCGCCCTGCGCGACCGCACCGACCTGTACACCGACGACGGCCGCACCATCCGCCTGGGCGCCCACCGTTTCGCCGTCAACACCCAGCCCCTGGACCTCACCCTGGTCCCCCACGGCGACACGCTCGCCTTCGCCCTGACCGGCACGGACTACCGCGCGCCGATCACGGACCCCGACTTCGCCGCCACCCGGCCGTACTGGGACCGCCCGCTGCCGTCGGAGTCGCCAGAGGTCTACCGCGCCGAGCACCTGGCCGCCCGGCTGCTCGACGACCACGGCCCGGGGGTGCTCGCGGAGGCCGAGCTGCCCGCGCTCGTCCGGCGCGCGGCCGAGGAGACATACGACGAGGGGTACGAGCGCGGCATCCACGACCACGACGCGACCCTGATCCTCACCGCACTGCTGCGTCTGTACGAAGGCGCCGGCTTGCTCCGCCACGAACCCGCCGCCCGCGCCACCGCCCAGCTGTTCTGGGCACACGGCACGACGGCCGAGGCGCGCGCGAGCTGGACCCGGCGTGCGGTATCACTGGCCCGGGCCCGGGACACGTTCGGCCTGACGCCGGCCATCGCCGACCTGCAACGGGAGCTGGCGGAAGCGATCGGCGCAGAAGGCGCAGCCGCGTACCTCTTCGAGGAGCTGACGACCCGCCCCGACGGCTTCGTCATCAACAGGGACATCCGCACACTGCTCGACAAGTTCCGCCGTACCGTGGGCACTTCAGCCTATGACGACGACCTCGCCGCACTCCCCGACCTGACCGCCCGCAAGCAACTGGTCGAGGCGTGGCTGACGTCGTACACCACCTCCACCGGCACGGACCTCACCCCCGGCGACCTGGCCGAGGCGGTGACCGCCGAACTCTGCCCGGACCTGCCCCGCTACGAGTCCGGCGCACCGGTGACCGAGGCCGTCGAGGGCCTGCTCGGCACCCATCCGCGCATCAGCAGCCGCACCCTCACCGTCCGCATCGACCAACTCCTCGCCCGCACAAGGGAGTTCCGCACCCACGCCATCCCCGCTCACCGCGCCTATCAGCGGCGCCGCACGGCGTTGGTGACCGCCGAGCGCACCCGGATCCGCCTGGAGGTTTACCGGCCACGCGTGATGTCGGCGTTCGTCCGCAGCAGGCTCATCGACGAGGTGTATCTCCCCCTGCTCGGCGACAGCCTCGCCAAACAACTCGGCACGACCGGCGACTCCAAGCGCACCGACACCAGCGGCCTGCTCCTGCTCATCTCCCCGCCCGGATACGGCAAGACGACACTCATGGAGTACGTCGCCGACCGCCTCGGCCTGATCCTGGTGAAGGTCAACGGCCCGGCGCTGGGCCACGCCGTCACCTCCCTCGACCCGGCGGAGGCCCCGCACGCGACCGCCCGCCAGGAGGTCGAGAAGATCAACTTCGCGTTGGAGGCGGGCAACAACACCCTCCTGTACCTGGACGACATCCAGCACACCTCGCCCGAGCTGCTGCAGAAGTTCATCCCGCTGTGCGACGCCACGCGCCGCATCGAGGGCGTGCGGGACGGCGAACCGCGTACGTACGACCTGCGGGGCAAGCGATTCGCCGTCTGCATGGCCGGCAACCCTTACACCGAGTCCGGCAGCCGCTTCCGCATGCCCGACATGCTCGCCAACCGCGCCGACGTGTGGAACCTCGGCGACGTCCTGACCGGCAAGGAGGACGCCTTCGCGGTCAGCTTCGTCGAGAACGCCCTGACGTCCAACCCGGTCCTTGCCCCGCTCGCCGGCCGCGACCGCACGGACCTCGACCTGCTGATCCGCTTGGCCGAGGGCGACACGACGGCCCGCGCCGACCGGCTGACCCACCCTTACGCGCCCGCCGAGCTGGAGCGGATCCGGGCGGTACTCGGCCATCTGCTGACGGCCCGCGAGACGGTCCTGGCGGTCAACGCGGCCTACATCGCCTCGGCGGCCCAGTCCGACACCACCCGCACCGAGCCGCCCTTCCAGCTCCAGGGCTCGTACCGCAACATGAACAAGATCGCCCAGCGCATCCAGCCGGTCATGAACGACACTGAACTGGCCGCGCTGATCGACGACCACTACACAGCCGAGGCCCAGACCCTCACTACCGGAGCCGAGTCCAATCTGCTGAAACTGGCCGAACTGCGCGGCACGCTCACCACCGAACAGACCGCGCGCTGGGCCGGGTTGAAGGCGGCCTACGTTCGCACCCAAACCCTCGGCGGCCCCGAGAGCGCCCCCCTCACTCGCGCCGTCGCCGCCCTCGGCCTGCTCGCCGACCGGATCGCGGCCATCGAGTCCGCGATCAACCGCGTCGCCGACCCACGCCATCTCATCGCCAACCCGGCGGCCCGGCACGCGGCCCGCCCGGCGCCCGGCAACGGGGAGCAGTGAGGTGCCGCGCGCCCATCCAGTACCACTGCCTCGCAAGGTGACCGGCGCGGTCGTCGCCCTCCGACGGGCACGTGCGGGTACGGGCGTGCTGCTCGCGCTGCCCTTCGCCATCTGTGGCCTCGAGTTGCGCCCAGCGGGACGGCACTGGGGCTCGTGGCCGGTCCTCTCGGCTTGCCGTTGTTCTGCGAACTGTGCGAGGAACGCCCGCCGACGCGCCGCTCGGCGACGGTGATGACCGCACGGACCCTCACCGGTGTGCGCTCTCCATCGACCTGAACCACATCACCAGCGTCCGGCTGCGCACGACGTTCTTCTACGGCAGCGCCTATCGCGCCCTCCTCGTCCGCGACGCCCACAGGGTACGGCTCGGCATCACCTCCGCCGCCGGGCGGCGTGCCTTGAACAGGGCGCTCGAACGCCGGCCAGGTGACCAGACGCGGCGGCGTCCGCGGGTGAGCCGGGCGGCCCGTGCCTACCTCGGGACTGGGCGGCCCGGGCATCTCGTCCTTCACACCGGGCTCGTGTTCCTCGCTCAGGTGGGGGCCATCTGCGCATACGTAGTGGCCGTACTCGAGGTCGGCACCGTCGGCGCCGTCGGCTGACCGGTCAGCCCGAAACCAGGCTTGTCACAGCCGAAGACACAAGCCGGTGCCGTCCCTAATGTGGCTCGTATGGGACGGCACATCATGAAACGCGCCTCAGTGGGCGGTAGTACCCGTGTGGATGCCGTTCGGACGATCCATGACCGCTACTGGGCAAGGGAGTTGCGCAGCGCGGTGCTCTGCGGCGTACTGCTCTTCGGGGCACTGGTACTGCTCGACTGGGGGCTCGTGCGGTTCACCGCCGTACGCGCCGGATGGTGGGCCGTGCTCGCCGTGCTGCTCCTGATCATCCTGACGCCGCCGCGAGTGAGCGCGGCTGACGGCGGACTCGACGCACGCGGGCTCGTGACCCACCGCCGGGTGCGCACGGACCGCCTCGTGACGGTGCGCATGTCCGAAGGCGTCAGCCAGCGGGTGATTCTCACGGATACGTCCGGCGGGCGGCTGATGCTGGATCTACGCGTCCTGATCGCCAACCCGTTGCTGTGGCACCAACTGGATCAAGGCGCACGCCGATCCCTGGAGCGGGGGACCCTGCGGTGCGGCATGCCGGTGCTGGAGCGATTGGGGCGGCGGATCGACGGCGAGCTGTGCCGTGCAGTCCTCCGGGCCTCCAGCATGGGATAGCCCTGCGCGCCGCAGGGCCCGGACGCGGTTACTTGGGACTCACCACTCCCGCTGCGCCGAGGAGTTCGTGCAGCAGGTGAGAAGCCGTGATCACACCCAGCAGATGCGTACCGTCCTTCGCCTTCTCCGCCACCGCCACCAGCGGGCTGCGCACCTGCGCCATCAGCGCGGCGACCTCCAGGGCGGTGTCGTCCGGGGCGGCGATCGGCGGTGGGGCCGCCTGGCTGGACAGGACGTCGCCGACGCGACGGCCGGTCAGCGCCTGGCAGAGCCGGTCGGCGTGCTTCTCGTCGACGACCGCGGCAAGGGTGGGGTCCTCGATCACGTAGGCGGGCACCAGCACCTTGATCATCTGGGAGGCCGGCAGGATCGCCTTCGGCTCACCCCGCTCGTCGAGTACCAACAGACCGGGCAGCTTGTGCTCGGCCATCAACCGGGCCGCGTCCATGGCGTCGCTGTCGACGCTCACCGTTTCGTATTCGACCGCCAGGTCACGAGCGCGCACGGCGGGCTCCTCATCTACTGGAAACGTTCCTGTGCTCAGCGTCGTACGTATTCCGGGTGTCGGCCAGGTCATTGACGCGAAACATACGCAGCGACCTCGACGAACACGGATCGCACCACTACGATTACCGACCGCGTTCACCCGGCCACGACCGACGTGCTCGATGCGCAGTGCAGTGCGGAGCGAGTCGGCGCACAGTGGGGGATGCCAGACCGGCTGACCGACCACGCCCGTCTGGGAGAGCGTGAAGGAGGTGGCCATGATCCTGGTCGGGTGGAGGTCGCCGCCTTAGCCTCGATCCACCGATGTGGTCTGAGGGTGATCTTCTGGCTGAGGTCCGGGGGACGGCCGTTGGATTGGGCAGCCTGTAGCGGCTGGTCTGCCCAGCGTTTCCACGTGTTGGGTTCCGGTTGGGCC
>NZ_JBQQCG010000137.1:0-19343 GCF_052245575.1 Streptomyces sp. 2A115 | reverse complement strand
GGGCGGCGGGGGCGAAGAAACGCAGCCCCACCCACCGGCGTCAGCGAGCCGTAGCCGTAACCCGCTCACTCTCAATCCGCTTGGCCAGCGCATCCTCGCCGAGCTGATCCAGGTTCCGGCACAGAACCACGGAACCCCCGGCGGCGAGCGGCGCGTACAGCCCGGCGCTGAGCCCCTCCCATGTGTCATACGCGAGCGCGGACAGAATCCGCGATCCGGGCCCCGTCAGATCGAGCCCGGGCGCATCCGCGCGGGCCCGCTCGACAACCTCCGCCCCCGTAAGCTCCGCGCCGGCCACGACCAGCGCGGCGGCCTCCGGGTCCACCGGTGCGTACGGCCGGAAGAGGTCCCCCTGGCTGGGCACCTCGACGGCGTAGTCGGCGTACCCGGCGGGCGGCTGCGGGAACCGCCGTCCGAGCGGCGCCAGCGACAGCGCGATCCGCTCGCCGGAACAGGCGAGCCCGGCATCGAACTGCCCCGGCCCGGCCACCACATGGTCGGCGGCGGAGGCGTCACCCCCGACATCGGCCACGACCCCCACGGAGGAACACGCGAGCAGCCACACCGCCGTCTGCCAGTGCGCGGGCAGCAGCAGAGCGACCCGCTCACCGGGTTCGGCGGACAGCTCGCCCTGAAGCAGATTGGCGGTCTTGGCCACCCAATTGGCGAAGGTGGCCACGGACAGTTCGACTCGTTCGCCCGTGGCGTCGTCGTAGAAGGTCACCAGGGGGCGCGCGGGATCCGTGGCGAGTGCGGATCGCAGCAGGTCGGCAGGGGTGCGGTCGGTGGCGGTCACGGGACGCAAGCGTACGCGGGCGGCCGCCCGGACGGTGCGGTACGGGCCACCGGTTCGGACGAATAGAGCAGACGGTCCGTCAAATCCCGGATGGACAGATAAGTGTGACTATGTCCAGGATCAGGGGCATGCGTGAGTATCTTGCTTCCTCGATCGCCGTCACATGTGCGGCTGCCCTGGCCCTCCCTCTGACGCTGTCCTCCGATGCCGCGGCCGGCGCGCCGGCCGCGGCACCGCCGGCCGCGAGTTCGTCGACAGCGAGCCCGACGGCGGAGAGACCGGCACCCGAGCCGGCGGCACCCGAGCGAGCGGCACGCGCCCAACCGGCGACCGCGAGCCCGGCGGCAACGTCCGGCCGGCCCATCCCCGGCAGCACCCAGTCCCTCCCTCTCGTACGCCTCAGCCCCCGCACCCCGCCCTCCAGCGACCGCACCGCGCCCCCCACCCTCGCCGCCTCCGTTCCCACCGAGGGCCTGCCCCGACGCGACGTACGCCGGTTCTCCCTCGTCGGCGTCGTCTGGGACGACCCGAACACCGAACTCCACGGCCGCGTCCAGGTCCGTACCCGCGCGACCGGCACCGCGAAGTGGTCCGGCTGGCAGGACGTCGAAACGCACAACCACGAGCACGCGGCCGACCCGGACACGGCAGAGCGCGCCTCCGGACGCGTACGGGGCTCCACGGCCCCCCTGTGGGTCGGGGACTCGGACGGCGTCGAGGTCCGCGTCCAGGCGGAGGTCGACGTCAGGGCGAGGGTCGACGGCCGGGCCGTCGCCGCCGAGCCCCTCCCCAGAGGCCTGCACCTCGAACTGGTCGACCCCGGCGCCGAGCCACCGTCCCAGGGCCCCGAACTGGACACCTCGCGCGCCAACGCCCTGACGGCCGAGTCCGCCGCCGCCTCCGCCGTCAACGCCGACCTCGCCCCTCTGGGCGCCACCGAGATCCCGGAACTGAGCCGGCAGGAGACCGAGGCCGACCTACTGGCGACCCGCGGCGACCCGACAGACACGCCGAGCACCCCGGACGCCACGACCACGACCACGACTAACACCACGACCACGACGAACGCCACAAACACGGCGAGCGCTACAAGCACCACGAACGCTACGAACAGCATGAACAGCATGAACAGCACGAACGCCACGAACCCTACGAACGCCACGAACCCTACGAACGCCACGAACGCCACGAACCCTACGAACAGCATGAACAGCGCGAACGAGCCGGTCACGGCGGCCGCCCAGCACGTGAAGCCATACATCGGCGCACGCCCGCGCATCGTCACCCGCCGCGGCTGGGGCGCCGACGAGGCCCTGCGCGAGCGGAACTTCAGCTACGCGAAGGCCGTGAAGGCCGCCTTCGTGCACCACAGCGACTCGGGCAACAACTACCGCTGCGCGCAGGCTTCTTCAGTCATCCGCAGTATCTACCGCTACCACGTGTGGAGCAGCGGCTGGCGCGACATCGGCTACAACTTCCTCGTCGACAAGTGCGGAAACATCTACGAGGGACGGGCCGGTGGC
Source organism: Streptomyces sp. 2A115 (assembly GCF_052245575.1). NCBI lineage: Bacteria > Bacillati > Actinomycetota > Actinomycetes > Kitasatosporales > Streptomycetaceae > Streptomyces > Streptomyces sp. 2A115. The sequence continues at coordinate 17,024 of NZ_JBQQCG010000137.1, read as the reverse complement.
GTCGCCAAGCCGGTCGTGGGCGCACACACTCTCGGTTTCAACACGAACAGCATGGGGATCGCCGTTCTCGGAACTTTCGACGCCGCCAAGCCGCCCGCCGCCGCGGTGAAGGGCATCGCACGGCTCACGGCATGGAAGCTCGGCCTCTTCGGAGCGAACCCGCGCGGCAAGACTTACCTCAAGTCAGGTGGCGGAAATCTCTACCGAAAAGGAAAGAACGTACGACTGAATGTAATCTCCGGTCATCGGGACGGTTTCGCGACGGACTGCCCGGGAGGCCGGCTGTACGCGCAGCTCGGCACCGCCCGGACCAGTTCGGCCCGCTACCAGGGACGATGAGGTCCGATCGGCGAACCGTCGAGATCCGAGAACCAGGGCAACGACGCCCTGCGGCTCCCCCACAGCCACGCATCCCAGAGGCGCCCCACAGCCATCGAACGGTCTGCACACACTGGCCGGCCGAATGACAGTTCGGCCGGCCCCAGCAGGAAGCAGAGACGACAGGTGACAGAAGCGATCCTCCTGGTCGGCGGCAAGGGCACACGGTTGCGCCCCCTCACGGTGCACACGCCGAAGCCGATGGTTCCGGCGGCCGGGGTACCGTTCCTCACGCACCAACTGGCACGGGCGAGAGCGGCGGGAGTCGAGCACATCGTGCTCGCCACGTCCTATCTGGCCGAGGTCTTCGAGCCCTGCTTCGGCGACGGCTCGTCGCTGGGGCTGCACATCGAGTACGTCACCGAGGACGAGCCCCTCGGTACCGGGGGCGCGATCAGAAACGTGGCCACCCGTCTGAGATCCGGCCCCGACGACCCGGTCCTGATCTTCAACGGGGACATCCTGACGGGCCTGGACATCGCGGCTCTCGTCAGCACGCACCAGTCGTCGGGCGCGGACGTTTCCCTGCACCTGACACGGGTGGAGGACCCGAGGGCGTACGGCCTGGTCCCCACGGACGAGACAGGCCGGGTGGAGGCGTTCCTGGAGAAGCCCCAAACACCCGAGGAGATCGTCACCGACCAGATCAACGCGGGCGCGTACGTCTTCCGCCGCTCGGTCATCGACACGATCCCGGCGGGCCGCCCGGTCTCGGTCGAACGAGAGACGTTCCCGGATCTCCTGGCCTCCGGGGCCCACCTCCAGGGCATGGTCGACTCGACCTACTGGCTGGACCTGGGTACACCCCACGCGTTCGTCCGCGGCTCGGCCGACCTGGTCCTCGGGCGCGCCCCGTCCCCGGCCGTCCCGGGCCGTTGCGGCGACAGCCTCGCCCTGCCCTCGGCCTCGGTCGCCTCCGACGCCAAGCTGACCGGCGGCACGGTCATCGGCGATGGCGCGTTCGTCGGCGAGGGCACCCGCATCTCCGGCAGTACGGTCCTGGCGGGCGCCGTGATCGAACCGGGCGCCGTCATCACGGACTCCCTGATCGGCGCCCACGCCCGAGTGGGTGCCCGCTCGATCCTGACGGGCGTCGTGGTCGGCGACGGCGCGACAGTCGGCCCGGACAACGAACTCCGAGAGGGCGTACGGGTCTGGTGCGACGCCCAGATCCCGGCCGGGGCGCTCCGCTTCTCGTCGGACCAGTAGCGCACAAGGGGGGATAGCGACACGGGGGGTGTCGTGGGAGCGGGCCCACGACCACCTCTCGGCCGGCACCACCCAGCCCGTCCGGCGTTTGAGGACGAGGCCGTTCAGGCCGAAAGGCGGGGGTCTGGGGGCGCGGCCCCCAGTGATGGGACGGGTAGGGGCGGCGGGGGCGAAACCCCCGGTTCGGCTCCCACACCCACCGACCGTCACAGCAGCCCAATATCCCCCCGGGGCATACGCGGCTGGCGCCGAGGCGGCGTACGCCCGGACAGCAGAATGAACCGAGCCGCCCGATGCCGCTGCCCCGCCCCCTGCCCGGCATACGGCTCCAGCAACTCCAGCATCACGGAGTCATCGGCGTCCCGGTCCCCGACCAGCGCATACCCCACGATCCCCGGCAGATGCAGATCCCCCACGGTCACCGCATCCGCGGCCCCATGACTCCGCTGCACAACCTCCGCCGAGGTCCACGGCCCGATCCCGGCCACCAACTCGAGCCGAGCCCGCGCGGCAACAGGCTCGAACCCCACGGCCTCCTCCAGCCGCCGAGCCACCCGAACCGCCCGCAGAATCGTCGACGCCCGCTTGTTGTCGACCCCGGCCCGATGCCACTCCCACGAGGGAATCAACGCCCACCCCCGCGGCTCCGGCATGACATGCATCCGCCCGGGCGCGGGACCGGGCGCCGGCACCCCGAACTTCCGCACGAGCAGCCGCCAGGCCCGGTACGCCTCGTCCGTCGTGACCTTCTGCTCCAGAATCGACGGAATCAACGACTCCAGCACCAGCCCGGTACGCGTCAGCCGCAGCCCCGGCCGCCGATGCCACGCCAGCGCCACCACCCGATGCCTCGGTTCGAACGCGTCCGGCTCATCCAACTCACCGAGCATCCGCGGGAGTTGTTCCAGCAGCCAGTCCGCTCCCGGCCCCCAGGCCGCACCCTGGACGACACCCCCGCGCGCGGAGACCCGCAGGGTCCCGGGCCCCGCGGGCGTGAGACTGGCCCGCCACACGGCCCCGTCCGGCGTGGTCCGGAAGGACGGATCGGCGGGTCCGCGCCGCAGCGGCCCGAGCACGAGCCCGAGATCGAGCGGCCAGGGCGGCGTCCAGCTCCGCGTACGACCGGCGACGGCGGGCGGTCGCGGTACCTGTCGGGGCACGTAGACATGCCCGCCGCGTACGGTCGTACGCGTGGGTCGGGGATCGAAGCGTCCGGCCACGAATGAGTCCTGGATGTCCTAGAGGTGCGCAGGTGCCCTAAGAGAGTAGGCCCTGCGCGCCCGGCAGCAGCGGACTTCGATATCAGCGGACTTCGATGAACGCCCCCGCATCCCGCTCAGGCCGAGCCTTCGGCTCCTCGGCCGCGTGCCCGACGGCAACGGCCCCCATCGGGTCCCACCCGTCCGGCAGCTCGAGTACGTCCCGCACGACGTCCCGGCAGAACATCGTCGACGAAACCCACGCGGACCCGAGCCGCTCCCCGGCGAGCGCGACGAGGAAGTTCTGCACACCGGCGCCCGCGGCGACCACGAACATCTCCCGCTCGGCCCCGTCACGCCGGGCGTCCCCGTACGTATGGGACCCGTCCATGACCAGACAGGGCACGACGAGATACGGAGCGCCCCGCAGCACGTCCCCGCGCCGTACCCGCTTGGCGATGGACTCCGCGCTCTTGCCGTCCCGCTCCAGATCGGCGATCCAGGCGTCCCGCATGGCATCGAGGAGCCGCGTGCGCGCCTCGGCCGTCTCCAGGAGTACGAATCTCCATGGCGTCGTGTGATGCGGCGCCGGCGCGGTCACGGCCGCGGCCACCGCCCGCCGTACGGCTCCCGGGTCGACCGGCTCGTCGGTGAAGGCCCGTACCGTACGCCGCTGGGTGACGGCCTCCCGTACGGCCTCGGAGGTGCCCAGACGGAACATGTCGTCGCGCGCGCCCCGAACCATGCCTCGCGCCCCCTCCTCTTCCTCGCCGCCCTTGGCCACCACATGGGGCAGCCCGCGCACGACGGCGACGGGCAGCCCGGCGGCCTTGCCCTTGACCAGGTCACCGGCGGCGGCGAGCTCGTCGGCGGTGGCGACGACGGTGGCGCTGAGCGGATTCCCGTACGCGTCCGTGCCGCCCCGCAGATCGTCGAGCACGCGCACGCCGGCCGCGCCGATGGCGACATCGGTGAGCCCGGTCCGCCACGGCCGCCCGAACGTGTCCGTGACGAGGACCCCGACCTCGACGCCGAGCACGTCCCGCAGCCCGTCCCGGATCGCCCGCGCGGACGCGTCCGGATCCTCGGGCAGCAACAGCACAGTCCCGAAAGGGGTGTTGGAGGCGTCGACCCCGGCTGCGGCCATCACGAGCCCCTGCCGGTTCTCCACGATCCGCAGCGCCCCGCGCCGCGCCACGACCCGAACGGTCTCGGCATCGATGGCGGCTTCCCGGTCCACCGCCTCCACGACCCGCCCCTCGGCCTTGGACACGATTTTCGAGGTGACCAGCAGCACGTCCCCGTCGACAAGCCCGGGCTCGACACTGGCGATCAACTTGGCAAGATCGTCCCCTCGCCGCACTTCAGGCAGCCCGGGTGGAGCCCAGACCCGATAACCGGGCACACCCGGCGGCAGGCCCCGAAGATCTGGCGGCGTGTCCGCCCCTCCCCGCGCTTCTGGCCCTCCCCGCGCCTCGACCGGTACACCGCCGTCGGCCATGCCCCGCGTCGGCGCGACGACACCTCTCAGCGGAACCTCGTCCTCCGGCATACCCGCCCCCTCCTCGGTCAGCCCGCTGCCGCTCAAGCCCCCCGCACCTCCTCCGCCAACGCCAGCGCCTCCCGGGCCATCTGGGCCGTCGCTTCGAGGTCGGTCATCATCAGCGGTACCGCCCGGCACTGGATGCCCGCGGCGGTGACCCGATCCACCACCGCGGCGTCCACCGTGTCGACGAGCCACCCGTCGAGGAGCCCCGAGCCGTAGTGCTCGGCGACCGCCGCGGCCGTGGACTCGACGCCGACGGCCGCGAGGACCTTGTCGGCCATGCCGCGCACGGGCGCGTCCCCGACGATGGGGGAGAGCCCGACCACGGGGACGCCCGCCTCGGCGATCGCCTCCCGGATACCGGGAACGGCGAGGATCGTGCCGACGGACACGACGGGATTGGACGGCGGGAAGAGCACCACGTCGGCGTCGGCGATCGCCTCGAGCACCCCGGGCGCCGGCTTGGCCTGCTCGGCCCCGACGGGCACCACGGCGTACGCGTCGACGGAGGCCCGCAGCCGCACCCAGTACTCCTGGAAGTGAATGGCCTTGCGCTCACCGTCGATCTCGACGGCGACATGTGTCTCGACGCGGTCGTCGGACATGGGGATCAGCCGGACGCCCGGCTTCCAGCGGTCGCACAGCGCCTCGGTGACCGCGCTGAGCGGATACCCGGCGCCCAGCATCTGCGTCCGCACGATGTGCGTCGCGAAGTCCCGGTCGCCGAGCCCGAACCACGACGGCCCGACCCCGTACGCCGCGAGTTCCTCCTTGAGGTGGAAGGTCTCGTCGGCCCGCCCCCAGCCCTGTTCCTCGTTGATACCGCCGCCGAGCGTGTACATCACCGTGTCGAGGTCCGGGCAGACCTTCAGCCCGAAGAGGTGGATGTCGTCGCCGGTGTTGCCGATGACGGTGATGTCCGCGTCCGGCGCGGCCTGCTGAAGACCACGCAGGAACCGGGCACCACCGATGCCGCCTGCCAGAACCACAATGCGCATGGATTCAGTCTTGCAGGCGGGTACGACAAAGCGTCAGCCGGTTACGAGACCCCCGGCTACGAGATCCCGGTTGCCGGGGCCCCGCTCACGAAGGCTCCGCTCGCGAGACCTCGGCGACGGCGCACCGGGCCGCGTGCATCGGCATCTCGGTCAGCCCCGGGTAGTAGACGTGCAGGCTGACGGCCGGTTCGAGCGAGTCATTCACGACCTCGTGCACGTACCCCGGGGCAAACACCCTCTGCGCCTCCGCACCCAACGCGCGGGTGCCGCGCTCCGTGCGCTCCGTCAACGCGCCCTCCAGGACGGTCAGTACGCCGGAGGAGCGCCCGTGGTCGTGCAGCCCGCTGCCCTGCCCGGGTACCCAGGACAGCAGCCACACCTCGTAGCCGGGCCCGGTGCGCAGCCGGTGGTACCAGCGGGAGGTCGCGTCGTACTGGACGAGGTGCTCCCACTGGGAGCGGTCGGCCGCGATGGAGCGGGCGAGGCCGACGAACTCGGCCACCGTGGCCGGATGCTCGCGCGGCGCCTGGAGGAGGTGCGGTACTTCGAGGATGTCGCCGGCGATCTGGAGGTCGCTGTCGCTGTTCATGGGATGCGGGTTCCTCGGCGGAAGAGAGTGCTGGAGGTCTGGGGTGTCGCGTACCGTCCGCCCGGATCACGGGCGGGAGGAGAGCCCTGGCGGGGGCGAGTGCCCTGGTACGGGCGGGAGGGACCAGCGGCCGGATCTCAGTGGACCCGGCGGCGGCTGGAGCGCGGTTGGCTCAACAGCTGCGACAGCAACAGCTACAACGAGCGTGGACAGCACCGAGGGACCCGGCGGTGCGGGTCGAGGTGAGTGCCAAGTTCGCGAGCATGCCCACAAGGACACCGGTTCACACTCCCACTGTCAACTTGCCGTCCGGTATGTGGGAGATGTTTCACCTCATCCGGTTCACCTCTGTGGCGAAAGGTTTGTGCAGGAGCCTCCAGGGACACAAGGCGCACAATCGGGCGCACAGACCTCGTTGCGACCCCGTGATCCCCGTGTGGTCCGGTGTGATCCACATGTGATCCGGTTCGCTTCGTCGTTCGCGTCGGAACGAGATCGAACTCCTGGGCGTCCTTCTCTGTACAGGTCCTGTGCGGAGGCGAGCCCCGGCTGGGTCTCCTTCGCCTGTCGGGGTTTATGCCGATTTGAACACTTTCCGCATAGCCTTGGTTCCGCAGAGTGAATAAGGGGCCCAATAGCAGATCTCGGCTTGACTGGGCCGGAGCGGCGCAATTGTAATTTCACTCGTGTCGTTCAGCCGAAATCGGTAGCGGCACCTTCACGGGGACGCGAGACGGACGAGGGGCGCACATGACCGAGCTGTTTCAGGAACTGCTGGTCGACGAGGCCGAAGAGGAGCTCGGCTGGCAGGAGCGGGCGCTCTGTGCCCAGACCGACCCCGAGTCCTTTTTCCCCGAGAAGGGCGGCTCCACCCGCGAGGCGAAGAAGGTCTGTCTCGCCTGCGAGGTCCGTTCGGAGTGCCTGGAGTACGCACTCGCCAACGACGAACGCTTCGGCATCTGGGGCGGCCTGTCCGAGCGCGAACGGCGCCGCCTGAAGAAGGCCGCCGTCTGATCCGACGGCACCCGGCCCTCGTACTGACAGGTAACGAACGGCCCGTCGCAGGTGGGTTATCCACAGGCGGCGGGCCGCTCTCGTGCCCAGCCGTTAGTGTGGGCCTCCGTCCGAGACGCCCCGCTGTCCCCTGAGGGCACAGGCGTCCACCGCAGTCCATCGAACCGGGGCCCGTACCTCGATGTCCGTGCACAGCCAAACGGCAGGCCAATACGACACTGCCGCTCCTGAGTTCCCGCGGCATGTGGTCACCGCCGTGCTCGTCTCGCACGACGGTGCCCGCTGGCTGCCCGACGCCCTCGCCGGGCTGCTCGGTCAGGAACGCCCCGTTCAGAACGCCGTGGCGGCCGACACCGGCAGCGCGGACGACTCCGCGCGGCTGGTCACCGACGCGCTCGGCGCCGACCGGGTGCTGCACCTCGCCCGGCGCACCGGCTTCGGCCAGGCCGTCGAGGAGGCCACTCGTACCGCGGGCGTACTGACCCCGGACGAGCTGCCTTACCTCAAGCGCCCCAGCGGCTGGGACCCGGTCACCCGCACCTGGCGCGACGACGCGTACGACATGCCGGAGCTGCCCCACGGCGAGCCCGAACAGTGGCTGTGGCTCCTGCACGACGACTGCGCCCCGGAGCCCGACGCCCTGGCGCAGCTGCTGCGCGTCGTGGAGAACGAGCGGGAGCTCGGCAAGGACGTAGCGATCGTCGGCCCCAAGCTCCGCGGCTGGTACGACCGCAGACAGCTCCTGGAAGTCGGCGTCACCATCGCCAACAGCGGCCGCCGCTGGACCGGCCTGGACCGGCGCGAGCAGGACCAGGGCCAGCACGACCACGTACAGCCCGTGCTGTCCGTATCCACGGCCGGCATGCTGATCCGCCGCGACGTCTTCGAACAGCTCGGCGGGTTCGACCGGCGGCTGCCCCTGATGCGCGACGACGTCGACCTGTGCTGGCGTGCGCAGGCCGCGGGCCACCGTGTCCTCATCGCCCCCGAAGCGGTCGTACGGCACGCGGAGGCGGCCTCCCGCGAGCGGCGCACCGTCGACTGCGTGGGCCGTACCTCCGCGTCCCCGCACAAGGTCGACAAGGCGGGCGCCGCCTACACCCTCCTCGTCAACTCCCGCAGCGCGGCGCTCCCCTGGATCCTGCTGCGGCTCGTGCTCGGCACACTGCTGCGCACGGTCGCGTACCTCGTCGGCAAGGTCCCCGGGCAGGCGGTCGACGAGATCCGTGGCCTCGGGGGGACACTGCTGCGCCCGGAGCGGATCATCGCGGGCCGGCGCAGGCGCGGCCGTCCCCAGGTCGACAAGGATGAGCTGCGGCCGCTGTTCCCGCCGCCCGGCGCGACCGTGCGGGCCACCATCGAGCAGGCCGCGGGCAGTCTCGTGAGCCGCTCCGATCCCGAGCAGAACGCGGCCGGGCGGCACGGCAGTGCCGTCGAGTCCGGGCCCGGGGGAGACGACGCCGACTTCCTGGAGGTCGAGCAGTTCGCCCGCCTCAAGCGCGTCGCTCGCAAGCCGGGACCGGTGCTCTTCGTAGTACTCCTCTTCTTCGCGCTCATCGCCTGCCGTGAACTCCTCGGCGGCGGTGCGCTCGCGGGCGGCGCGCTGCTGCCCGCCCCGGCCGACTCCTCGCAACTGTGGTCGCGCTACCTGGACGCCTGGCATCCCATCGGCGCCGGAGGCACACAGTCCGCGCCGCCGTATCTCGCGCTCGTCGCGATGCTCGCCGGCGTGCTGTTCGGCTCCACCGGGCTCGCCGTCACCGTCCTCCTCGTCGGCTCCGTGCCGCTGGCCGGCTTCACCGCGTACTTTGCCTCCCGGCCGCTCGTGATGTCGCGCCTGCTGCGCGCCTGGGCCTCCGTGGCGTACGCCTTCCTGCCCGCCGTCACCGGCGCGCTCGCGGGCGGCCGCATCGGCACCGCCGTACTCGCCGTCCTGCTGCCCCTCATCGCGCGCGCGGGCATCGCGGCGAGCGGCCTCGCCTCGGAGCCGGCACGCGGCAGCTGGCGTGCCACCTGGGCGTACGCGCTGCTGCTGACCCTGGCCACCGCGTTCACGCCGATCGTGTGGCCCATCGCGCTGGTCCTGGGCCTCGCCCTGCTGGCCGTGCGCCGGAGCGACATCATCGCCTACGGGCCGCGATTCCTGGCCCAGCTCGGCACTCCGCTGCTGGTCCTCGCACCCTGGTCGCTCTCACTCCTCCCGTCCGGCTTCTTCACGGAGGCCGGGATGGAGTACGGGGCGGGGGCGGCCTCCGCGCTCGACCTGCTCGGCGGCAGTCCGGGCGGCCCCGGAACCGTCAGCGGGCTGATGCTCATCGGCATCGTCTGCGCCGCCGTGGCCGCACTGCTGCGCGGGGAGCGTCAGCTGGGGATCTGGACGGCCTGGGCGGCCGCCCTGGTGGGGCTTGTCTTCGCCGTCCTGTCCAACAGCTCCGCCTGGGCCGGGCCCGCCACCCTCGTCTACGGCATCGCCTTCCTCGCGGCCGCCGCGCTCGGCGCCGACGGGGCACGCTCGCGCGTGGCCGAGCAGAGCTTCGGCTGGCGCCAGCCGGTCGCCGTGCTGATCGCGTTCGCGGCGGCCGCGGGGCCGCTGCTCCTCGCCGCCGGGTGGATGATCCGCGGCGCCGACGGGCCCCTGGAGCGGCGCGACCCGGTTCAGGTGCCCGCGTTCGTCGCCGAGGAGAGCGGCACGCGCGACCAAGCCCGCACGCTCGTCCTCGACAGCGACTCGGCGGCCAGGGTCGGCTACACGCTGGTCCGCGGCTCCGGCGTCCGCCTCGGCGACGCCGAACTGGCCGCGGCGGACGGCGAGAACAAGACGCTCGACAAGGTCGTCGCCAACCTCGTGGCGGGCTCCGGCGCCGACCAGGCCGACCAGCTCGGCGGCTTCGCCGTGCGGTACGTACTCGTACGCGACGGTGCGCCCCGCGAGGTCAGCCGCGTCCTGGACGCCACCCCCGGCCTGAGTCGGCTGAGCCAGCAGGACGGCAGCGCCCTGTGGCGCGTCGACCGGCAGGTCGCGCGCGCGGCCATCGTCCCCGAATCCGGCGACCCGCAGCCCATCGCCGCTGGACCCGTCGACCTGCACACCAAGATCCCCGCCGGCGCCGACGGCCGCGTCCTGCGCCTCGCCGACACCGCCGACGAGGGCTGGACGGCCACTCTGGACGGGCGGCCGCTCACCAGGACCACGGTCGACGGCTGGGCCCAGGGCTTCGAACTGCCCGCCGCGAGCGGCCGGTTGGACGTCACCTACGAGGCGCCGATCAGCCACACCGGCTGGCTCTGGGCGCAGGGCGCGCTCGCCGTCGTCCTCGTCGTGCTCGCCCTGCCCGGCCGGCGCCGCGAGGTCGACGACGACCTCCCCGACGAGCCCGTCGTGCCGGTCCAGGCCGCCTCCGGCGAGGGCCGCAGGGCGCGCAGGCTGCGCGCCCAGGCAGAGGCCGAACAGACCGGCCAGCCCGACGAGTTCACACCGAACGCTCCGCCTCCTCCTCCGGAGGAGGCTCCCGTCCCCGCCCCGGTTCCCCAACAGCAGGCCTACGGCATGGGGGTCCCCCCGGGCGAGGACGTTCGAGCGTGGGGGAGGGATACGACGAGCTACGCGGGCGCCGAGTACGGCACCTATGGCGGCGAGCAGTACCCGGGCGCCCCGCAGTACCCGGCGGGCACCTACGACCAGCAGCCCTACCAGGCGGACCCGTACCAGGCCGGCCAGTACGACCCGTACGCGTACGGCACGGGGAATCCGGCCTACGACCCGACGCAGACGTACGACCCGACGCAGACGTACGCCCCGGGCTACGACGCGCCGTACGACCCGGCCCAGCAGCAGCCGCCGCACGGCACCGACAGTGAGCGTCCCGACGGGAGCCAGCAGTGAACCGCACGACCGTGTCCCTGATCGCAGGCGTGGCCGCGCTCGCCGCCGTCACCGGATTCGCCTCGCTCACCGAGCCGGATGCCTCCGGCGCGGACACGGCGAAGGCGGCCGCCCAGCTTCCCGTGGAGCGCACCAGCCTGCTCTGCCCGGCTCCCAGCCTCTCGGACGTCGCCGAAACCGCGTACACGTCCTTCACGCCGGTCACCAAGGGCACCGGCACGGACGGCACGGCCGAACTCGTCCCGGCGGGCGAGGAGCCCGCCGACGGCACGGCCGCCGAGTCGAAGGAAGACGATCAGAAAACCGACAAGAACGACAAGGCCGACAAGGGGGGCGGCGAGAAGAAGGCCGTCCTGACGCCGAAGGAGCCGGGCAAGCCGGTCACCGGCGAGGCCTCCGGCGCCGAGTCGCCCGCGCTCGTCGGCACCGCCGCGGGCAGGTTCGCGCCCGGCTGGACCGTCCAGCAGACCACCGAGATCGCGGCGGGCAGCGGCCGCGGCCTCCTCGGCACCAACTGCACCGCCCCGGACACGGAGTTCTGGTTCCCGGGGGTCAGTACCGCCAAGGAGCGCACCGACTACGTGCATCTGACCAACCCCGACGACTCCGCCGCGGTCGCCGACATCGAGCTGTACGGCAAGGACGGCGCCCTCAAGTCGACGGTGGGGGAAGGCATACAGATCCCGCCGCACTCCAGCGAGTCGGTGCTGCTGTCCACGCTCGTCGACGAGCCGCAGACCAACCTCACCGTGCACGTCACGGTCCGTAGCGGCCGGGTCGCCGCCGCCGTCCAGGCCCTCGACGACAAACTCGGCGGCGACTGGCTGGCCGCCTCGACCGACCCGGCGGGCAGCCTCGTCCTGCCGGGCATTCCGAAGGACGCCACGTCCGTGCGCCTGGTCGCCTTCGCGCCCGGCGACGCCGACGCCGACCTGAAGCTGCGGCTCGCCTCGCCGTCCGGGCCGATCACTCCCGCCGGGAACGAGACGCTGCACGTCAAGGCCGGCATGACGGCCGCCGTCGATCTCGGCGACGTCACGCGCGGCGAGGCGGGCTCCCTGGTGCTGACACCGACCGAGGAGTCCGTCCCGGTCGTCGCGGCCCTCCGGGTCGTGCGCGGCAAGGGCGACAAGCAGGAGACGGCGTTCATCCCGGCCACCCGCCCGGTGGGCGCGCGCGCGACGGCCGCCGACAACCGCTCCAAGGGCTCCACGCTCTCCCTGGTGGCCCCCGGCCCCTCCGCCGAGGTCAAGGTCACAGCCTCGGGGGGCAGCGGAGGCGGCACGGCCACGACGAAGACGTACCAGATCAAGGGCGGCACGACCGAGAACGTCCAACTGCCCGTCCCCGAGGGCCTCAAGGGCACGTACGCGCTCACGGTGGAACCGCTCTCCGGTGGCCCCGTCTACGCCGCCCGCGCACTCGAGATCTCGGAGGGGGGCCTGCCGATGGTCACGGTGCAGACGCTCCCGGACGACCGGGGGACGGTGGCGGTACCGGACGCGGAGCAGGATCTGTCGGTACTGCAGAAGTAGGCAGTGCAGAAGCGGGCGCTGCGGAAGTAGGCAGTGCCGGTAGGCAGAGCTGGCGGAAGTGGCTCAGTCCTCGCCGTACCGGGGATCCACCGTTTCCGGAGTCAGCCCCAGCAGCTCGGCGACCTGCTCCACCACGACCTCGTGCACCAGGGCGGCCCGCTCGTCGCGACCCTTGGTGCGGATCTCGACCGGGCGGCGGTAGACGACGACGTGGGCGGGCCGGCCCTCCCGCGCGGCGATCGTGCCCCCCAGGGGCACCGCCTCGTCGCCCCAGCCCTCGTCACGCGCCGGATCGAGCCGAGGCACCTCCAGCACCATGAACTCGATGTCGGCGAGCTGCGGCCACCGCCGCTCCAGCCGCTCCACGGAGTCCTGCACCAGATCGGCGAACACGTCGGCACGGCTCGCGGAGAGCGGCACCTGAGGCGGCGCGACAGGCCCACGCATCCCCCGCCCGTGGCGGTCACGGCGGCGGGGCCTGGGTTCGGCGGCGCGGGGCGGTACGGGGTTGTCCATCACTGACGAAGCGTAGTCCCCACCCGGACCCCACGCCCGGCACCCAGGCGGCACCCCGCCAAGGCGCCCCTTCAGGGGCGCGGGGCTGTGACATCCGCGGCTCCGCCGCAGGGCACGGCAGGCCCCTGTCGGCCCGCGGTGCCCCGCTACCCCGCCGCCGCGCGGCATGTCACCTCATGACCATTCCAGCCAAGCTTGGGCTCGTTTCCGTACCCATCCAGGACTGCCCTAATAGCAGCAAATGACATGTTTTGAACCACCTGGTGACGGCACGCAAGATCGTCCGATATCTCGTCAACGCCCGTACGCGCAGGTCAACAAGGTGGGTCCGACTCCTCCTGTGTCCAGGCTCACACCACGACACGGTGGAGTGACCCGGAGGGGAGTCGTCGCGGCCCGCTCAAGAGTGCGGTACCGTCCAACCTCGTGAGCCCCGTACGTCGCTGTTCGCGCACCGCTTGCGGCCGTCCCGCCGTCGCGACGCTGACGTACGTCTACGCCGACTCGACCGCGGTCCTCGGTCCGCTCGCCACCTACGCCGAACCCCACTGCTACGACCTGTGCGCCGAGCACTCCGAGCGCCTCACCGCCCCGCGCGGCTGGGAGGTCGTCCGGCTCGCCGACGGCTCCGCCCCCTCCCGCCCCAGCGGCGACGACCTGGAAGCGCTCGCCAACGCGGTCCGCGAGGCGGCCCGCCCGCAGGAGCGCGCCGCGCAGTCCGGTGGCGGTGCCCGCAGGGCGGACCCGATGGAGGTCGCACGCCGCGGCCACCTCCGGGTGCTGCGCTCCCCGGACTCCTGAACCTTCGTTCCTCGACAGGTTCCTGAGGCGCCGCCCCTCGCGGCGGGAACTTCACTCGTGCACATTCAGTGCATATTTCACTCACTCCTGCACAAGCATTGACGCCCGCTTGTCGCGGACACGACCATTCCCCCGCCCGTGAGAAATCGCTTTCCGCATCGCGGAATCCGGGGAGGCTCCGTGTACGTCCAGGAACTCGAGCCCGTGGCCGACTCACTCGGCCTGTCCGCACTCGTCGCGACCCTGCCCCTCGTCATCGTCCTCGTCCTGCTCGGCGGCGTCCGCATGAAGGCGCACCGGGCCGGTCTCATCGGCCTCGCGGCCGCGGCCCTGGTCGCCTGGCTCGCGTACGGCATGCCCATCGGCCAGACGCTCTCCAGCGCCGCCCAGGGAGCCGTGTTCGGCCTCTTCCCCATCCTGTGGATCGTCGTCAACGCCCTCTGGGTGTACCGGATGACCGTCCACACCAGGCACTTCGACATCCTGCGCCGCTCCTTCGGCCGGCTCTCCGACGATCCGCGCATCCAGGCGCTCGTCGTCGCGTTCTGTTTCGGCGCGCTCCTGGAGGCCCTCGCGGGCTTCGGCGCACCCGTCGCGATCTGCTCGGTGATGCTCGTCGCGCTCGGCTTCGAACCCGTCCGCGCCGCGGTGGTCGCGCTGGTCGCCAACACCGCGCCGGTCGCCTTCGGGGCGATGGGCACACCGGTCGTGACGCTGGCCCAGGTCACGGGCCTGCCACTGGATTCCGTCGCCTCCGTAGTGGGCCGGCAGACGCCGCTGCTCGCCCTTGTGGTGCCGCTCGTGCTCGTCTTCCTGGTGGACGGACGGCGCGGTCTGCGCGAGACCTGGGTGCCCGCCTTGGCATGCGGAGTCGCCTTCGCCGTGGCCCAGTTCGCCGCCTCCAACCATGTCTCCGCCCAACTCGCCGACATCGGCGCCGCCTTGGCCGGCGCGGGTGCCCTGATGGCGGTGCCGCACGCGCGCAGGCCGGCCGCCGAGCCCGTACGGGCCGCGGTCCTCACCGGCGTACGCAGTGAGGAGCTGGACGAGGACGACCCACGCCCCGAGGTGCTGCGCGCGTACGCCCCGTACGCGCTGATCATCGCGATCTTCTCCATCGCCCAGATCCCGGCGGTGAAGGACCAGTTGGCCAAGGCGACCCGCACCTTCGACTGGCCCTTCCTGAACGTCGCGAACCCGGACGGCGAGCCTGTCGGCGGCAACGTCCTCTCGCTGCCGCTCGTGTCCACGGGCGGCACGCTGGTGCTGCTCGCCGGGGTGTGCACGGCTGTCGTACTCGGGGTGCACGCGCGCGTGGCGCTCAAGGAATGGGCGGCGACCGTGCACAAGTTGAGGTTCGCCATCCTCACCGTGACGTCCGTCCTGGCGCTCGCGTACGTCATGAACCTCTCCGGACAGGCGGCCACGATCGGCTACTTCGTGGCGGCGGCGGGCGCGGGACTCGCCTTCCTGTCACCGGTTCTGGGGTGGTTCGGAGTGGCGGTCTCCGGGTCGGACACGTCGGCCAACGCGCTCTTCGGTGCCCTTCAGGTGACCGCGGCCAGGGAGTCCGGGCTCTCGCCGGAACTGCTCGCGGCCGCCAACAGCTCGGGCGGCGTCCTGGGGAAGATGATCTCGCCGCAGAACCTGACCATCGCCTGCGCGGCGGTCGGCCTCGCGGGCCGTGAGGGGGACCTGCTGCGCAAGGTGCTGCCGTGGAGCCTCGGACTGCTGCTGGTCATGTGCCTGATCGTGGTCGGACAGAGCTCGCCCGTCCTGGAATGGATGCTTCCGTAATTCCCGATGTGTCCTCGCAGGTCCCGCACGGCTCAGTGTCAGTCGGTACGGGTACTTTGGGGTCACTGTTGAGAAACCGGGAGGGGTGGCCGTGACTGCTGATCTGTCGCAGTTGGTGAAGGCTTACGACGTACGTGGGGTGGTCCCGGACCAGTGGGACGAGACGCTGGCCGAGCTGTTCGGCGTTGCCTTCGCACAGGTGACGGGCGCGGACGCGATCGTGACCGGGCACGACATGCGCCCCTCGTCCCCCGGCCTGTCGCGGGCCTTCGCGCGCGGGGCGGCGGCGCTCGGCGTCGACGTGACCGAGATCGGGCTGTGCTCGACGGACCAGCTGTACTACGCGTCGGGGGCCTTCGACCTCGCGGGCGCGATGTTCACGGCCTCGCACAATCCGGCGCAGTACAACGGCATCAAGATGTGCCGGGCGGGCGCGGCCCCGGTGGGCCAGGACACGGGCCTCACCCAGATCCGCGAGCTCGTCGAGTCCTGGATCGACTCGGGCGCCCCGTCCTCGGACGCGAAGCCGGGCACGATCACCGAGCGGGACACGTTGGAGGACTACGCGGCGCACCTGCGCGGGCTCGTCGACCTGACCTCGATCCGCCCCCTGAAGGTCGTGGTCGACGCGGGCAACGGCATGGGCGGCCACACGGTCCCCACGGTCTTCGCCGGCCTGCCTCTCACTCTCGTCCCCATGTACTTCGAGCTGGACGGCACGTTCCCCAACCACGAGGCGAACCCGCTCGACCCGAAGAACATCGTCGACCTCCAGAAGCGCGTGCGCGAGGAGAGCGCCGACCTCGGCATCGCCTTCGACGGCGACGCCGACCGCTGCTTCGTAGTCGACGAGCGCGGCGAGCCGGTCTCGCCGTCCGCGATCACGGCCCTGGTCGCCGCCCGCGAGCTGGCCAGGCACGGCGGCAAGGGCACGGTCATCCACAACCTGATCACGTCGTGGTCGGTGCCGGAGGTGGTCCGGGAGAACGGCGGCACGCCGGTACGCACGCGCGTGGGCCACTCCTTCATCAAGGCCGAGATGGCCACGTCCGGCGCGATCTTCGGCGGCGAGCACTCGGCGCACTACTACTTCAAGGACTTCTGGAACGCCGACACGGGCATGCTCGCCGCCCTCCACGTCCTCGCCGCGCTCGGCGGCCAGGAGGGCACTCTCTCCGCCCTCGTCGCCCAGTACGACCGCTACGCCGGCTCCGGCGAGATCAACTCCACGGTCGACGACCAGACGGCCCGCCTCGTCGCGATCAAGGCCGCCTACGAGGGCCGCGAGGGCGTCACCCTCGACGAACTCGACGGCCTGACGGTCACGTCCACCGACTGGTGGTTCAACGTCCGCCCGTCCAACACGGAACCGCTCCTCCGCCTGAACGCGGAGGCCCGCGACGCGGCCACGATGGCCAAGGCCCGCGACGAGGTCCTGGCGATCATCAGGGGCTGACGTCGGGCATTTCAGCCCGTCTCGGGGCACCTCCCGGCGGTAGCCGGCGCAGTTTGAGTACGAGGCCGTTCAGGCCGAAAGGGGGGGCTGGGGGCGCAGCCCC
>NZ_JBQQCG010000136.1:0-20016 GCF_052245575.1 Streptomyces sp. 2A115 | reverse complement strand
CAAAAGACATGGGCGCAGCCCGTCCTTCAGGGGTGCGGGGAACCGCGCGACCAGCCACCGACAACCCGCCCAGCACAACCGGGCCGCAGGAATTCCTCACGCCACCTGGCATAGCGAAGGCCGGCCGGACACGTCCATAGGGGTGGGAGCGGGGAGAGCCCGCCGGGGAAGAGAAGGTGACGATGGATGCCCATGGGCACGAGCGGTTCCGGGAGTTCGTGGAGACCCGGTCGTCGGCGTTGCTGAAGACGGCGGTGCTGCTCAGCGGCGGGGACCGGCACGCGGCCGAGGACCTGTTGCAGAACGCGCTGATCAAGGCCGCCGGACGGTGGCAGCGGATCGACGAGCCGGAGGCGTACGTACGGCGGATTCTGTACCGGCAGCAGGTGAGCCGGTGGCGGCTGAAGTGGCGTCGGCGGGAACTGACGGTCGCCGAGCCGCCCGAGGGGACCGGTGGGAGTGACGCCTCCTCCGCGGCCGAGCTGCGGATCGTGATGCGCGGAGCGCTCGCGCGGCTCACCGCCCGGCAGCGGACCGTGCTCGTGCTGCGGTACTTCGAGGACCTGCCGGAGGCCGACGTGGCCCGGATCCTCGGCTGCTCGGTCGGGACCGTGCGGTCCACCACCCACCGCTCGCTGGCCCGGCTGCGCGCCCTCGCGCCCGAACTGGCGGCGCTGGGCCCGGCCGACGTCGAGCAGCAGCCGTCCCGTGACTACTCGCCCGTGGAGGTGCGTCCGTGAACGTCGATGAACTGGTACGTGACGTCTTCAGTGAGCAGGCCGAGGACAACGTGGCCGCGCCCCCGCACTTCGCCGACCGGATCCTGGCCGTCCGGCGGCGCCGGCGGACCCGTACGATCGCGTGCACCGCGGCCGTCACCGCCGCTGTGGTCGCCGCGGTGACCGTCCCGCTGCTGAACGGCGGCGGGGACGATGTCCGGCCCGCGAGCCGGACGAACAACAGCGACATCATCGGGCACCCCAACCAGTCGCCGCCGAAGGACCTGATCGCGGCGGGGGACACGGTGCTGGCTGCCTTCTCGGTCTACAAGAACGTCAAGCAGCCGGGCGGCGACGTGGTCCGCACCCGTACGTACGGGCTCCTCGACCAGAAGACGGGCAAGTACGAGAAGGTCAAGTGGGCCTTCCTGGACGTCGCGCCGGGCACACGCACCGCCGCCGTGCTGGAGGGCGAGCTGCCCGCCAAGCGCATCGGGCTGCTCGACATGATCAGCGGCAAGGTGGAGCGCTGGATCCCGATGGACCGGGGCGTCGCGGCAGTCTCCTTCTCGCCGGACGGCAAGAAGCTCGTCGCCACGACCTACGGCAAGAACCCCGACCGCGAGTTCGTCGACCACAAGTGGAGCGTCAACGGCAAGGAAGTTCCAGGACCCGTGCAGAGCCGGACCGGGTTCGCCGTCGTGGACCTGGACTCGGGCAAGGCGGACTGGCACAAGGCACCCGCAAAGGCGGACGAGTCCGGCTGGTTCGGCAACGCCCGCGAGGACTTCGGCTGGAGCCATGACGGCAAGCTCGTCTACTCGAACACCGTGACGAAGCCGTTCCGTGAGTACTACGACCTTGAGGGCCAGGAGACCGACGTGCCCGAAGGCGAGAAGTTCCTCACCTACTCCGAGGGGGGCCTCTCGCCGGACGGGAAGCTCGCGGCGGGGGACTTCGCGGGGAGTGGCGGCGAGATCGCCGTCGCGGTCAACGACGCGAAGACCGGGGAGCGCGTCGCCAAACTGCCGGCACAGCAGCTCCTCGCCTGGGCAGACGACAAGCGGCTCATCGCCTGGGGCTGCGACCCCGAGAGGTGCAGCGGCACAGGGGAGTTCCGCAACCAGTTGCTGTTGGTGACGATGGGCACCAACCAGGTGGTACCGCTGAGCGACTTCCGCAAGGCGAGCGCCGACTACCCGGGCCGCTGGATCCCAGAGTTCAGCACGCGCTGACCAGTTCGTCGTACACCGCCAGCAGCCCGTCGACCGTCTCCCGGTCGGCGGGCCGCAGCGGCGCCCGGACCGGTCCCGCGGGCAGGCCGAGGGCGCCGAGCAGCGCCTTCGCGGTGACCGTGCCGGGCAGGTCCGACGCCATCATCAACTCGACGAGGGCGATGGCCCGTTGCTGGCGTCGGGCGGCTCCGATGGTGTCTCCGGCGTCGAACGCGTCCAGGATTCCGCGGAGTTGGCGGGGCACGACGTTCGCCACCGTGCTGATGTATCCCGCGCCGCCCACCGCGTACAGGGCCAGTACGTACTCGTCGCAACCCGTGTAGTACGCCAAGTCCGTTCGGGCGATGACCTTCTGGGTGCCGAGCAGGTCATACGCGCAGTCCTTCACCGCCACGATCCGCGGATGCTCCGCGAGCCGCAGCATCGTCTCCGGCTCGATGCGGGTGCCGGTGCGGCCCGGGATGTCGTACAGCGCGAGCGGCAGCCCGGAGGCGTCCGCGATCGCCCGGAAGTGCGCCTCGACGGCGTCCTGCGGAGGCCTGCTGTAGTACGGCGTGACCACCAACAGGCCGTCGGCGCCCGCCTTTTCGGCCTCCAGCGCGAGCTCGGCGGTGTGGCGGGTGTCGGCGGTCCCGATGCCCGCCACGACCGCGGCACGGTCCCCGACCGCCTCGGCCACCGCCCGCACGAGCGCGGCCTTCTCAGCGTCCGTCGTGGTCGGGGACTCCCCGGTCGTCCCGGACAGCACCAGCCCGTCGCAGCCCTCGGAGACCAGCCGCTCGGCCAGCCGCTGCGCACCGTCCAGGTCGAGCAGCCCCTCGTCGGTGAAGGGCGTCACCATCGCGCAGAGGGCGCGGCCGAAGGGAGAAGTGCGGGTGCCGGTACCGGGGTGGGGTGAAGTGGTTGATGGAGTCATGGGGGTAGTGTCGGCACCCCGACCAAGAAGCTCTACTTAATTCTTCTTCTCCATACTATTAAGGATTACTACGGCGTCTCTCTCTGGGGGCGCTCTAGGCACTCGCCCCCGTTTGAGTCACCATGGCGAGGACGGTAGTTGGTCATGATCGGTCACGGGAGGCGTTATGAGGCTGGGTAAGGCGCTCGCCACCGGAGTCGCGGAGGAGCAGCCGCGCGTGGCGGAGGAAGAGCTCCGACTCCCCGAAGGGATCGAGGAGTTGGAGTCGGCGGTCGAAGAGGTTGCCGAAGAGGTTCCGGTCGCGCGATGAGGGTGCGGCTCCCCGAGGAACGTCCGGCGGAGCCGCCGACCGGATTCAAGATCGCCCACCCGATGCTGTCCCAGGACGGCACGCGGGCCGGGTTCACCGGTGTGTCGCTGGGCGGCGCGCTGCCGTACGGGGTGCTGGACGAGGCGCGCTGCGTCTACGGTCTGCGGCACCGGGCACCGCACCGCCGCTGCGACTGCGGCTTCCACTGCGTGCACGACCGCACGGCGGCGGAGGCGATGCTGTGCACCGCCGAGCACCGGGCCGCCGTACTCCTCGAAGTCACGGTCCTCGGCGCGTACATCCGTTTCGAGCAGGGCTTCCGGTACGCGCGGCAGCGGGTGCGTACCGCCACGGTCGGTCCCTGCGCGTGCGGCGCGGTCGCCGTGGCACTGGCCGACGCGGGGTGGGGCAGACCCGGCTGGCGAGGCCTCGCGGCCGCCTGCGCCGGCTGCGTACGTCGTCGTACGGCCGTGTCCCTGGCGACCTTCGCGCGGCTGGGCGGGGAAGGGCTGCGGGTGCGGGCCGGAGGCGGTGCCGGGCCGGCGGACGGCGCTGGAGTGTCCGAGGGGCTCGGGGTGTCCGAGCTCGTCGCCGAGGCGGCGCTGCTGCAGGCCCGGCTCGACTGGTTCCAGAGCCAGCTGGGTCGGCTAGGGGGCTTCTGATGGACCTCCGCGGCGTCGCGACGCCCGGCACGCCCCCACAGCCATAAGGGCGTGGGAGGTGCCCCCACTCGCCGCACCGGACGAAAGCCCAAGTAGCTCCTCCACCACGCTCGGCTTCGCTCGCGCGGGGGGACCCCCAGCGAGGACTTCCGCCCGGCACGCCGAGAGCACGCACCGAACGCCCCTCCTTCTTCCACGGAGGTCCATCAGAAGCCCCCTGCGGTCGCGGGGCCGGGCAGGGGTAGCGGCGGCCCGGCAGGGTACCCGGATGTCCCGAGACGAAGGGAGGCGGGACGCCGTGACCGGGACCATGGAACGGCGGCCGGACGAGCGGCACTCGGTGGGGGAACTCGTCGGACAGGCCACCGAACAGCTCTCCGAACTCGTACGACAGGAAGTGCGGCTCGCGAAGGAGGAGTTGGCGCAGAAGGGGCGGCGCGCGGGGCGCGGCGGCGGGCTGCTCGGCGCGGCCGGTGCCATCGCGTATGTGGGGCTGATGGCCCTGTCCGCCACCGCCGTGGCCGCGCTCTCCCTGGTGCTGGCCGTGTGGGCGTCGGCACTCATTGTCACGGCCGTGCTCTTCGTGGTCGCGGGCGTGCTGGCCAAGACCGGCCGTTCGCAGCTCGGCCGTGCCGCTCCGCCGCTGCCGGAGGAGACGCTCGGCAGCGTCCGGGCCGACGTGGAGGAGATCAAGGGAAGGGCGCATCGATGAAGGACAAGAAGGGCGCCGGGGCCACTGGCTCCGCCGCCGAGGCCGCCGAGGCCGCCGAGACCGCCGAGACCGCGCAGGCCGGCGGCGGAGCCAAGGGGCCGGAGGAGTTGCGGCGGCAGATCGAGGAGACCCGGGAGCAACTCGGGGACACCGTCGAGGAGTTGTCCGCCAAGACCGATGTTCGGGCCCGTGCGCGGGCCCGGGGCGCCGAGCTGAAGGGGAAGGCCTCCGAAGCCGGGCACACGGTCCAGGGCAAGGCGGCCCACGCCGGGCACGTCGTGCAGGACAAGGCCGTGGAGGCCGGGCACGTCGTGCAGGGGAAGGCCGTGGAGGCGGGGCATGTGGTCCAGGGCAAGGTGACTCAGACCGGGCACGTCGTGCAGAGCAAGGCGACGCGGGCCGGGCATGTCGTCCAGGACCGAGTGCCCCCGCCCGTGCGTACCGCCACGACCACGATCGTGCAGGCCGGGCTGCGGCACCCCCGGCCCGTGCTGATCGCCGGAGCGGGAGCGTTGGTCGCGGCGGAGGTGGTGCGCCGGCGGCGGCACAGCGGACACCGTTGAGCACCGCTGAGCGACACAACGGACGCCGCTGACACGGGGCGCCGACACCGGGCACGCGCACTGCTCACCGCCGAGCGCGGGCCGGTGTCATCGCCGAGCGCGGCGGGGCCGACTGTCCACCGGTCGGCCCCGCCGCGCTGTGTGTTGTGCTGGGCGGCGTCGCTAGTCGGGCCCGCCGCTAGTCGGGCCCGCCGCTCGTCGGGCGGGTCGTCGGATGGTGGGTCCGAGTCCACGATGTGCGCAGGCGTGCGGGCCACTTCCGGATGTCCCTCGGCTCCACGTACGGCTCCTCGGTCGCCGGAAGCCCGTCCGTGATCGCCCGCTCGCGCGCGAGCTCCGCGTCGAACTCCAGGCCGAGCAGGATCGCCAGGTTGGTGAGCCAGAGCCAGACCAGGAAGACGATGGCGCCCGCGAGGGTGCCGT
Source organism: Streptomyces sp. 2A115 (assembly GCF_052245575.1). Lineage (NCBI taxonomy): Bacteria > Bacillati > Actinomycetota > Actinomycetes > Kitasatosporales > Streptomycetaceae > Streptomyces > Streptomyces sp. 2A115. The sequence continues at coordinate 14,476 of NZ_JBQQCG010000136.1, read as the reverse complement.
ACGTCTTGTTGTAAGAGCCGAAGTTGGCGGCGTACACCGCGAACCCCGCCGAGGCCAGCAGCCAGATCAGCGCGGCGAGCAGGCTGCCGGGACTCACCCAGCGGAAGCCGCGGCCGCGGACGTTGGGGGCCGCCCAGTAGAGCAGGGCGATCATCAGGACGACCAGCAGCACCAGGACAGGCCACTTGGCGATGTTCCACGCCGTGATCGTGGCGTCGCCCAGGCCGATCGCCGTGCCCGCGCGCTCGGCCAGCGGGCCCGTGAACACCACGATGAGCGCGCTCGCGGCGAGCATCAGCATGAGGACGACCGTCAGGGCGAGCCGCAGCGGGGTGAGCTTCCAGACCGGGCGGCCCTCCGGGAGGTCGTACACGGCGTTCGAGGTGCGGATGAACGCGGCGACATAGCCCGACGCGGACCAGACGGCCGCGAGGAGACCGACGATCGCCAGCACCCCGCCCGTGCCGCCGCTGTCGCTCAGCTGGACCACCGCGTCGCGCAGGATGTCGCGGGACGGGCCCGGGGCGAGGTCCTCGACGTTGTCGAGCAGCCTGTCCGTGACGTTGTCGCCGACCAGGCCAAGCAGCGACACCAGGACCAGGATCGCGGGGAACAGGGACAGGACGCCGTAATACGTCAACGCGGCGGCACGGTCGGAGAGTTCGTCGTCCTGGAACTCCTTCGCCGTGCGCCGCACCACCGCCCACCAGGAGCGCTTGGGCAACTCGGTGGGACTGTCCTTCTCCGAGAGAGGCCGGTTCAACGGCCGGTTCTCTTCCATGGCCCGGCGAGTTCCCCGAATGAGGGGGCGAACCCTGGGCGGGCGCGTACGTCTGGCTTGACCTGAAGCTCAGTTGAGGTCGGAGGGTGGATGTCGCACGTGTTGAGCAGTGATCACTGGAGGTTGTGATGACCCGTCGTACCGATGCGCACCCCGAACTGACCCGTCCCGGGGTCGGAGCCCCGTTCTTCAGCACATGGCGGGTGGGAACCCCGGAGCGGCAGAAGGCGACGGTCGAGGCGATCGCCGCCACCTGGGAGAGCAGGCCGTGGCCGAGCGAGGGGCTGCTCGGCTACTACGTCTACACCGGGCACGACGGCACGACCCTGCTGCACCACTCGCAGTGGAGAAGCGAGCAGGAGTACGAGGCGTTCCTGAAGGTCCACCGGCAGGAGCGGGTGGACGAGATCGACGTGGCCGTGCCCGGGATCGAGCGGGTGGGGCTCGGCCGGTACCGGCGGTACCGCAGTGCCGCGCGGGAGGCCGACACCCGGGGGCCGGGATGCATTGTGATCGTCGAGATCGAGTTCGAAGGACCGGACCCCGACCGGCAGCGGGCCTGGGTGGACGCGGTGTTCGAGGCTCTGGAGAGCGAGCCGAATCCGCGTCCGGGTGGGATCTCCGCCCACTTCCACCTGAGCACCGACGGCACGAAGGTCCTCAACTACGCCGAGTGGGAGAGCGCCCAGGCGCATATCGACGCGATGGCGGCGCCGGGCAGCGGCGTCGGATCGAGTACGCCGCAGTGGGAGCGCGTACAGACGTATCCCGGACTGAAGCAGTCCACGGAAGGCGTCAGCCGCTACTCGTACGCCTTGGGTCTCGTCCCCGAGTGAGCGTGGGGTCGACCTGGTAGGGCGACTCCTAGTCGACAACTGTCACCGACAATCTCACCGACAACTTCAGCCTTCTGGACAAAAAAAGTTTTCGGTGAGACGGTGGAGTCATGTTGGACGTGACCGTGATCGAGGACCCGGCGGCAGCCGCCGTCTCGCTGGACCCCATAAGGAGCCGGCTGCTGGCCGAGCTGGCGGTCGGCCCCGCGTCGGCCGCCATGCTGGCCGGCAAGGTCGGACTGCCCAGGCAGAAGGTGAACTACCACCTCAAGGCGCTGGAGCGGCACGGCCTGGTCGAGCTCGCGGGCGAGCGTCGCAAGGGCAATGTCACCGAGCGGCTGATGCGGGCCACGGCCGCGTCGTACGTCATCTCGCCGCTCGCGCTCGCCTCCGTGCAGCCCGACCCCGACCGCTTCCGGGACCAGCTCTCGGCCCGCTGGCTGCTCGCGCTCGGAGCCCGGCTCGTCCGGGACGTCGGCTCGCTCATCACGGGTGCCACGAAGGCCCGCAAGCGACTGGCGACGTACGCGCTCGACGGCGAGGTGCGCTTCGCCACGGCCGCCGACCGGGCCGCGTTCATCGAGGAACTGACGGCGGGCGTCAGCGGCCTGATCCGCAAGTACGACGCCGCCGGTGCCGAGGGCGGCCGCGACCACCGGATCGTCCTCGCCGTCCATCCCACGGTCAAACCCGAGACACCCTCAGCGGTGGCCGAACTCACCGAATGACACGCCCATTTGACGCGCAGGAGCACACCATGTCCAAGGAATTCGAGATCGCCCGCGAGTTCGAGGTCGACGCCACGCCGGAACAGGTGTGGGAGGCCATCACCAATGGCACCGGCGGCTGGCTGTGGCCGATGGAGGCCCCCGAGCCGCGCGAGGGCGGCACGGGTCCCTTCGGATCCACGATCACCACCTGGGACCCGCCGCATCGGTACACCAACCGTGTCGAGGACGTCGAGGGCATCTCCGAGCAGACCCTCAACCAGCTCGACTACACCGTCGAGCCGCGCGACGACGGCCGGCGCGCCTGGGTGCGGTACGTGCACAGTGGGATCTTCGTCGACGACTGGGACAACCAGTACGACGGAGCGGCCAAGCACACGGACTTCTACCTGCACACCCTGCGCGAGTATCTGACGCGGTTCGCGACCCGCCCGGTCGCCTTCGCCGCGTTCGACGGACCCGACGCCTCCAAGGCGTCCGACGCCTTCGCCGCCGTCGTTCGCGCGCTCGGCCTCCCGGACGACACCGCCGAGGGCGCGCGCGTCCAGGCCAGGGGCCCCGAGGGCCAACTCCTCGACGCCGTGGTCGACTTCCACAACCCCTACTTCGTCGGGCTGCGCACGGACGACGCGCTCATCCGCTTCTTCGGGCGCAACCACTGGGGAGCCCCGGTCGGCATGAGCATCCACGACTTCGCGCCCGGAGCCGACGCCAAGCGGAACGAACTCGCCTGGCAGGGCTGGCTGAACGAGACCTTCAGCTCCTGAGGACGTGACTGAGCCCGGCCCTTCGACGAGGGCCGGGCTCAGTCACGTACAGCCTCAGTGACGTACCGGAGTAACTACGGCCGGAACCGCAGCACCTGCGGGTCGTGGTCGCTGATCTGGTCGTTGAACTCCGAGTTGATGTGCACGCTGTCGTACGTGTAGTCGCAGTCCTTGCGGATCGACGGGCTGATCAGGATCTGGTCGAGGACCTGGCTGTTGCCCTGGAAGTCGTAGCTGTAACGCTCGCTCTTCGGCAGGGACTTGATGGCCGACCAGAGGGCGCCGTCGGCCTCCAGCAGCTTCGTCGTCTCCGAGAACTCGAAGTCGTTGATGTCGCCGAGCGTGACGACGTGCGCGCTCCTCTGCTTCGCCAGGATGTCCTTGACGAAGGCGTTCACGGCGGTCGCCTGGAGGTGGCGCTGGGTCTCCGAGCTGCGAGTCGGCGGCTGGAACTGCGAGTGCAACGCCTGGTCGCCGCCCTTCGACGCGAAGTGGTTCGCGATCACGAAGACCGACTTGCCGCGGAAGAGGAACTCGCCCGCGAGCGGCTTGCGGCTGTTCTTCCAGGCGTCGTTCGCCGGGTCGATACGGCCCGGGGAGACCGTCAGCTGCGCCTTGCCGTTCACCTTCGTGACGCCCGCGGCGGTCGCGGCGTCGCCGCCCGCGCGGTCGACGAAGGAGACACGGGCCGGGTTGTAGAGGAACACCTGGCGGATGTTGCCGCCCGGCTCGCCGCCGTCCGCGAGGTTCACCGGGTCGATGGACCGCCACGCGTACGCCGGGCCGCCCGCTGCCGTGATCGCGTCGACAAGCTTCTGCATCGTCTGGTCGGCGGCTACCGTGCCGTCGTTCTTCGAGCCGTTGTTGTCCTGGATCTCCTCCAGGGACACGATGTCGGGCGACTGCAGGTTGTCGACGATCGCGGCCGCGTGGTCGGCGAAGGAGCCGTCCGTCGGGTCGAGGTTCTCGACGTTGTACGTCGCCACCGCCAGCTCGCCCCGCGACTGCTCGCGGGCCGTCTCGCGCTTCAGGCCGCCGGCCTCGACCGTGCCCAGGGTGCGGGCGGTCAGCGTGTAGCCCCCGAACTGGTTGTAGTCGAGCGGGCCCTCGGTGGTGCCCTTCAGGGTGTCGCCGACGTTCGCCTTCGGGAACGGCTGCGTGGCGGTCGGGATCAGCGACTGGATCTGCAGCCGGCCGGTGTTCTGCGAGGTGTACGCGCCGTAGACGGTGCCGCCGCGGCGGTTCGCGTTCTCGTACGGCTTCACCGTCACCCAGAGCTCGGAGAACGGGTCGGTCGCGGTGACCACACGGGACGAGCCGATCGAGACGTTCATGCCCTCCAGCGACTCGTAGTAGTCGAGGGCGTACTTCCTCGGCTGCAGCGCGAGGCCGTTGACGGAGCCGCTCGCCGCGCTGTCGCCGCCGGGCGTGTAAGCGGCCGGTACGGAACGGCTGTTGACGACCGTGGCCGCCGGGAGCGCGTTCCCGCTCGACACCACCGTCACCGTCGGCTTGGTGATCTCGGTGATCGACTGGTTGCCGGACGAGGCGCCGCCCGGTACGAACTCCGCGACCGTGCCCGCGACGGTGACCGAGTCACCGACGGTGACCGTCGGCGTGGAACCGGTGAAGACGAAGACGCCTTCACTGGTGGCCGGGTTGTCGTCAGCGGACGGGCCCTGGATCCAGAAGCCCCGGGACGAACCGTAGGTCCGCACGCCCGTGACGATGCCGGTCACGTCCGTGACCTGCTGGCCCGCGAGCGGGGACGTCCGGGTGGGGCCCTGAACGTCATGGATGGCCACCGTGTCCGCTTCGGCGGGTGCGGTGAGCACCACGGCGGAGACGGTGGAACAGACGGCGGCGACGGTGAGCGCGGCTATGCGCTTCGAAGACTTGCTCGGCAACGGGATCCCTCCGGGGACGTGCGTGGGCGCCGGGACGAGGGTGGAGCGGTAAGCAGTGGGGGAGGCGCAACCGGTGAGGCGGTTGGTGACGTGTGTAGAAGCCGGTACGGGGGATTACCCGTGGGTTTCTACGCGCGTAAATCTCGTGTCTGGCCGGGGTAGTTGTCAAGGTTTCCCGGGTTAAGACTTCTGACAGGTTCATGAACCAGGCGGCATGGGGCCAAATCCGTCTAGGCTGAGGCTGCATTCACCGGGGCGGCCGGCGAGCGTTTCCCGGACGGCCCATGGACCACCTGCACGTCAGGTACATCCGGAATGTACGCCCGAATGTTCGTCCTAGGAGAACCAACCGATGTCAGACAGCTCCCCCCTGCCGCCGGTGCGCCTGCACTCCGAAGCGGAGCTCGCGCGGGACGCACTCGCCACGCCGCTCCTCTCCCGTGCCGTGCGGCTCGCCCGCTGGGCCGGTCCGGACACCCGCGTCGGGGCCGGTGGCGAACTCGTCGAGGAGCAACTGCCGGGGGCGGCCGCGGAACTCGGTCTCGAGGACGAGGACGCCGCGGCCTTCGCGAGCGAGGCCTGGCGAGTGGCCGTGGACACCGGGCTCGTCGAGATCGTGGACGAGGAGGAGGGCACCGTCGCCACGGGCGCTGACCTGGGACTCGTCGTCTCCGGGGCACCACAGGACGTACTGGGACTCTGGCTCGGCGCGCTGGAGACGGTCCTCGCGGACGCGAGCGTGCCCGACCTCGACGACATCGTGGGCGCCATGGACGAGGGCGGCGACATCGACTTCTCCGCACTGGACTGGGACCCCGAGGCGGAGGCCGAGTTCCTCGACGGAGTCCTCGGCAACCTCTACCTGCTGACCGCCAGCGAGGACGGACCCGGCGAGGGGCCGGTGCCGCTGCCGGCGCTCGCCGCCTCGATGATCGTGCCCGACAACATGGGGGAGCCCACCAACGACGTCCTGGAGCAGGTGTCGGACGCGATGATGCGGCTCGACGACCAGTTCCGGCTCCTGGAGCCGGTCGGGCTCGTCGACTTCCAGCCCGTCGACGAGGCGCTGATGGCCGACGCCGACGAGGAGCCCGCGGCACCGGTCGACGAGGCCGACGTCGCGCGGTACGGGCTGGTGCGGCTGACCCCGCTCGGGCTGTACGGGATCCGGGCACGGCTGCTGGAGGCCGGGTTCACCGCGCCCGCGGTGGGGGACCTCGCGGACAAGGGCGCGGACGTACTGCTCGACGGCACGTCCGCGTTTCCGCCGGCGGCCGCGCAGGCCGAGACCGAGCAGTGGCTCGCCCGGCGCGAACCCCTCGCCGCCGCGCGGGAGTTGCTCGCCGCGGCCCGCGGCTCCGACGTGGGGGCGCCGCTGCGGCGGCTGCTCTGCCAGCAGGCCCTGTCGCTGGTCGGCACGGAGGCCTCGCCGGCACTCCGTGAGGTGCTCGACGATCCCGAGCTGGGCGGCCTCGCACGGGTCTGGCTCACCGAGCGGGGCGCCCCGGACGTACCCGCGCCGTCCGAGGACATGGTCTTCTGGCTGACCGTCGACACGATCGCCGCGCAGCTCGCCGCCGAGGGCAACTCGGCGGAGCTGCAGGCTCTCGTGGAGGGGCTGGCGGCGCAGCACGGCAGTTTCTTCGCCGCGGCCTGGCGCGTCGACCACCCGGCCACGCCGGATGTCCTGGAGGCCATGGGGCGACTGCATCCTGACAAGAAGGTGGCCAAGGAGGCTCGTAAGGCGGCGTTCAAGGCGCGGTCGCAGCAAGGGGGTTGAGCGGGTTGAGCGGGCGGGGATCCACTCCTGGGTGACGGGGAGAGGGAACGGGGGTCAGTCGCTCTCCGACGCGGACTCGTCGCCCGCCTCGTCCTCGTGCCCTGCCTCCTCCTTGTTCCCCGCGTCCTCCTCGCCCTCGCCCTCGCCCTCGCCTTCGCCCTCCTCCTCGTCCTCGCCGATCGAGAGCACGCGTACGGGTACGCCCTCCAGCTCGTCAGGGATCACGTCCTCGGGGCGCAGCCGGTCGCGGGGCACCTTGTGGGCGACGAAGACGACGATCACGTCCTCGCCGGAGTCCTCGTCCCGGCCGCTGCCGACCCCGGTGACATTGGCCAGCGTCATCAGCCGGTCCTCATGGCGACGGCGTGCCTGACGTGCGTCCACTCCGGCTCGCCTCCCATGGGCTGTGCGGGTCGTTGTATGGAGATTATTCCGACCAGTAGTTCGGTGCGAGGGTTGTTGGGCTGTATGGGGTGTCGTCGGTCCGGAGGGGCGGAACTGGCCCGGATTCACGCCGGCGGGCCGGATTCACGCAAGCAGGCCCTGGAACGTCGGCCCGCGTTCAACCGGCGTTCAGTCGCGGGAGGGACGGTGTGGCCGAAAGCAGGGTCCGCCGCCCCCCGCGTCACGGTCACACTCCCCCGCCTCAGGAGATCAGCATGTCGCTCACCCGCAGGGACTTCGCCAGACGATCCGCGGTCACCGGTGCCGGTGTCGCCCTGATCGGCAGCGTCGGCGCCTTGGCCACCGCGCCGGGCGCCCTGGCGTCCCAGGACACCGAGACCACGGGTGACGACGCCGAGCGGCACGGCGGAGCCGTCGGCTACGGTCCGCTCCTGGCCGACCCCAAGGGCATCCTCGCGCTGCCCGCCGGGTTCTCGTACCGCGTCATCACCTACAGCGGGAAGACCAAGCTGGAGTCCGGCGAGAGCACCCCGTCCAACCACGACGGCACGGCCGCCTTCGCGGGTCCGCGCGGCACGACCCTGCTGGTCAACAACCACGAGCTCAAGGGTCCCCGCTCCAAGTGGACGTACCCGGTGCCGCTGGCCGAGGGCCTCGTCTACGACCCGGCCGCGTCCGGCGGCTGCACGGTCGTCGAGGTCCGCCCGGGCGGTGCGGTCGCCGAGTGGGTCGGCATCGCAGGCACCTCCACCAACTGCGCGGGCGGCAGCACCCCTTGGGGCACCTGGCTCACCTGCGAGGAGAACTCCGACCGGGCCGGCGAGAACGGCATGACCAAGGACCACGGCTACGTCTTCGAGGTCGACCCCGCCGACCGCCGTGCCAACCGGAACCCCAAGCCCCTGAAGTTCTTCGGGCGTTACGACCACGAGGCGGTCGTCATCGACCCCAAGCGCGGTCACGCCTACCTCACCGAGGACGACTCCGACCCCAACGGCCTGTTCTTCCGCTGGGTCCCGCCGCAGGGCTTCACCCACGGCCGCGGCAAGTTCCGTACCCTCGCCGACGACGCGGGTGTCCTCCAGGCCCCCAAGTGCTATGACTCCGGCGGCCGTTACGTCGACGACCTGTCCCGCGCCACGAAGATAGGCACCGTGTACGGCGTCGACTGGGTCGAGGTGCCCGACCGCGACGCCAAGACGGTCGCCGTGCGCGAGCAGTTCGACACCGGCGAGATCACCCGCGCCCGCAAGCTCGAGGGCATGTGGTGGGGCGACGGCGGCGCGTACATCGTCTCCTCGTACGCCCGTGACGAGAGCCCCGGCGCCGAGCACGACGGCCAGGTCTGGTTCTACGACCCCAAGCGCCGCACGCTGACCCTGAAGGTCCTCCTCGGCGTGAACCCCGACCCGTCTGTCGACGGCGCCTTCGACGGCCCCGACAACATCACCGTCTCCCCCTACGGCGGCCTCGTCCTCGCCGAGGACGGCGAGGGCATCTCGCACCTGTTCGGCGCGACCGACAGCGGCCGCACGTACCCCATCGCCCGCAACGACCTCAACGTCGGCACCGAAGAGGAGCCGGAGTACAGCGAGTTCGCCGGTGTCACCTTCTCGCCCGACGGAAAGACGCTGTACGCCAATATCCAGAAGCCGGGCATCCTGCTCGCGATCACCGGTCCCTGGCAGCGCCAGATGCGCGGCTGAACCACCCGCCGCCGCACGGTAATTAATTCGCTCGCTCACCCCGCGGTCGCCTCCTAGAGTAATGAACGTCCAGGTGCGAAGGCAGGACCTACTTCCACTGATAATGGGGCGGCCGCGGGTTCGAGTCCCGCCACCGGTACAACGCGCCGGTGTAGCTCAGGGGTTAGAGCACCTACGTCGGTTCCGCCGGCCTTGAACTCTGGACACCACAACTTCATGCACCTCCCGGTGCGCCGGCTGCGGCTACTTCTCTTCCAAAGAATCCAGGCCGCCGCCGATTTGATCTCGGGAGGCGCAGCAAATGGTGTGTGCCCGGTGCGCAGGCAGCGGATACTTCGGGACTTGATGGGAAACCGTGCGGGTTCGAACCCCGTCGTCGGCTTCGGCCGATGTGGCGGAACTGGAAAGACGCGTCAAGTGATAAGCCCGTCGCCGACCCCTGACCTCGGGCACGCTCCTTTTGCTGCGCCTCCCTCCGAAATGCGAACGAATTCGGGGGAATTCATCATGGCGCGATTCAACACCAAGTCCGCGAAGGCCCAGGGCACTTCGCGTGTGACGTCGACCGGACGCGTTCTGCGTACGTACGAGGGCGGCCGCGGTCAGGAGCGGGACCCGCGCTCCGAGCTCTTTCTGCTGTCGATCGCGAACTTCGTCGCGCAGAAGACCTTCTACGAGACCGGCGCCGCCCGTGACGACCGGTTCGCGGCACTCGTCCGTCGGCTCGCCGTCAGTGACCCGTCGTGGACCGCGGACCTGCTCCACTGGCTGCGCGGCGAGGGCAACATGCGGACCGCGTCGATCGTGGGCGCCGCCGAGTACGTCAAGGCGCGCCTCGACGCGGGTGCCACGGACGGCCCGCCGAACCGGCAGGTCGTCGCCTCCGTGCTGCGGCGCCCGGACGAGCCCGGCGAGCTGCTCGCGTACTGGACCGCGCTGTACGGCCGCAACGTGCCCAAGCCCGTCAAGCGGGGCATCGCCGACGCCGTACGCCGGCTCTACAGCGGCAAGTCGCTGCTGAAGTACGACACGGCGTCCAAGGGCTACCGCTTCGGCGACATCCTCAACCTCGTGCACGCGGCTCCGGACCCGGACAAGCCGTGGCAGGGCGAGCTGTTCCGGTACGCACTCGACCGCCGGCACAACCCGGACACCGCCGAGCCGCCCGCGTCGAACCGGGTGCTCACCGCGCACCGCGAGCTGATGGCCCTGCCGGTCGCGGAGCGGCGGGCCGTCGTGACCGCGGCGGACGGAGCCGAGCGGCTCGCGGCGGCGGGCATCACCTGGGAGGCGCTGGCCGGCTGGCTGCAGGGGCCGATGGACAAGGCGGCCTGGGAGGCCGTGATCCCGTCCATGGGCGGGATGGCATTGACTCGCAACCTGCGGAACTTCGACGAGGCGGGGGTCTCGGACGAGGTGGCGGCACAGGTCGCCACGAAGATCAGCGACCCGGCGGAGGTGGCGCGCTCGCGGCAGTTCCCGTTCCGCTACCTCGCCGCGTACCAGCACGCGCCGTCGCTGCGCTGGTCGTACCCGCTGGAGCAGGCGCTCGGTCACTCGCTGGCCAACGTGCCCGCGCTGCCCGGCCGGACGCTGGTGCTCGTCGACCGCTCGGGCTCGATGTTCTACTCCCGCATGTCCGACCGCTCGGAGCTCAACCGGGCCGACGCGGCGGCGATCTTCGGCACGGCGCTCGCGCTGCGGGCGGCCGACGCGGATCTGGTGGAGTTCGGCACGAGCAGCGCACGGGTGAAGTTCCGCAAGGGCGAGTCCGTACTGAAGGTGCTGGAGCGGTTCGGCGACCTCGGTGGCACCGACACCACCGAGGCCGTGCGCCGGCACTACAAGAAGCACGACCGTGTGCTGATCGTGACGGACGAGCAGGCCACGTACAGCCACTACGGCGACCCGACCGAGCAGGTTCCGGCGCACGTCCCGGTCTACACATGGAACCTGGCGGGCTACCGGGCGGGCCACGGCCCGTCCGGGAAGGGAAACAGGCATGTGTTCGGCGGGCTCTCGGACGCGGCCTTCCGGATGGTGCCCCTGCTGGAGTCGGCACGGGACGCCGACTGGCCGTGGGCCGCTTGAGGGACGGTAAGGGTGTGGCCCGCACTTCGGTGCGGGCTACACCCTTGTGCGGGACCGGCTCTGACATCTAACATTTCAGTTGTGGAGGCGATACGACCCGTGCGCCGGACCCTGCTCAGGGACCGGGCGTACGAAGCGATCAGGGACGCCATCGTGGCCGGTGACATCGAACCGGGTGCGGCGGTGCGCGACGCCGAGCTCGCCGAGCGGCTCGGACTTTCCCGGGCGCCCGTGCGCGAGGCCTTCGCGCGGCTCGTCGACGAGGGGCTGCTGGAGAGCAAACCGCAGAGCTATACGCGGGTGACTCCTGTGGTGGCCGCCGAGGTGCGGGACGCGGCAGCCGTGGTCGGGGCCATGCACGAACTGGCCGCACGGACCGCCGTGCCCCGGCTGCGCGGCGCGGACGTCGACGCGATGCGTTCGGCCAACGAGCGGTTCGCGCACGCCGTCCGCACCGGCGACGTGGACGCCGCCCTGCGCGCCGACGACGAACTGCACGACGTCCTCGTGCGGGTGAGCGGCAATCGCGCGGCCGCCGCCACCATCGCCCGCTACACCCCGCTCATCCGCCGCCTGGAGCGGCGCCGCTTCGGCGAGGGCGGCAACTGCCGTTCCGCCGGCCTGCACGGGCAGCTGATCGAGGCCTGCGCGGACGGTGACGTGGACAACGCGGTCCGTGTCACCGCGGAGATCTGGCGCGCTCTGGAAGAGCTCGCCGACGTTCCCTGACCCGGGAGGACCCATGTCCCTTTCCCCGTCCGTTTCCCCGTCCCTTTCCTCGTACGAGCGTTACCCCCTCCTCTTCGGCTTCTCGCCCGTGCACCCGCTGGAGCGGCTCACCCAGCACCTCGGCGGGGCCTCCCTCTGGGCCAAGCGCGAGGACTGCAACTCCGGTGTCGCGTACGGAGGCAACAAGACCCGCAAGCTGGAGTACCTGGTCGCCGACGCCCTCGCGCAGGGCTGCGACACGCTCGTCTCCATCGGCGGTGTGCAGTCCAACCACACCCGGCAGGTCGCGGCCGTCGCCGCCCGCGCCGGGCTCAAGTGCGTGCTTGTGCAGGAGAGTTGGGTGGAGTGGCCCGACTCCGTGTACGACAAGGTCGGCAACATCCTGATCAGTCGGCTCGCGGGCGCCGATGTGCGGCTCGTACGGGCCGGATTCGGGATCGGCTTCAAGGAGAGCTGGGAGCAGGCGCTGCGGGAGGTCGAAGAGGCGGGCGGCAAGCCGTACGCCATCCCCGCGGGCGCCTCCGACCATCCGCTCGGCGGGCTCGGCTTCGCCGGGTGGGCGTACGAAGTCGCCGAGCAGGAGCAGGACTTGGGTGTCTTCTTCGACACCGTGGTCGTGTGCTCCGTCACCGGTTCGACCCAGGCGGGCATGGTCGCCGGGTTCGCCGCCCTGGAGGAAGCGGGCGGGCGGCCGCGGCGGGTTCTCGGGATCGACGCGTCGGCGGCGCCGGCCCGCACCCGCGAGCAGATCGCGCGGATCGCCCAGGGCACGGGTCAACTCATCGGCGTCAAGCGGGAGTTGGACGAGTCGGATGTCGAGCTGGACGATCGGTACCACGCGGGCACGTACGGCATCCCGGACGAGACCACGCTGGAGGCGATGCGGCTCGCCGCGCGGACCGAGGGGATGGTCACGGACCCCGTGTACGAGGGGAAGTCCATGGCCGGGATGGTCGATCTCGTGGCGCGCGGCGAGATCGGGCCCGACTCGACCGTGCTGTACGCCCACCTGGGCGGGCAGCCCGCACTGAACGCCTACAGCGCGCTCTTCTGATCCTGAGCCCGCGGTTGGTGGGTGGCGGCCGCGGGCCGCCGCCCACCGGCCCGCGGAAGGCCCACGGGCCAGGGAGCCGGCGGCCGTTACAGTGCCTGGGCCGAGGGCTTCACCATGCCGCGGACCGTGCGGGACTTGACGAAGTTGCCCAGGGCCGTCATCTCCCACTCTCCGGAGAACTGCTTGATCAGCTTGGCCATCATCACGCCGGTCTGAGGCTCCGCGCCGGTGAGGTCGAAGCGGACCAGTTCCTCGCCCGTGGCGGCGTCGAGGAGGCGGCAGTAGGCCTTGGCGACCTCCGTGAACTTCTGGCCGGAGAAGGAGTTCACCGTGAAGACCAGGCCGGTGACCTCCTGGGGGAGGCGACCGAGGTCCACGACGATCACCTCGTCGTCACCGCCGCCCTCGCCCGTGAGGTTGTCGCCGGAGTGCTTGATCGCGCCGTTCACGATCGAGAGCTTGCCGAAGTAGCAGCTGTCGATGTGGTTGCGGTTCGGCCCGTACGCGATGACCGACGCGTCCAGGTCGATGTCCTTGCCCCGGAACGCCGGCTCCCAGCCGAGGCCCATCTTGACCTGGGAGAGGAACGGGCGGCCGCCCTTGACCAGGGACACGGTCTGGTTCTTCTGGAGGCTCACCCGGCCCTTGTCGAGGTTGATCTTCCCGGCGCCGGGCGCCGGAGGTGCCGGTGCCGCCGGGGGCGCGGCCGGGGCCGAGGGTGTGGTGAGAGGCGGGGCGGGGGGTGTCACCGGCGTCTGCATCGTGGGCGCGGGCGGCGCGACCGGGGCGGCCTGTGCCGGGGCAGCCGGCTCCTCCACCGACACACCGAAGTCCGTGGCGATGCCCGCCAGGCCGTTCGAGTACCCCTGGCCCACCGCGCGGGCCTTCCATGCGCCGTTGCGCAGGTACACCTCCACGATCACCAGGGCCGTCTCCGAGCCCAGCTGCGGGGGTGTGAAGGTGGCCAGCACCGCGTTGTCGTCCGCGTTGCGGATCGTTGCCGTCGGCTCGATACCCTGGAAGGTCTGGCCCGGGGCGTCCGGGCTCGCCGTGACGACGATCTTCTCGATGCCCGGGGGCACGGCGGTCGTGTCGACCACGATCGCGTCCGGGGACGTGCCGCCGCCCGAGCGGTACGTCACGCCGGGGCCGGCCGGCTGGTTGTAGAAGATGAAATCGTCATCGGAGCGCACCTTGCCGTCGGCGGTGAGCAGCAGGCTCGATACGTCGAGCCTCACCGGGGCGGCGACGTCCACCGTCACGCGGGTGACGGGCAGAGGGATGTTCGAGCCGGGGGTCATAGCTGTCATGCCCGGTGAACGAGCGGACCCGCTTTGCCGTTCCCTTACCTGGCGGCCAATCGGGTCATTGGGTCAGCGGCTGTTGCGGGGGTGGTTGCGGGCGGTGCGCTCGTTGCCCCGCTTGTAGTTTCCGGTCCAGCGGGCCATGACCAGCTGGGGGTCGCCCGATTCCACTTCCGTGAGGAACTGGGCGGCTCGGGGGCCGCGGAGGGTGGTTGCGGGGCGGGTGTTGTGGGTGATGGTCACGGTGTCGTCGGAGTGGTGTTCGTAGGTGAAGCCTTGGGGGCGGGGCATGGGGGGATGTTAAGGGGGTGCGGGTGGGTCGCCCCAAGGGTTTTTCGCCCCCGCCGCCCCTACCCGTCCCATCCTTCTGGGGCTCCGCCCCAGACCC
>NZ_JBQQCG010000135.1:0-20294 GCF_052245575.1 Streptomyces sp. 2A115 | reverse complement strand
GCGTCGACATCGGCCTGGCCGGACAGCGGCGCGGTCGCGTAGGCCTCACCCGTCGCGGGGTTGACCACCTCTGTGGTCCGTCCATCGGCGGCATCGCGGAACTCTCCGTCGATGTAGTTGCGCAGACGACGCAGCTCGGTGCTCACTGCCGGCCCTCCTGTCAGGTGTCCAATCACTGAGACATCCACCCTAGTCCGACGCTCCACGTTTTCAACACCCCCGATCGGCCCAGAACTGCGAAATCCGCACATGCCAGCCGCGTAAACAACGAATTTCATCAATCATCCCTTGCGGAACCGCTGATGCCTCATGCACAGTGAGCGCGTGGCCAGTCGTAGCGCAGAGCCAAAGGGCTCACGAGAGACCAGGGCAGAGACCAGGGCGGGGAACAACACTCCCGCTCTGGACACTGTCTCCCTCGCCATCATCGAGCAGCTCCAGGAGGACGGCCGGAGGCCGTACGCCGCGATCGGCAAGGCCGTCGGGCTCTCCGAGGCGGCCGTGCGCCAGCGCGTCCAGAAGCTGCTCGACCAGGGCGTGATGCAGATCGTCGCCGTCACGGATCCCCTCACCGTGGGCTTCCGCAGGCAGGCGATGGTGGGCATCAACGTCGAGGGCGACCTCGACCCGGTGGCGGACGCGCTGACGGCCATGTCGGAAGTCGAGTACGTGGTGATGACCGCGGGCTCGTTCGACATCCTCGCCGAGATCGTCTGCGAGGACGACGACCACCTGCTGGACGTCATCAACAAACGCATCCGGGCCCTGCCCGCGGTGCGCTCCACCGAGAGCTTCGTCTATCTGAAGCTCAAGAAGCAGACCTACATGTGGGGAACCCGATAGCCGTGAGCACCCAGCCGAAGGACCTCAGCCGGACCGCGTACGACCACCTGTGGATGCACTTCACCCGCATGTCCTCGTACGAGAACGCGCCCGTCCCCACGATCGTCCGGGGTGAGGGCACCTACATCTACGACGACAAGGGCAAGCGCTACCTCGACGGTCTCGCGGGTCTTTTCGTGGTCCAGGCGGGCCACGGCCGCACCGAGCTGGCCGAGACGGCGTTCAAGCAGGCGCAGGAGCTGGCCTTCTTCCCGGTGTGGTCCTACGCCCACCCGAAGGCGATCGAGCTGGCCGAGCGCCTCGCGAACTACGCTCCGGGCGACCTCAACAAGGTCTTCTTCACCACCGGCGGCGGCGAGGCCGTCGAGACCGCGTGGAAGCTGGCGAAGCAGTACTTCAAGCTCACCGGCAAGCCGACCAAGTACAAGGTCATCTCGCGCGCGGTCGCCTACCACGGCACCCCGCAGGGTGCCCTGTCCATCACCGGCCTGCCCGCGCTGAAGGCGCCCTTCGAGCCGCTGGTCCCCGGCGCCCACAAGGTCCCCAACACCAACATCTACCGCGCCCCGCTCTTCGGCGACGACCCCGAGGCCTTCGGCCGCTGGGCCGCCGACCAGATCGAGCAGCAGATCCTCTTCGAGGGCCCGGAGACGGTCGCGGCCGTGTTCCTGGAGCCTGTGCAGAACGCGGGCGGCTGCTTCCCGCCGCCGCCCGGCTACTTCCAGCGGGTCAGGGAGATCTGCGACCAGTACGACGTGCTGCTCGTCTCGGACGAGGTCATCTGCGCCTTCGGCCGGCTCGGCACGATGTTCGCCTGCGACAAGTTCGACTACGTACCGGACATGATCACCTGCGCCAAGGGCATGACCTCGGGCTACTCTCCGATCGGCGCGTGCATCATCTCGGACCGCCTCGCCGAGCCCTTCTACAAGGGCGACAACACGTTCCTGCACGGCTACACCTTCGGCGGCCACCCGGTGTCCGCGGCCGTGGGTGTCGCCAACCTCGACCTGTTCGAGCGCGAGGGCCTCAACCAGCACGTGCTCGACAACGAGAGCGCGTTCCTGACCACCCTCCAGAAGCTGCACGATCTGCCGATCGTCGGCGACGTCAGGGGGAATGGTTTCTTCTACGGCATCGAACTGGTGAAGGACAAGGCCACCAAGGAGACCTTCACCGACGAGGAGTCGGAGCGCGTGCTCTACGGCTTCGTTTCCAAGAAGCTCTTCGAGTACGGCCTCTACTGCCGCGCCGACGACCGCGGTGACCCGGTCATCCAGCTGTCGCCGCCGCTGATCTCCGACCAGTCGACCTTCGACGAGATCGAGGGGATCGTCCGTCAGGTGCTGACGGAGGCATGGGCGAAGCTCTGATCTTCCGCTGTTCAGTTGTTCCGTCTGGATGATCAACACCGGCCCCGGGGCGCCCGTTCGAGTGAGAACGGGCTCCCCGGGGCCGTGTGCTGTCTGTACTCACGCCACTGACTCCCTAGCGTGCCCATTGAATCCTCCCCCTCGCGGCCGAGGGGGATTCCTGGTTCACGCCGCTCGGTCGCTCAGCGAACGATCGAGTCTTACGCGATCGACACCAGCCGGGTTGAAACCAGCCCGGACGGCATAAATGCCTAGGAGGTAGCGCGTGCTTGGTTCTCGCGACGCACTACCAACGACGCACCCTACGCGTGACCGGGACCGTGACCGAATGCCTCCGCCTTCGTTCCCCCGTACCGGGGACTCAGCACGGCATCTCTGATCGAACCGAGGTATACGCGATGGTGGCCCCGCCGGACAACGACGTGCTCTGGGCACGCGCCCTGCACGTCAAGCACAACGGCTCGCTCGCGCTCAGCGGCGTCTCGCTCGGAGTCCGCGAGGGCGAGATCCTCGCGGTGGGCGGCCCGCGCGGCAGCGGCAAGACAACCCTGCTCCAGTGCCTGTCCGGGCAGCTTCTGGCACAACAGGGCGAGGTCTGGTTCAACAGCACGCCCGTGCACACCATGGGCCCGCTCACCCGCGAACGGCTGCGCCGCGACCGATTCGGCTGGATCGACCCGGTGCCGGTACTGGTGCCCGAACTCAACGCCTGGGAGAACGCCGCGCTGCCACTCATGCTGCGCGGCGTCAACCGCCGCCGGGCCAAGACCACCGCCCTGGAATGGCTGGATCGCCTCGACATCGGCGGCTGCGCCCGCAAACGCCCGTACGCCCTGCTCCAGGCCGAGCGTCAACGCGTGGCCATCGCCCGCGCCCTGGCCCCCACGCCGACCGTTCTCTTCGCCGACGAACCCACCGCCCCGCTGCACCGCGCCGACCGCGCCCAGGTACTGCGTACGCTCACCACGGCGGCCCGCTCGCACGGCATCACCGTCGTCCTGGCCACGCACGACACGGACACCGCGGCCCTCGCCGACCGGACCGTGTCGCTGCTCGACGGGCGGCGCGTGAACACCGTCCACCTGCCCCCGGTCACCGAGGCGGAAGGCCGGGCCGCGTGCTCGCTCTCCGTCTAGCCCGCGGCGCCCGCCCCGCCGTCCAGCTGCGCAGACTCCTGGTCGCGGCGGCGTCGGCGGGCACGGGCTTCCTGCTCCTGTGCACCCTGGGGTACGCGCTGGGGCACCCGGACGCGTCCGCCGCGGCCGCGCTCCGGCTCGCCTGGTGCGTCGCGCCGCTCGCCGCCACCGCGCAGTTCGCGGTCGCGGTCGCCCGGACCGACCCTGCCACCCGACCCCGGTCCGGCCTCTCGGCGATCGGCCTGGGCCCCGGCCGCCTGATGATCCTCGCGGCGATCTCCACCGCCGTGTCCTGCACGCTCGGTTCGATGGTCGCGCTGCTCTTCTTCCTCCACCTGCGCGGCGACCTGACCGGCCTCCCCTTCGACGGAGCCGCCGCCGAACTCCTCGCCGCGGACAGGCCGTTGCCGCTCCCGGCCGCCCTCACGCTGCTGACGCTGGTGCCGGTCATCGCGTCGGTGGCGAGCGCGGTGGTCCTGCGCCCGCGCGGGGGAAAGCCGGGCCCCTCCACGGCCCGGCCCCGCCCCGGCCGATTCGGCGCCTTCGGGGCGTACGGCAGCACCGGCGAGCACCTCGGCTTCGGCGCGTACGGCCGCTTCGGCGCACATGGAGGCGCGGCGGCCGGCGGTCACGGCACCGGGCCGGGCGAGTCCGGTCGCTCCGAGCGGGACGGTGCTTCCAGGGCGCGGGACACGCACGGCACTCCCGACGGACACTCCGGACACACCAACCACACTGGCCACGACGGTCATGGCCGCACGGAGCCACTCGACAGCTCTGCCGCGCCCGACGAGCCCCGCCGCTCCGGAGCACTCGGCGACGCAAGGCACGAGGGACGCTCCGGCGACCAGGACAACCCCGGTTCCCCTGAGGGCTCCGACGGGCCAGGCCTCCGGCGCCTCCCCGGCCAGGTCCTGGACGCGCAGTACCCGGCTCCCCTCTCCACCCCCAGCGGCCTCCCCTGGGGCACGGCGGTGCTGGCGGCCGGCCTGGCCGTGGAGACGTACGCCGGCCGAACCGCCCCCACTCTCGGAAGGGCCGCGCTGCCCGGCGGCTTCACCGACGGCCCCGTCGGCCTGCTCGTCGGCTGGGCGCTGACCGCGGTCGGGCTGGCGCTGGCCGGGCCCGGCATCACCCACCTGTGCGGCAGGCTGCTCCAGGCGGTGCGGCCGGGTGTGCTGCGGCTGCTCGCCGGGCGCGTGCTGATGGAGGAGGCCGGCCGTATCGGACGCCCGCTCGGCGTGGTGAGCGCGGTGGCGTCGGGCGCGTACGCCATGGCCGCTCTCTACACCGGTACGCGCCTCGACGTGGGGCCGCTCACCACACTGGGCGCATTCCTCGTCGCCGGGTGCGCCGTCGCGACGCTCCTGACCGCCGCGGTCGAGGCGAGGGACGCGCGCGCCGACACCACGGCGGCCCTGCTGCGGATCGGGGCGCCCGCCACGATGCTGCGCAGTGCCGCCGCACTCCGCGCGGGCACCCTGTTCGCCGTCTTCGGCCCGCTGACCTGGGCGGTGGCGGAGCTCGCGGCGCTGCCGCTGACCGGCTGACGCGGCGTACGCGAAGGGGCTGGTTTCGTATACGAGGAATGGCTGGCTCCGCGCACGAAAAAGAGTTCGCGATCGCCGATGATTTCCCGGGGGACTCGCGGTCTACCCCTCCGAACAGCACATCATCCGATGGGAGAGACCTCACATGTACCAGCAGATGATCTTCGTGAACCTGGCCGTGAACGACCTCGACACCTCCAAGAAGTTCTTCACGGAGCTCGGCTACGCGATCAACCCCCAGTTCTCCGACGAGAACTGCGCGAGCGTCGTGATCAGCGACACGATCGTCGCGATGATCATGACGAAGCAGCGCTACCAGGACTTCACGAAGAAGCAGATCGCGGACTCGACCAAGACCAGCGAGGTGCTGCTGTGTCTGAGCGCCGAGAGCCGCGAGAAGGTCGACGAACTCGTCGACAAGGCGATCGCGGCGGGCGGCTCGCCGAGCGGCGAGACCCAGGACTACGGCCAGATGTACGGTCGCGCCTTCGACGACCCGGACGGCCACACCTGGGAGGTCATGTGGATGGACCCGGCGGCCGTCGAGGGCTGACCCGGCCGTGCTTACATGGGCGGGTGCAGACGAGCCCCGCCCATGCGGCCCACCACGACGACCGTGAGATCGAGACGCTCGACGAGTTCGACGCGATCGTCTCGGCCCGCGGCTCCCTCGCCGGCTTCCGCGTCCAGGCCGTCGATCTGACGGACCGTACGAGGGAGTTGCTGGCCACCGACACCACGGGCGCCGTGTTCCTGGGCTGCCCGATGCGGAAGAACGCGGCGGCGAAGGTCCGTGCCGACGGCGCACTGGTCTTCCCGCCCCTCCCCGGCCTGCCCTTCGACCCGTACCGCGGTCACCTCTACCGGCCCGACGAGCTGTTCGCGTCGCTCGACAAGGGCTACGAGGAGACGCCGGACGCCCTCGCGTACGCCTGGTTCCAGCGGACCAAGGCCGACGGGGACATCTACGCGTCGATGCTGCGCTCCGTCCACGACGACGCGATCTCCGACGCCCTCGACGAACTCCTGCGCGGGGCACGGGTGGTGGGCGTGATGGGCGGCCACGCCATCGCGCGCGGGACGGACGCGTACGGCGGCGCGGCACGGCTCGGCCGCGCGCTCTCCCGATCCGGATACGTGGTGGCGACGGGCGGCGGCCCCGGCGCGATGGAGGCGGCGAACCTCGGCGCGTACGCGGCCCCGTACCGCGACGCCATGCTGGACGAGGCGTGCGAACTCCTCGCGAAGGCACCGTCGTTCGTCCCGTCGGTGACCGACTGGGCGCGCGCCGCCTTCGACGTGCGCACCCGCTGGCCGAAGGGCAACACCTCCGTCGGCATCCCCACCTGGTTCTACGGTCACGAGCCGCCGAACGCCTTCGCGTCCCACATCGCCAAGTACTTCGCCAACGCCACCCGCGAGGACGGACTGCTGGCCCGCTCGAACGCGGGAGTCGTCTTCCTGCCCGGCGCCGCCGGCACCGTCCAGGAGGTCTTCGACAACGCGACGCCGAACTACTACGAGTCGCGCGGCGAGCCCACCCCCATGGTCCTGGTCGACCGCCTCCACTGGACGGAGCGCCTGCCGGTCTGGCCCCTGCTCCAGTCGCTGGCCAAGGGCCGCTCGATGGAGCCGCGGATCGCCCTGGTGGACCACGTCGAGGACGCCCCGGAAGCGCTCGCCCGGCTGGCTCAGGCAAACGAAAGCTAAAGCCAACGGCCAAGAGGGCTACGTGAATTGACACGGACAGACGGGGCCCAATAAACCTGTGAGGCATCTGGGACTGCTGTTGTTCACGGCACTCCCACACCCCCCTCATTTGCGTATCCCGTGAAGGGCAATCGTGTCCATATCCCGCCGTACCGCACGCTCCGTGCGCATTCTCGGCGTTGCCTCCGCCTCGGCCGCGCTCACGCTCGGCCTCGCTGGTAACGCGCTCGCCTGCGACATCAGTGAGTTCTCGGCCGTCGCCAAGTGCGACGGCACCAAGGGTGTCATCAGCGTCACCGACAAGGACCCCACGGGCGTCCCGGCCACGGTCACCGTCTACCTCGAGTCGAACGGCGCGGACGAGAGGATCGTCGGCAGCCAGGACGTCAAGGGCACTCGCCAGGGTGTGACGATCGACTTCGCCGAGGACTGGCAGCCGAACGCGACGTACCGCGTCCACGTCAAGGCCGGCAACCAGGTCGACGAGGACATCAAGCCGAACCTGACCACGCCGGCCGAGGCGTGCACGTCACCGGAGCCGTCGACGCCTCCGATGACCCCGTCGCCCTCGGACGAGCCCTCCTCGTCCGAGGTGTCCGCGGTGAGCCCGACCCCGACGCCCTCGGAGAGCACCTCGCCCGCTCCGGCCGGTGCCGGGGAGAGCACGCCGTCGACCGCGGGTGGCGGCTCGAACCTCGCCGAGACCGGCGCGAGCTCCAACACCGTCGCGATCGCCGGTATAGCGGCCTCGCTCGTCGTGGCCGGCGGTGCCGTGGTGTACGCGCTGCGTCGCCGTGGCGCGTCGAACGACCGCTGAGAACGCCTTACGACTGGCTGAGTTGCCTTACGGCCGCTGACTGAGTACACGGCCGCCGAGTACGGCCTTGACGTGGCCCGTTCCCTCGCAGAGGGGGCGGGCCACCCGCGTCTCCCGGCGTCAGCCGAACGTGGCCCGCTCCAGCCAGAAGTCGAGCAGCTCCCGCTCCCCCAGGACCTCCAACCGCCCTCCGTCGGGCGGGAGTCGGCGGTAGAAGGCGAGCATGACCTCCGTGAGCGGCCCGCGCAGCGCGACGGTCGCCTTCTCGTGACCGCGCCGCCAGCCGATGCCCTTGTCGTCGAACTCGATGAGCCACTCGGCATCCAGCCCGGCCCCGGTGCCGGTGCCGGTGTCGGTGTCGGTGTCGGTGTCGGTGGCATGGAGGTGGATGCTGCGGCCCGCTCCGCGCAGTTCCTGCGCGGTGTCGTCGGGGTACTTCTCCTGCGCGAACCGGACGATCTGCAGCCACTCGTCGATCGCGTCGGCCGCCAGCTCCGGCGCGACCGCGTACGTCACGCCGGCGGCGATGGCCGCGTCGGCCCGGTGGATCACCGTCTCCTGCGTCATGCGCCGCGCCCAGAACCCGGCCGTGCGTTCCCAGCCCCAGCTCCAGGCCTCGGTGTCGGGCCCGGCGGCGCGCAGGGTCCCGGCGGTCTTCTCGGCGCCCTGCGCGAGCCAGGCGTCGAGGGCGGCGGGATCGCCGTCTGTCGGCCCGTCGAAGTCGGCCACCTCCTCGACCGGCACGTTCTTCGTCGCCCTCGTCCGCACGATGTGCTCGGCCCAGCGGTGCGCTTCGCCCACGTGCACGGCAAGCTGCCGCAGCGTCCAGTCCGGGCAGGTCGGCACGGTCGCGGAGAGATCGGCTCCGGCGAGGTGGGATCTCAGCAGCGCGGTCTGGCCGACGATTTCGTCGCAGTAGCGGTCATGCCCGAGTAGCGTCATGAGGCGCACCCTAGGCGTCTCGAGCTCCCCCGAGCACGACAATTTCGGCGGCCTCGAAGGCCACCCCGACCTCGTCCCCGGTCTCCGGCGCGTCCCGCAGCGCACACGCCGCTTCGAGGCGCGGCGCGTCCTCCGGCTGCAGCTGTACGGCGACGTGGGTGCCCCGGAACGTCCGCGCCGCCACCGTGCAGCGCAGCCCCTCCGTCACGGGCACGAGCCGTACGCCCGCGGGCCTGACCAGCAGCGTGACCTCGCCCTGCGGGGCGTCCGAGGGCGCCGGCACCTTGCCCCACGGGGTGTCCGCCACCTCCCCGCTGACGGTCGCCCCGGCCACGTTCTCGAAGCCGAGGAAGCGGGCCACGAACTCGTCGGCCGGCCGCTGCCACACCTCAAGTGGCGTACCGGACTGGGCGATCCGCCCGTCGCGCATCACCACGACCCGGTCGGCGAGCGCGAACGCCTCGCCCTGGTCGTGGGTGACCGCGAGCACGGTGGTACCCAACTCACCGAAGAGTTCCCGGAGTTCGACCACCAGCCGCTCCCGCAGCGAACGGTCCAGCTGGCCGAGCGGTTCGTCGAGCATGAGCAGCCGGGGGCGGGGCGCGAGGGCACGGGCGAGGGCGACGCGCTGCTGTTCACCGCCGGAGAGGGAGGCGACGGCACGCGCGTGGGAGCCGGGCAGCCCGACCAGTTCCAGCAACTCCCGTACTCTTACGGCCTGTTGATCCTTGGCCGCCCCGTGCATCCGCAGCCCGAAAGCCACGTTGCCGCCCACGTCACGCTGCGGGAAGAGCTGGTGGTCCTGGAACATCAGGCCGAGGCCCCGCTTGTGCGCGGGCACGCCGTCGAGGTCCCGGCCGTCCAGGAAGACCCGCCCGTCGTCCAGGGGCTGAAGCCCGGCGACCACCCTCAACAGCGTCGACTTGCCGCTGCCGCTGGGCCCGAGGACGCACACGATCTCGTGTTCGGCGACATCGAGGCCGACACCGTCGAGCACGGCCCGCCCACCGAAACGTACGGTCGCCCCATCAAGCTCGAGCATGGTCAGAACTCCCCCGTCCGGTCGGTTCGAAGGCGTTCGAGGACCAGCAGCGCCACCGCGCACACCACCATCAGGATCGTCGAAAGGGCCATGGCCTGTCCGTAGTTGAGGTCGCCCGCGCGACCGAGCAGCCGGGCCACGGCGACGGGCAGGGTCGGGTTGTCGGGCCGCGCGATGAAGACGGTCGCGCCGAACTCGCCCAGCGACACGGCGAAGGCGAACCCGGCCGCGATCAGCAGCGCCCGCCGCACCATCGGCAGATCGACCTCGCGCCACACCCGCCACGGCGGGGCTCCGAGCACCGCCGCCGCCTCGCGCAGCCGTCCGTCCACCGCCCGCAGGACGGGCAGCATGGTGCGTACGACGAAGGGCACGCCCACCAGCGCCTGCGCGAGCGGCACGAGAATCCAGGTGCTTCTGAGATCCAGCGGCGGTTCGTCGAGCGAGATGAGGAAACCGAAGCCGACGGTCACGGCGGAGACGCCGAGCGGAAGCATGAGCAGGGCGTCGAAGCCCCGTACGAGACGGCCCGCGTCCCGGCGGGTGAGGGCCGCGGCGGCGAGTCCGCCGATCACCAGCGCGATGGCGGTCGCGGCGAGGGCGTACTCCAGCGAGTTGCCGACGGCCTCGATCGGCGGCACGAGGAAGATACCGCCGTCGCCGCTGGTCAGCTCCTTGTAGTAGCCGAACCCGGGGGCGTCGAGCGACCGCTCGACCAGCACGGCCAGCGGCAGCACCAGCAGGACGGCGATGGTGCCGAGGACGGCGGCGAGCAGCGCCCACTGCCCGGCCCCGCGCGGTCGGCGCGCGGTCACCGAGGCGTCCACCAGGCGCAGGGCCGTCTCCCGGCGGCGCACGGTCCAGGCGTGGACGGCGAGGATCGCGCCCACCGCCACGAACTGGATCATGGTGAGCACGGCGGCTGTCGAGAGGTCGAAGATCTCCGAGGTCTGCCGGTAGATCTCGACTTCGAGGGTCGAGAAGGTGGGCCCGCCGAGGATCTGCACGACGCCGAACGAGGTGAAGGTGAAGAGGAAGACCATGAGCGCGGCGGCGGCGACGGCGGGGGCGAGCGCCGGGAGCGTCACCCTGCGCCAGGCCGCGAACCGCGAGGCGCCGAGCATCCGCGCGGCCTCCTCCTGGCGCGGATCGAGCTGCGACCAGAGGCCGCCGACCGTGCGGACGACGACCGCGTAGTTGAAGAAGACGTGCGCGAGCAGAATCGCCCACACGGTCGTGTCCAGCCGTACGCCCCACAGCTCGTCGAGGAGCCCGCCCCGCCCGAGCAGCGCCAGGAAGGCGGTCCCCACGACAACCGTGGGCAGCACGAACGGGACGGTCACGACCGCGCGCAGGACTTGCTTGCCCCTGAAATCGAAGCGCGCGAAGACATACGCACCGGGGAGCGCGATCAGCAGCGTGAGCACGGTCGAGGCCAGCGCCTGCCAGGTCGTGAACCACAGCACGTGCCGGATGTCGGACTGGGTGAGTACGTCACCGATCCGCCCGAACTGCCAGGCCCCGTCGACCTTCAGCCCACGGGCCACGATCGCCGCGACCGGGTAGGCGAAGAAGACCGCGAAGAACGCGACGGGCACGGCCATGAGACCGAGCCGCGCCGCGCTCCCCGAACGCGCGCGCGGCTTTGCTTCAGGCGCCTTTACCTCTGGCGGCTCTACTTCAGTACGAGCGAGGCCCACGACTTGACCCACTGGTCACGGTTGTCGGCGATCTTGGCGGGATCGAGGGTCTCGGGGTCCTCGGCCGCCGGCCCGTACTTCGTGAACTCGGCGGGCACCTTGGCACCTTCGGCCACCGGGTACACGAACATGTTCAGCGGCATGTCCTCCTGGAACGTCTTGCTCACCAGGAAGTCGATGAGCGCCTTGCCGCCCTTCTCGTTCTCGGCGTTGCTGAGCAGCCCCGCGTACTCGACCTGCCGGAAGCAGGTGTCGGCCGCGACGCCGGTCGGCGCGGTCTTCGGCTTCGGGTCGGCGTAGATGACCTCGGCGGGCGGCGAGGACGCGTACGAGACGACGAGCGGCCGGTCCGCCTTGGCCTTCTTGCCGCCGGCGGACCCGGAGAACTCCTCGTTGTAGGCCTGCTCCCAGCCGTCGACGACCTTCACGCCGTTGGCCCTGAGCTTCTTCCAGTAGTCCTCCCAGCCGTCGTCCCCGTACTTCGCGGCGGTGCCGAGCAGGAAGCCGAGGCCGGGCGAGGAAGTGGACGCGTTCTCGGTGACGAGCAGGTTCTTGTACTCGGGCTTGACCAGATCGTCGAAGGACTGCGGCGGTGTCAGCTTGTTCTTGGTGAAGTACGCCTTGTCGTAGTTGACGCAGATGTCGCCGGAGTCGATCGGCGTGACCCGGTGCTCGTCCTGGTCGACCCGGTATTCCGAGAGGATCTGGTCCGAGCCCTTGGCCTCGTACGACTGGAACAGCCCGTTGTCGAGCGCCCGCGACAGCAGCGTGTTGTCGACGCCGAAGAAGACGTCGCCCTGCGGGTTGTCCTTGGTGAGGATCGCCTTGTTGACGGCCTGCCCGGCGTCGCCGTCCTTGAGGACCCTGACCTTGTATCCGGACTCCTTCTCGAACGCCTGCAGTACGTCCTTGGTGTAGGCGAAGGAGTCGTGACTGACGAGAGTCACGGTCTTGGATCCGGAGCCGGAGCCGCCGGCCTGGTCGTCGGAGTCGGACGAACCGCACGCGGCAAGCGTGAGAAGGCCCAGCCCGACGGCCACGGCCGTGAACTTCTTGGTGGTGCTCACTGACTTTTCCTCCTGGATTACCAGGAAGAGACGCGGCCCTGCCCGGGAACCTCTGAAAGTTCCCGGGCAGGGCGCAACAGCTCGAGTAATGACCGAACTTCCTACCCAGAATGACCTGGGCAAGGTTCAGAGGGTCTGCGGCCCCCCAGGTCTCTTTCATCTCTCGTGACCCGGCTACCGCACTCTCAGCGCTGTGGCGCTCCCCTGTCGGAATATGAAGATGTACGTACGAGAGCCAGCGTACCGCCCTGCCGATCGGTGACCGTCCACCGATCGGTGACCGTCCACCGCTCAGTAAGCGCCTACCGCTCAGTGGCAGCGAGCTGCCCGCACGCCCCGTCGATCTCCTGGCCCCGGGTGTCCCGGACGGTGACCGGCACGCCGTGCGCCGCGATGGCCTCGACGAACGCCTTCTCGTCCTCGGGCCGCGAAGCGGTCCACTTGGAGCCGGGCGTCGGGTTCAGCGGAATCAGGTTCACGTGCACGGGCTTGCCCTTGAGCATCCGGCCGAGCCGGTCACCGCGCCAGGCCTGGTCGTTGATGTCCCGGATGAGCGCGTACTCGATGGAGAGCCGGCGGCCCGACTTGGCCGCGTACTCCCATCCGGCGTCGAGGACCTCGCGCACGTTCCACCGCGTGTTGACCGGTACGAGGGTGTCGCGCAGCTCGTCGTCCGGTGCGTGCAGGGAGATGGCGAGCCTGCACTTGAAGCCCTCGTCGGAGAACCGGTGGATGGCCGGGACGAGCCCGACGGTGGAGACGGTGATGCCGCGCTGGGAGAGCCCGAGTCCGTCCGGCTCCGGGTCGGTGAGGGCCCGGATCGACTGGACGACCCGCTTGTAGTTGGCGAGCGGCTCGCCCATACCCATGAAGACGATGTTGCTCAGCCGCGCGGGCCCGCCCGGGATCTCGCCGTCCCGCAGCGCCCGCATACCGTCGACGATCTGGTGCACGATCTCACCGGTGGACAGGTTCCGGTCGAGCCCGGCCTGTCCGGTCGCGCAGAACGGGCAGTTCATCCCGCACCCCGCCTGCGAACTGATGCACATGGTGACCCGGTCCGGGTACCGCATCAGCACGGACTCGACGAGCGTGCCGTCGAAGAGCCGCCACAGGGTCTTGCGGGTGGTGTCGGCATCGGTGGAGAGATGCCGTACGACCGTCATCAGCTCGGGCAGCAGCGCTTCCTGAAGCTTGGCACGCGACCCCGCGGGGATGTCGGTCCACTGCTCGGGATCGTGCGCGTACCGCGCGAAGTAGTGCTGCGAGAGCTGCTTGGCGCGAAACGGCTTCTCACCGATCGCGGCAACCGCCTCTTTGCGCTCGGCGGGCGTGAGATCGGCAAGGTGCCGCGGCGGCTTCTTGGCTCCGCGGGGGGCGACGAAAGTGAGTTCTCCGGGCTTAGGCATGGCTGTACCAGTGTCGCAGATCGATTGGTGTGACCTGGGCCCCGATCCCAGCACGGTGGCCGTCAGGGGTCGCCTCGGGTTCGGCGTCGGCTCCTCCGACGGCCCACAGACGGCCCGGCGCGACACGCGTTCTCACTGGCCGGCACGCCGACGAGAGCAGCCGGGCCGGATCGACTGCCACACCACCGCGGGCGCCGCGCGGGCAGGGCGCTGTCACAAGGGCCACACCTGGACCTAGAATCGAACTCGTGTACGAAGACGTGTCTCGCCTGGATCGCCTGCGCAGCGTCCGCGAATGGCTGGCCTGGCAGCTGCGCCGCACCGACGACACCATCGCTGAGCTGGAGCGGCAGGATGTCGCCGCGGCCCGTACAGCGCGCACACTGCCTCCGCCCACGCCCGGGTGGAAGCTCACGATGCGACGAGCGGGCGGCAAGCCCACCCCCGACTCCGTCCACACGAGCGGCTGCGGCATGGCCGGCCAGAACACGAGGCCACTGGCACGCGAGCAGGCCCTCCGAGCGATCACGGAGGACGGCGTCCCTGCGTGCCCCTACTGCCGGCCCGACACCGACCTCGGTGTGCTGTGAACCGCGAACCGTCGCGGCCTGAAGGCAAGGGCACCGCACCCATGGTCGGGCATGCCGACGATCCTCCTACGAACCGGCGGGCAGCCGCAGGGTGAAGACAGTCTCCGTACCGGGCACGCTCGTCGCGGTGACCGTTCCGCGATGGGCGTCGACGAGCTGTCTGACGATGGAAAAGCCACAGCCATGCAAGTGCCGCTGACATACGAACGAAGAGGGACTCGCCACCTTGTGGACAGCGAGCCCCTCACCCACGTTTACCCAGGTCAGCCGGATCCCACAAAGATCACCATCAGCAGCCACACCACTGGAGCCGTCGGCAGCAACGAGTCCAGCCGATCCATGATTCCGCCATGCCCCGGCAGCAGGGTGCCCATGTCCTTGATGCCCAGGTCGCGTTTGATCATGGACTCGCCGAGGTCGCCGAGCGTGGCGCTGGCCGCGACCGCGAGGCCGAGGAGCAGGCCCTGCCACCAGGAGCCGTCGTCGATGAGGAACTCCATGGACAGCGCGCCGGCCACCATGGCGAAGGTGAGCGCTCCGAGCAGGCCCTCGCGGGTCTTGCCGGGGCTGATGCGCGGCGCGAGCTTGTGCCTGCCGAAACGCCAGCCGACGGCGTACGCACCCGTGTCGCTGACCACGGCCAGCAGCAGGAACGTCAGAACACGCCACGCACCGTCGTCAGCGGTCAGCAGCATCGCCACGAACGTGGCCAGGAAGGGGATGTAGAAGGCCGCGAAGATCCCCGCCGTGACGTCCTTGAGGTAGCCCTCGGGCGGTTCCGTCATCCGCCAGACCAGTACGGCGAGCGCGGTGAGCGCCATCGCCACCCAGGCGCCCTCGGCGCCCCGGACGTAGCCGGCGACGACCATCGCCGCACCGCCGAGCGCCAGCGGAACAAGCGGCGCCTTGATGCCCTTGCGTTCCACGAGCCGCGAGGTGAGCTCCCAGAGGCCCACCACGACGGCGACCACTATGACGCCGACGAAGACGGCCTTGACGACGAACAGCGACGCGACGATCACCGCACCGAGTCCGACCCCGACCCCTATGGCAGCACCCAGGTCGCGGCCTGCGCTCTTCTTCTGCGGCGCGGGTGCGGGCTGTGCGGCGCTGGGCATGGGCTCCTGCGAATTCTGGTTCCGATGCTGCGACGAAGGGTGCTGCGACGAAGGCGGGAACGGCGGCGGTGTCGGCGGCGTCTCGTCGCGGAACAGGGGGCCGCCCGTCCGAGCAGCCCCCCGGTCGTCGTCCTGGTCCCCGCCATGCGCGGGTACGTCGGGCACGATGGGCATGGGCCGAGTCTGCTGCGCGTTATGCGCATCGTACGTGGGACCCGCCGGGGCTGCCCCCTGGACAGGCCCCTGGTCGGACGGCCCCCAGTACCCGGCTTGTGGCGGTGCCCCCCAGGAAGAGTCGTTCATCAGACCTCGAGCAGCTCTGCTTCCTTGTGCTTGAGCAGCTCGTCCACCTGGGTGACGTACCTCGCGGTGGTGTCGTCGAGCTCCTTCTCCGCACGGCGGCCCTCGTCCTCGCCGATGTCGCCGTCCTTGATCGCCTTGTCGATGGCTTCCTTGGCCTTGCGGCGGACGGAGCGGATCGAGATCTTGGAGTCCTCGGCCTTGGTCTTGGCGACCTTGATGAACTCCTTGCGACGGTCCTGCGTCAGCTCGGGGAACACCACTCGGATGATGTTGCCGTCGTTGCTCGGGTTGACGCCCAGGTCGGAGTCGCGGATCGCCTGCTCGATGTTGCGCAGCGCGCTCTTGTCGAACGGGGTCACCACGGCCATGCGCGGCTCGGGCACCGAGAACGAGGCCAGCTGGTTGATCGGCGTCAGCGCCCCGTAGTAGTCCGCCACGATCTTGTTGAACATCGCCGGGTGCGCACGACCGGTGCGGATCGCGGCGAAGTCCTCCTTGGCGACCACGACGGCCTTCTCCATCTTCTCCTCGGCCTCGAGGAGGGTCTCTTCGATCACCACTTGCTCCTGCGTGTCTTGAGTAGGCCCGGCAGCTGTTCCTGGTCTGGGTCGGCGGCCGGCTGCGTCGCGTCTTATTCCTGCACGGTTCCCGACCGGCAGGACATTGTCCATCCCCCGGTCAGGCCCGACCGCCCTGGTCACCCACAAGCGTGCCGATCTTCTCACCCTTGACGGCCCGCGCGATATTGCCCTCCGCGAGAAGCTCGAAGACGAGGATGGGGAGCTTGTTGTCGCGGCACAGGGTGATCGCTGTCATGTCGGCGACCTTGAGGTCCCGCGTGATGACTTCGCCGTAGCTGAGCGAGTCGAACTTCACCGCTTCGGGATTGGTCTTCGGGTCGGAGTCGTAGACCCCGTCCACGCCGTTCTTGCCCATCAGCAGGGCCTCGGCGTCGATCTCCAGAGCCCGCTGGGCGGCGGTGGTGTCTGTGGAGAAGTACGGCATGCCCATACCGGCGCCGAAGATGACCACACGGCCCTTCTCCAGGTGCCGCACGGCGCGCAGCGGAATGTACGGCTCCGCGACCTGGCCCATGGTGATGGCGGTCTGCACGCGTGAGTCGATGCCCTCCTTCTCCAGGAAGTCCTGGAGGGCGAGGCAGTTCATGACCGTGCCGAGCATGCCCATGTAGTCGGAACGGGCCCGGTCCATACCGCGTTGCTGGAGCTCGGCACCGCGGAAGAAGTTGCCGCCGCCGATGACGACGGCGATCTGGGCACCACCGCGGACCACCGCGGCGATCTCCCGGGCCATGGTGTGCACCACGTCGGGGTCGACCCCGAGTGCCCCACCACCGGCGAACGCCTCACCGGAAAGCTTCAGCAGGAAGCGTCCGGCTCCCTTGCCGTGATCGCTCTTTTCGTCCTTGTCGGCCTTGGTGGTGGTCATGGAGATCGCCTCTTTACGTGTCGCACATACAAAGAAGGCCATTGCCGGTGGGGTGTTCGCATCCCATGCGCGGCAATGGCCTCCTCGTCAGATCTGCTGTCGCCCGACACGCACACGCGTGTGGCGGCATACGCAACCAACACGGACGACTGCTGTCGACCCTAGCGGGGTCTCGAGTCGAGCGCGGTACGGACTCAGATGCCGACCTTGATGCGCGTGAAGCGCTTCAGGGTGACACCGGCCTCGTCCAGAACCTTCTGGACGGACTTCTTCTGGTCCAGCGCGTACGGCTGGCCAAGGAGGGTGGCGTCCTTGAAGAACGCGTTGACGCGGCCCTCGACGATCTTCGGGAGCGCGGCCTCGGGCTTGCCCTCGGCGCGCGTGGTCTCCTCGGCGACGCGACGCTCGGACTCGACGACCTCGGCCGGGACGTCCTCCTTGGAGAGGTACTTCGGCGCGAAGGCGGCGATGTGCTGGGCGACACCCTTGGCGAGCTCGGCGTCGGCCTTGTCCAGCTCGACCAGGACACCGATCTGCGGGGGCAGGTCGGGCATGGTGCGGTGCATGTACGCGGCCACGTAGGCGCCGGAGAACTGGGCGAAGCGGTCCAGGACGATCTTCTCGCCCAGGTTGGCGTTGGCCTCGTCGACGTACGCCTGGACGGTCTTGCCGGCCTCGATCTCGGAGGCGAGCAGCGTCTTGAGGTCGGCCGGGGAGGACTTGGCGGCGTGCTCGGCAAGCGTGTTGGCGACGACCTGGAACTTCTCGCTCTTGGCGACGAAGTCCGTCTCGCACTTCAGCTCGACCAGGACGCCGGAGGTGTTGTCGTCAGCGATGATGGAAACCACGGCGCCGTTCTCGGCGGAGCGGCCCTCGCGCTTGGCGACGCCCTTCTGGCCCTTGATGCGCAGGGCCTCGACAGCCTTGTCGACGTCGCCGTCGGCCTCGTCCAGCGCCTTCTTGCAGTCCATCATGCCGGCGCCGGTGAGCTCACGGAGCTTCTTGACGTCGGCGGCGGTGTAGTTCGCCATGATCTGTGAATCTCTTCTCGGAGTTCGAAGTCTCGAAGTCGGCGTCCGCCGCTGATCGGGCTGGCGTCCACCGAAGATCTACGGTCTACGGGTGAACGGTGGGCGGCGCGGTCCGCGCCGCCCACCGTTCACATAGCCGTACAGACAGGGTCAGGCCTGCTCGGCGTCGGCCGGCTTCTCGGCCTCGGCCTCAGCGGCGGCCGGAGCCTCAACAGCGGCCGGAGCCTCGGCGGGAGCCTCAGCAGCGGGGGCCTCAGCCTCAGCGACCGGAGCCTCGGCAGCGGGGGCCTCGGCAGCGGCGGGAGCCTCGGCGGCAACCTCGGTCGCCTCGTCGGCCTTCTTCTCGCCACCCTCGAGCAGGTCGCGCTCCCACGCGGCGAGCGGCTCGCCCGCAGCCTTGTCACCCTCGGCCTTGCCGGCACCGGAGCGGGAGATGAGGCCCTCGGCGACGGCGTCGGCGATCACGCGGGTGAGCAGGGTGACGGAGCGGATCGCGTCGTCGTTGCCCGGGATCTTGTAGTCGACCTCGTCGGGGTCGCAGTTGGTGTCGAGGATGGCGACGACCGGAATGTTGAGCTTCCGGGCCTCGCCGACCGCGATGTGCTCCTTCTTGGTGTCCACGATCCAGACGGCGCTGGGCACCTTCTGCATCTCGCGGATACCACCGAGGGTCTTCTCCAGCTTGGCCTTCTCGCGCGAGAGCACGAGAAGCTCCTTCTTGGTGAGACCCGACGCGGCGACGTCGTCGAAGTCGATCTGCTCGAGCTCCTTGAGGCGCTGCAGACGCTTGTAGACGGTCGAGAAGTTGGTGAGCATGCCGCCCAGCCAGCGCTGGTTGACGTAGGGCATGCCGACGCGGGTGGCCTGCTCGGCGATGGCCTCCTGCGCCTGCTTCTTGGTGCCGACGAACATGACCGTGCCGCCGTGGGCGACGGTCTCCTTGACGAACTCGTAGGCGCGGTCGATGTACGACAGCGACTGGAGCAGGTCGATGATGTAGATGCCGTTGCGCTCCGTGAAGATGAATCGCTTCATCTTCGGGTTCCAACGACGGGTCTGGTGACCGAAGTGGACGCCGCTTTCCAGCAGCTCCCGCATCGTGACGACGGCCATGGCCGTACTCCTTGGTGTTCTCGGTTGTGCCGCGCGTGCCGGACGGCACTCGCGCCTGACGCCCGCGATGCGCCTTGCCACTAGGGACCGAGAGGCGCTGACACCGGCTGTTTGATGGCCTGATGTCGGGGCGTGCGAAGTCGACCCGGTGACCCGGATCGCCACAAGAAGTGTACGGGACCCGCGAGGCGCCGGGTGACGCCGCTGTCCACAACCGGCCGGTACTCCACAGATCCCGGTCATGATCCACTTTTTCCCGCCGCTCACGGCACCGTTCTCGCATGCGAGCAGAACGATCTCTCCGTACGTGGCCGGCGTCGCTGTTGGGCCTGACGGTGGCCGCCCTCGGCGCCGCCCTGCCCGCCGCCACCGCGCGTGACGGCGACGCGATCCCGCCGCCACGCACCGACGCACCGGTGCCGGCCATCGCCCGCGCCTGGCCCGTGGGCATACGCCCATCAGTGGTACGCGGCTGGGAACCCCCGGCGACCACCTACGGCCGCGGCCACCGTGGCGTGGACCTCGCCGCACCCCCCGGCACCCCGGTCCGGGCCGTCGCCCCGGGCCGCGTCTCCTTCGCCGGTCGCGTCGCGGCCCGCGGAGTGATCTCGGTGGAACTGAACGGCACGGGAGACCCACCACTACGCACGACGTACGAGCCGGTGCGGCCGACGGCGAAGAAGGGAGCGGAGGTGGCAGCCGGCGATGTGATCGGCGTAGTGGAACCGACGGGCTCCCACTGCCCGACGTCCTGCCTGCACTGGGGCCTGCGCCGGGCGGACACCTACCTGGACCCGCTGTCCCTGCTCCCACCGTGGCTGCTCAGCCGGGGTCCGTCACGGCTGCTGCCGGTGGTCGGCGTGCCGGAGGGACGGGAAGCATGAGGTCGGCGTAGCAGCGGGCGACCAATGGACCGGAGAGCGCCCACCAGTACGGCCGGCCGGTCAGACCCACAAGCCGTGGAGCGGCAGCACTCCGCGGAAGACGACCATGGCCAGGCCGGGCTGGGGCTGGGGTAGATCCAGAGCCCGGCGCCGAGTTGCCCGATTGACGAGTTGCCCGATTGAGGTCAGCACGCCACGACTTCGATCGCTCTCACGC
>NZ_JBQQCG010000134.1:0-20618 GCF_052245575.1 Streptomyces sp. 2A115 | reverse complement strand
AGTCCGCGCTGTTCAACTCCGGCGCCGAGGCGGTCGAGAACGCGGTGAAGATCGCCCGCGCGTACACCAAGCGCACGGCGGTCGTCGTCTTCGACCATGGCTTCCACGGCCGTACGAATCTGACGATGGCGCTCACCGCCAAGAAGATGCCGTACAAGGAAGGCTTCGGCCCCTTCGCGCCGGAGGTCTACCGGGTCCCGCTGGCCTATCCCTACCGCTGGCTGACCGGTGCCGAGAACTGCGCGGAGGAGGCCGCGGCGCAGGCGATCGACCAGATCGGCAAGCAGGTCGGCGCGCACAATGTCGCGGCGATCGTCATCGAGCCGATCGCGGGCGAGGGCGGCTTCATCGAGCCGGCCAAGGGCTTCCTGCCGAAAATCGCGCAGTTCGCGAAGGAGAACGGCATCGTCTTCGTCGCAGACGAGATCCAGACCGGTTTCTGCCGCACCGGCCAGTGGTTCGCGTGCGAGGACGAGGACATCGTCCCGGACCTGATCACGATGGCCAAGGGCATCGCGGGCGGTCTGCCGCTCGGCGCCGTCACCGGCCGCGCCGAGATCATGGACGCCGCGCACGCGGGCGGCCTGGGCGGCACGTACGGCGGAAACCCGGTGGCGTGCGCGGGTGCGCTCGGTACGTTCGAGACCATGAAGGAGCTGGACCTGCCCGCCATGGCACGGCGGATCGGCGAGATCATGCTGGGTCGGCTGCGGGCGATACAAGGGAAGTACGAGATCGTCGGCGACGTCCGGGGCCGGGGCGCGATGATCGCCATCGAGCTGGTCGAGCCAGGTACCAAGAACCCCAACGCGGCCGCCACCGGCGCGCTGGCCAAGGCGTGCCACGCCGAGGGCCTGGTGGTCCTCACCGCCGGCGCGTACGGCAATGTGCTGCGCTTCCTGCCGCCGCTGGTGATCGGCGAGGATCTGCTCAACGAGGGCCTCGACATCATCGAGGAAGCCTTCTCGCGACTGTGCCCCGGAAAGTGACTCCAGGCCGGTCCAGCTTGTTCATGGAGGTTGTCAGGCGTGAAAGCAAAGCCAACTGTTCAGATAGACACGGATCGAGTCGTTGTCACGGAGTGGTGCTTCGCCCCGGGCGCCGAAACGGGCCATCACGTTCATGCACACGACTACGTGGTGGTTCCCTTGGTCACTGGCACGGTGCGTGTGGAGGATCCAGCGGGGGAACGCGATGTAGAGATGCACGCAGGCGTTTCCTACGCGCGGTCTGCCGGTGTCGCGCACAACCTCGTCAACGTGAACGGGTACGAATTCCGCTTTGTCGAAGTTGAGCTCAGGTAGAAGCGCGCCACACCAGGCCGCGTAGGACGGATTCCGCCCCCGATCCCCAGGACGATTCCCATGACCTCACAACCCTCGTTGCCGACCCCGCCCGTCTCCGCTGCGACGGAGGACTGCGCCCGTGACGGCTTCCACCCAGACCTGGCCGACGGTCCGAGCGGCCCGCTGCCCGAGGCGCGCCGGCGGGTGCACCACGTCCGCGCCGACGACCTGGACGGCGGCACGGCGCAGACCGGCGGCATGCGTCGCTTCGCCGCGATCAGTGGTGCCAGGGTCGGCTCGGAGCGGATGTGGATGGGGCAGACCACGGTTGCGCCCGCGACCGCCTCGGCCGACCACCACCACGGCGACTCCGAAACCGCCATCTACATCGTCAGCGGACACCCCGAGTTCGTCTTCCTCGCCGACCCCGCCGAATACGGAGCGGAGCCCGAGGAGGTGCGGTTGCGCACCGGGCCGGGCGACTACGTCTTCGTCCCGCCCTTCGTGCCGCACCGCGAGGAGAACCCCGACCCGTACGACGAGGCCGTCGTCGTGATCGCCCGCAGCACGCAGGAGGCCGTGGTCATCAACCTGCCGAGCCTCTATGTGCTCCGGTCCGAGCAGGGGTAGCGCCCCGTCCACCCGCGAGCAGGCAGTGGTCGACGCGGGCAGCCGCAGCCGGCACCACGCCGTCGCCGGTACTGACGGCCGTCGGCACCCCGCGGCAGGCCGCGCGCACCATCAGGCTCGGCATCGGCCGCGACAGCATCGCCGACGAAATCGACCGCGCCGCGCACGCCCTC
Organism: Streptomyces sp. 2A115; assembly: GCF_052245575.1. Taxonomy (NCBI): domain Bacteria; kingdom Bacillati; phylum Actinomycetota; class Actinomycetes; order Kitasatosporales; family Streptomycetaceae; genus Streptomyces; species Streptomyces sp. 2A115. Next base: position 18,529 of record NZ_JBQQCG010000134.1, on the reverse strand, counting down.
GGGACCGCGGTGTACCGGCCGATCCGCGCCCCGTGGACCGAGGCCGTCCTCCCCCTGACCGCGCTCCGCCTCGCCACCGCCGCCCCGAAACCCGCACCAGACGTAGTCGAACGACATCGCAACAGCATCGGAGCTGCATAACAAGGGCGACGGCCGCGTGCCAAGGCACAGCCGGCGAACAGACACTGCCCGGCCGGAGGCGCAACGGCCCGGTGATCAAGTCCGAGCCCGCCCCGTGCGGGTAGCAGCTGTCGGCCGAACCTGGCCAGCTTCTGCGGAGGCGCCCGCTCTGGTGGACGGTGGCCAGGCAGTCGACCCACTCCGGGGCGGTAGCGAACCCGACGCGCGGTGTCCGGCCCGGCAGGCCCGCACTGCGAGCCCAATGGCCAGGTGGGTCTTCCCGGTGCCCGGCGTCGGCAAGACCCACTTCGCCCAGGACCTCGGCCACCTCGCCGTCCGCCAGGGTGCCTCACGTCCACTTCGCCAAGACCAGCCGCATCCTCGCCGACGGACCGAGTGACCGCTCGCGGCCGTTTCCTCTTGGGGCAGTTCCTGGCTCCCACCGGCCATCACCACGACCCACATTCCCGCGTGCCGCTGACCCGGACGACCACGGCATCGACCGCCCGGCCTACGTCCGCCAGCTGGAGCGGCAGACCCGTCGACAACACTGTCGTCGTTACCACCGGCCTCAACGCGGCCTCAATGAGGCCGCAAGGGGCAAGACCGACGGCGTCGAGAGTGATCTCGCCAGCTGGATAGGACCTCTCGAACTCGCCCGCGTCGGATTCCCCTACCGACGGGCGAGGCTCCACCACATGTGCGGCCGTGGAATCTCGTGCCCGTTTCCGCGGTGCCGATGTCTAGCTTGCCTCGGTATAGAGAGCCCTGGCGCGCCGGTCGTGGACAGCCTCTCGGCCCGCCCCGGCCACCTCCCCGTCGGATCAGACCGTGAACTCCCGGATCACCACGTTCCGGAACACCGCCTGCCCGTCGATCGTGAACAGCGCCAGTGCGGTGTCGGACGGGTCGGGGAAGGCCTCGGTCGAGTGCACGTACCGGCCGTCGCCGACGAACATCTCGACGGACGTGCGGTCGACGAGGATCCGCAGGCGGACCGTGCCGGCGGACAGGTCGAACGGCGTGCGGCTCTCCTGCCAGCGGCCGGAGGCGTCGGGGCTCACGGTGTAACCGCGGTTGACGAAGGCGTAGTCGCCGTGGACCCCCGCGTCGATGTGCCGCCCACCGTCCGACGACCGCCGCAACTGGAGGCCGACGCCCACCAGTTGGTCCCAGGTGATCTCACAGGTCAGCTCGTACGCGGTACCCGTGTAGTCGAGCGGTCGGGTGCCGTCGACCGCAATGTCGCCGAGGTCCACCGTGCGCGACACGTGGTCGTCCAGGGCCGCCACCGGCTGGGACGTCAGGTAGTACGTACCCGACGCGTGCTTCAGTCGTACCTCGCGGACGATCGAGTCGGTGCCGTTGAAGCCGTCGCACTCGATGGTGGGCGTGGTGTTCGCGTAGTCCCAGTGGTTCATCCAGCCGATCGCGTACCGCGCGTCCGGGTCCAGGACCCCGCTCGCGTCACGTTTGTCGAAGGTGACCGCCGCATACCAGTCCCAGCCGTGGTCCAGCCACTGGGGATCGGACGCGTCGGCGGTGAAGGTCGTACCGTCGAAGGAACCCGTCCAGTACGCGAACGTGCTCGGCAGCCCGGAGCCCTTGCCGTTGGCGCTGACGCCCAGCACCCACTTCCAGGTCCCGTCGTCCGCCCTGATCCGGAACAGGTCGGGGCACTCCAGGACGCCGATGCCGCCCTTGATGAAGCCGCCGACGTACGTCCACACCTTGAGGTCGGCGGAGTGGTAGAAGCCGACTTTGTCGTTCTCGGCGAGCAGCATCACCCACCGCCCGCGCTCCTCGTCGCGGATCACCTTGGGATCGCGGAAGTCCCGTACGCCGGGGTTGGGGAGGACCGGGGCGGTGCCGTGGTTCGTGAAGGTGCGGCCGTCGTCCGTCGAGTAGTACAGGTACTGGGCCTGGGTGACATCGTCGGGCGCCATGGTGGCGAGGACGATCACCGTGCCCACACCGAAGCCCGCGGTGTTGGCGGTGTCGACCACCGCCGAGCCGGACCAGACATCGCCGTTGGGAGTCGTGTCCTTCGGCACGGCGATGCCGCGGTCGGTGAAGGAGACGAGGTCGGTGCTGGTGGCCAGGCGCCAGGTGGTGCCGGCCGTCGTGCCGCCCGTCGAGTAGTCGGGGTTGTAGAGGTAGTAGTAGTGGTACTCGCCGTCGATCCAGATCGGGCGCTGCGGGTCGTTCATCCACTGGTCGGGGACCGTGAAGTGGTACTCGGCGCGGTAGCTGCCCGTGCACGCGGCCGTCGCCTCGCGGGGCGCCGCCACCGCCGGTCTCACGAGGTCCGGCAGCAGAACACCGGCGGCGCCGACGGCCGATGCCGTCAGCAGCGACCGCCTGGACAGTGTCTCCCCTGTCTCCCCTGGGCCGAGCGAACTCCTCTTCATGCCACGCATCGTGCGGCTCCCTTCCCCCGACGTCGTCGTCGGGACACGGCTCATGTGGTCCGGAACCGTATACCTAACACGTTAAAGGTCAAGCCCTCGCACACCGACCGTTCGCAACTTCTCATCCGCATTTCCCATCCGCGCACATCCCTTGACAGAGCCGCAGCGTGGTTCTCATCATCATGAAATCAACTTCGGCTAACACGAGTTAGGCTCGCCGATGACCGACTCGCTCCTCTCCCGACGGGCCCTGATGCGCTACGGCGCATACGGCGCCGGAGCCGCCGCTCTCGCCGGTGTCGCGGCCGGCTGGGACCGCCTCACCGCCGCTGACATCCCCGGCCGCGACGACGGCTCGCTCGTCATCGCCACCCTGGGCTCCGCCTTCAACCCCGAGGCGCAGCGCGCCCTGCGCGACGGATTCCGCGAGGCCCACCCCGACATCAGGATCCGCATCAACCCCGTACAGGCCTACGACTGGTCGGACTTCTTCTCCAAGATCCTCACCCAGATCGCCGCGGGCACGGCACCCGACCTCGTGTACGTCGCCACCGAGGGCGTGCAGCTCTTCGCCCAGCGGCTCGGCGTACCGCTGGACAGGTGGGCGAAGCGGGACGCGGCCGAGCTGCGCACGTACTTCGCCGACGTCCATCCCTCGCTGGTCGAGTCGATGATGTACGAGGGGAGCCTCTACCAGCTGCCGGTCGAGTTCAACGCGGCCGACATTTACCTCAACAGCCGGGTCCTCGAACGCGCGGGTGCCGACCTCCCCGACGACGACTGGACCCGCGACGACTTCACCACGCTGCTGCGAGCGATGAAGCGCAGCAACGGGGACCGGTTCACCCCGTACTTCTGGACCAACCGGCTGTGGGGCGGAGTGGTCCCCTGGCTCTTCGCCAACGACACCAACCTCCTCACCGAGTCCAAGGCCCCCGGCGGCGACTGGCTCTGGAACTCCTTCTATCCCGAGGCGCAGCGGCGCGGCCGGGGCGGCGGCTACCGGTGGACGACACCCCTGGCCGACTCCGACCGCGTCGCGGAGGTCTACGACTACCTCTCCTCCCTCGTCCAGGAGGACCTGTGCACCCGGCCGGAGGGCGGCGACGGCCGCAACCTCGTCGGCGTCTTCTCCACCGGCCGCGTCGGTGTCACGCCCGCGGGCGGCTTCTGGGCGGGCGGCCTGCATCAGGCGGGCATGAAACCGGCCGACTACGACGTGCGGTACTTCCCGCGCTGGCGTACCCGGCGTCACCAGTTCGGCGCCGCCGGGTACGCGATGCTGCGCACGTCGAAGATGCGGGACGAGGCCTGGGAGTTCATCAAGTACACCGCCCGCAAGGACGTGATGACCCAGCTCTTCGCGGCCAACCAGACCACTCCGGCCCGCCGTTCCATGGTCGACGAGGCCCGCTACCGGGAGACAGGACCGGCCCACTGGCAGGTCTTCTACGACACCCTCGACAAGATCCCCACCACCGGCCCGATCCCGGCCCCGCCGCAGGTCAACGAGGTCGAGCAGCTGCTGATCAAGCACACCGGAACCGCCCTCGCGAGCCCCGGCGCGGTGCGTCCCGCGCTGCGCCGGCTGCAGGGGGACCTGGAGAAGGCCTTGGAGCGTGAAGTGTGACGAACACCGAGATCAGGCCCGTGGGGCCGGAGCCCGCCCGCACCCGCAAGAGCCGCAGGAACCGAGGGACCGGTCAGACCCGTAAGGCATCCGAGTCCACGGCCGCCACCACCATCCGCACCCGGGGCACCCGCCTCCTCGCCGTACTGTTCCTCGCGCCCACCGTCGTCGGCATCGTCGTCTTCACGGTCGTACCGATCGTCGGCTCGGTCGTCCTCAGCCTCTTCCAGTGGGACGTGATCGACGACCCGCGGTGGGCCGGAGCGGCCAACTACCGGGAGATCCTGACCGATTCGACGGTCCTCGTCTCCTTCCGCAACACGCTCGTCTTCATGGTGCTCGCGGTCGCACTCCAGTTGCTGATCGCGCTCGTGCTGGCGATCGCGGTGAACGGCCGGATGCCCAAGTGGCTGCGGTCCGTGTTCCGTTCGGCGTTCTTCTTCCCGCTGGTGCTGTCCGCCGCGTCCATCTCGGTGGTGATGAAGTACCTGTTCAACCAGGACTTCGGCCCCGTGAACTGGCTCCTCGGTACGGTCGGTATCCCCTCGGTCCCCTGGCTGACCTCGGAGAACGGGGCGATGGCGGCCGTGGTCCTGGCGTACGTCTGGCAGCAGTTCGGCTTCTCGTTCCTGCTGTTCGTCGGCGGCCTGAACAACATCCCGAAAGAGGTGCACGAGGCGGCTGCGCTGGACGGCGCGAGCGGGGTGCGCAAACACCTCGCCATCACCCTGCCACTGCTGTCGCCCACGCTGCTGGTGGCGTCCGTGGTCGGCATCATCAACGCCCTCCAGGTCTTCGAGCAGCCGTACGTCCTCACGGCGGGCGGTCCCGGCGACTCGACGCGCACGGTCGTGATGGTCATCTACGAGACGGCCTTCGAGCAGCTCCGCTTCGGCGAGGCGTCCGCCGTGGGCGTCCTGCTCTTCGCCCTGATCATGGCGGTCACCGCACTCCAGTTCCGGCTCAGCCGGCGCTACGTCCACTACCAGTGAGCCGGGTGAGTCAGATGAGTACGAGTTCCCTCTCGGGTTCGGTATCGGGTGCGGCGTCGGGTTCGATGCCGGGTCCGCGCACGAGCCCCACCGCGTCACGCGTACGGCACGGTCTGGCGCCCTGGGGCCGGATCGCAGGCCTGGCACTGTGCGCCCTGCTGACGCTCGGCCCGGTCATCTGGACGGTGTCGACGTCACTGCGCACGCCGGCGGAGTCCTTCGACCTGCCGCCGAAGATCATCCCCACGGACCCCACCGTCGACGCCTACCGCGGGGTCTTCGACCAGATCGACGTCTGGCTGTACGCACTGAACTCCACCCTGGTGACCGCACTGATCGCGGCCGGCCAGATGATTACCGCGGGCCTGGCGGGTTATGCCTTCGCCCGCCTCGAGTTCCGCTTCAAGAAGCCGCTGTTCGCGCTGGTCCTGGCCACGATGATGGTGCCGTTGCAGGTCACGATGGTCCCGGTCTTCCTGGAACTGAAGACGATGGGTCTGACCGACACCCTGCTCGGCCTCATCGTCCCGGCCTTCCCGACGGCCTTCGGCACCTTCCTGATGCGCCAGTACTTCATGGGCATGCCGAAGGACCTGGGCGAGGCGGCGATGATCGACGGCGCGGGTCCGTGGCGCGTCTTCCGGTCGGTGTACGCCCCCTTGGCGGCCCCCGGTCTCGCCATCGTCGGCGTGCTGGCCTTCAACTACCACTGGAACGAGTTCTTCCGGCCGCTGATCCTCGAAACCTCCACCGAGAACCTCACGCTGCCCCTGGGCCTGGTCTCCCTCCAGGGCAACCTCGGCACCGGCTCGATCTCCGTCGTCCTCGCCGGGGTCGTCCTCTCCATGATCCCCGCCGTCGCCGTGTTCGTCGTCGGCCAGCGCCCTCTGCGCGAGGGCATCACATCCGCAGGAGTCAATCGTTGAGTTCCGTGAGCCGGTCGCTGGTAGAAGAGACCGACGCCAACAGCCCGCGTTTCAGGGTCCGCCCGCCGGCCAACTGGATGAACGACCCGAACGGCCCGTTCCGCTGGGGCGATCGATACCACCTCTTCTACCAGCACAACCCCGACGCCCCCGTGCACACGAACGTGCACTGGGGCCACGCCTCCAGCCCCGACCTCGCCCACTGGGACGACCACGGGATCGCCCTGCGCCCCACGCCCGACGGCCCGGACGAGGCGGGCTGCTGGTCCGGCTGCGTGGTGGACGACGGTGGTGTACCGACAGCGGTGTACTCCGGGATCGACCACGACCACCAGGGCCTGAGCGCGATCTGTCTCGCCGTGGCCGAGGACGACGGCCTCCAGAGGTGGAAGCAACTGCCGGTGCCGGTGGTCGCCGGCCCACCACCCGGCCTGGACGTGACGATGTTCCGGGACCCTTTCGTCTTCCGCTTCGCCGGACGCCGCTGGGCGCTGATGGGCGCCGGCCACGCCGACGGCACCCCGTCCGTCCTGGTGTACGACTGTGAGGACCTGCACGACTGGCGGTTCGCCGGGGTCCTGCTGGACGGCCGGGACCCGGCGGCGGCCCGCGCCTTCGGCAAGCGGGCGATCGGCTGGGAGTGCCCGCAGTTGTGGGCGACCCCCGGGGGCGACTGGGTGCTGGCGGTGGCCCTGTGGGACGGCGACCCGCTGAGCACCGCGTACGTCACGGGCCGCCTGGTGGAGCGGGCGGACGGTGGACCGAGGTTCGCCGCCGGTACGGGCGGCGGCCCGCTGGACCTCGGCCGTGACTTCTACGCCCCCTCCGTCCTCCAGGACACGGAGTCCGGCCGCGCCCTGCTCTGGGGCTGGTCCTGGGAGTCACGCCCGCCCGAGGAGGTGGACCGCGCGGGCTGGTCCGGCGTCCTCACGGCACCCCGGGTGATGGACACCCACGAGGACGGCACGCTACGGGTCGTACCGGCTCCGGAGCTCGAACTGCTGCGCGCGGCCGTCCCGTTCACGGCCGCACCGGGACCGCACCGACCACTCCCCCTCGCGTACGACCTGCTGGTGACCGCCCGTTCGGCGGCGACCGTGAGTCTGCTGCGGGCCACGTCCGGGGCCGAACTGACCGTGCGACTCGATCCGGCGTCCGGCACGGTGACCCTGGACCGCACGGCCTGGCCACGCTCCCGCCCGGACGGCACGGCACTCCTGGTCCTGCCGACCCCGCCGGGCGAGACTCTCACCGTACGGATCCTCGTGGACGGCTCCCTGCTGGAACTGTTCGCGGGTGACCGGGCGACGGCCACGGAACGGGTGTACCGACGGGACGACGACATCGCGGAGCTGACCGTGACGGGGACGGACGTCGAGGTCACGGGCTGGGAGCTGGTCCCACCGAACCCCGCGTGACGACGGGGCACTCCAGCCGCCGGGTGGTGACCGGCGGCGCGGTCCCGCTGTCGATGGCGTCCAGGAGCAGGCGGACGGCCGTCTCTCCCATCGCGCGATGGGGCAGAGCGACCGTGGTGAGGGGCGGGCTGAGGAAAGCCGCCATGTGTTCCTGGTCGTCATAGCCGACGACGGACAGCTCGGCGGGCACGTCGAGGCCCAGGCGCGCGGCGGCGTGCAGGACACCCGCGGCGACCCGGTCGTTGTAACAGACGATCCCCGTGGGCCGCCGGTAGGCGGGAACACCGTCCAGCAGCCGCAGCGCGCCCTCGTACCCGGCGGCGATCTCCCCTCCCGCCCGCATGATCCAGTCCTTCTCGGCGGTCAGCCCCACCGTCCGCAGCGCGTCCCGGAAGCCGCGCAGCCGTTCCGCGGTCGCGATGTCGTCCAGACCGCCCACCAGGGCGACACGGCGGTGGCCCGCGTCGAGAAGGACGCGGGCGGCGCTGCGGCCACCGGCCCGCTCGGCGGGGATGACGGCCGGAAGGGAGCCGTCCTCGGGGAGACAGTTGGCGAACACGGCGAACGTGCGGTGCAGCCCTTCCGGGACTCGGGCGCGGCGCAACGACAGCGCGGCGTAGATGATCCCGTCGACCCTCCGGTCAAGCAGTTCGGCGACAGCCGCGTCCTCGGCGACCGGGTCCTGCCCGGAGTCGACGGTGAGCACCAGGTGCTCACTGCTCCACGCCATGTCCATGGCCCCGCGCAGCAGCCGCCCGGCGAACGGCGAGGTGGCGATCTCGTCCGTGACCAGACCGATCACGGCGGTACGACTCCGGCGCAGGCCACGGGCGACCGCGTTCGGCCGGTAGCCGAGCTGTTCGGCCGCCTTGCGGATCTTTTCCTGCGTCTCGGCGGAGAGGTTGCCCTGGGCACGCCCGTTGAAGACGAAGGACACGGCCGTGTGCGACACCCCGGCAAGCCGGGCGACATCCCGCGAGGTCGCCCGCTCGGCCCCGCCACCCCGCGTCTTCTCGACCCCGCCCATGCCTCGTCCCCGCCGACTCTGCCTGATCAGGCAGAGCCTACCCGCGGGAGATGCTGCGGAGCCCGCCGCCGCAGACCGAATGGGACACCGGGGTGGCACAGCCGCTGACCTCGGCACGCCGGGGTGCGGGTCGCCGCGCGACCGTGGACGTCCGACCGCCGTCCCTCACGGCTGTCAGCACGCCTCATCGAGACTCGGCCTCGACCGCCCCCGACATCCGTCGAGGGCTCATGCCGGCGATCGCGCCGGCTCGGATGGGGATCTCGAACCCGCCCGCAGCGGATTCCACTTCCAACGCACAGCGGCTCCACCCGGTCGCCCACGCTGTCGTAGCTCTGCGTGAGCCTGTAATCGCCGGGCAGGTTTTCGCCGGTGAGGCTGCCGCCCGCGTCGTGCGCCGTGACCTGCCGATTTCAGGTTTTCAGCAGGTACACCGAAGCCGGGAGCGCCACGATGACCTCTGCCTGGCCGCCGACGCCATCGTGGGGCGGCCGACCGACTGAGGGGGGCCATCATGCCGATCCAGAAGGGCGCCGCCGTCCCCCGTCACACCACAACCGGCGTTCCCGACGCCCAGGTCACCGTCCACCCCGTCACCACGGACGACGGGCTCGGCCTCCAGCTGACCCGTTTCCGCCGGGCGGAGTGCGACGACGTCGTACTTCTCATACATGGACTGACCGCGTCCAGCGACCTGTTCATCATGCCCGAACACCGGAATCTGGCGACCTGCCTCCTAGACAACGGTTTCGAGGACGTATGGACGCTCGACATGCGGATGAGCAACCGCTTCCCGTACAACACGGAACCGCACGCACACACCCTCGACGACATCGCCCTGTACGACTACCCGGCCGCGCTCGCCGAACTGCGTCGGCATGTCGGCGAACGGCGGGTGCACGTCGTGGCGCACTGTCTCGGGTCGATGACCTTCCTCATGAGCCTGTACGCCGGCGCCGTACGGGACGTCACCAGCGTCGTCACCAGCGCGGTCGGCCTGCTGATGCGCGTACCGGCCTGGTCCCGCTGGAAGCTGGCGTACGGCCCCGCGGTCGTCGAGGGCGCGCTCGGGCTGTCCCAGCTCGACCCGCGGAGCGGCGACGCGGCCTGGTTCAGCCGGAGCGGGTTGTTTGCCCGTCTGGTGTCACTGGCGCACCCGGAGTGCGACAACCCGGCCTGCCACATGGTGAGTTTCATGTGGGGCACCGGTTGGACAGCAGCTGGACGGTACGGGGCGGCAGCGCGGCCCAGTTCGAGCGGACGCGCACACTCATGCGGCAGATCGTCGGCGCGCTCGGCGGCGGATACGCCGACCATCCGCTCTGGCACCGGGACCGCGTCCTCACGGTGCACCCGCTCGGCGGCGCCCCCATCGGCCGGCACCCCGGCACCGGGGTCTGCGATCCGTACGGCGAGGTCTTCGGCCACCCGGGCCTGTACGTCGCGGACGGGGCGGCGATGCCCGGCCCGGTGGGCCCCAATCCGGCCCTCACCATCGCGGCCCTCGCCGACCGTATGTGCACCCGCCTGCTGGAGCACCGTCCCGCCACTCCACGCGCGGTCGCGAACCGCACGTACCCCCGCCGTACCTCCCTCCAGTTCACGGAGGAACTGCGCGGACGCTACGCACCCGGTGCGGACTGGTCCCGTACCGAACCGTTCGCGTTCCGGCTCACCGTCACGGCCGACGACGTGGACGCCTTCCTGGAGGAACCGGACCACGAGGCGCGCGCGGACGGCTGGATCGACAGCCCCTCCTTCGGAGGGCGCCGCCCCGTCCTGCACGGTGGCGTCCGCCTGTTCGCGGACGGCCGCGGCACGATGTGCTACCTGCTCCACTTCACCGACGCCGACGGTCACCCCCGCACCTTCGCCGGCCGCAAGGACCTGGCGCCCGGCGCCCCGACCCGCCTGTGGACCGACACGACCAGGCTGGGCTTCCGCGTCCTGAACAGACACGTCCACGAACCGGGCGGGACCGACGCCGAAACACTGGGCACGGGGACGGCGAGTCTCGGCGCCACCGATCTCGCCCGCCTGCTCACCACGTTCCGCACAACGGGTCCGCACGGCACCGCGGCACTCACTCGCTTCGGCCGCTTCTTCGCCGGCGAACTCTGGAACACCTACGCCCTGCGGCGCCTCTGAGCAGCTCCAAACCCGAAAACATCGCCGCCGCCCTCCGGGCCGACTCCGTCGACCAGCGGCTGAAGCCCCGACTCCGAGAGGGACGAAGCCCGAGTGTGCCCCTCGGAGAACTCACTCCACCAGAGCTTGTGCTGTTCGGGAACCTCATGTGCCGGGTGTCGTACCAGCTGTCGGAGGCGCGGTTCGGACGGCGATTCGGTGGTGTTCGTGATCAGCCAATTCGGACAGGGCGAGGGTCCCACAGGTATCCGCCAGGGCTTTCACCTGTGCCAACTCGGCGAGTGCTTCGGCCCGGCGGCCGGAGGCGGACAGTGCGGTACCGGCGGTCAGCCGGGCCACGGCCTCGTTGAGGGGCATCCGGGCCGCGCGAAACTCGGCAGCGGCCCGGCACGCGGTGGGACCCGCCGCCGGGTTCTGCCGGGCGAGTTGTACCTCGGCGCGGGCCAGCAACGCGAAACCGCGCCAGCCGGGCGACAGGTCGAGCCCCGCTGCAGCGGCTGCTCGGTCGGCCCACATCTCGGCAGCCGTCACGTCACCCAGGGCCAGTTCCGCGACAGCCAGCAGCCGGAACCACATCGGGCGGACCGGGGCTTCGAACCCGAGCAGCTGCGGGCCGCCGCCCGCTTCGAGCACCTTGCTGACACAGCCCTCCGGATCGCCGTTGAGCAGCAGCGTCTGGCCGAGCATCCCGACCATCGCCGACCGGTGCGCGCCCGGTGCGGGGCCGGCCGAAGCGAGTGACTCCTCACAGATCTTCAGTGCTCCGGCGAAGTCTCCCCGCCACATCAGGACTGCCGCGCTCACCACCTCGGCCAACGAGCGCGGCTCGCCGCTGCCGACGAGTGACGCCGCCTCCAGGGCGTCGTCGGCGTAGGCCGCCGCCTCGTCCAGGCGTCCGAGCCACAGGTGGGCGTAGGCGGAGGCGGCGAAGAGATCGGCGAGCACGAGGCTCTGTCCGGTGCGGCGGGACACTTCCAGGCCTCGGCGGAGATGGCGCAGTGCGGGGTCGTAGCGCCCGTGGAGCATCTCTGTCCAGCCCGTCATGACGAGCGTGTCCATCCGCCCGGCCAGTTCCTGGTCGTCGGTGTCGTCGAGCACTTCCACCACGGGGCCGAGGTAGTCCGCGGCCCTGGCGTCGCCCGCGAAGGTATGCGCCAGAGCCAGGAGAGCGCGGACGGCGGTGGTCTGCGGCGGGTCGCCGATACGTTCCGCCGACCGCAACGCGCGTTCGCCCCAATCGATCGCCGTGGAGAAGTCGTTCTTACGAAGCGCCACCACCGCGACGCCCAACTCCAAGGTGGCGGTCTCAGGCCGCAGTTGGCCCTCGTGGTCCGCCAACTCCCGTAGCAGCAGAGCCGTGGCCTCTTCGTACCGGCCGAGCGCCCACTCCATGGTGGCTCGTAGGGCAGTCACCTGGGCCCGTCGGCCCCGGGCCCGCGCGGGCAGGAGGGTGGCGGCCTTGCGCAGGACGGCGCGGCTTTCCAGCAGTCGTCCGGCCATGCCCAGCGCATCGGCCTGCTGGAGCCACAGTTCGGGCCGCAGCCGACTCTGCTCGCCGAGCAACCGCAGGGCTTCCTGTGTCCAGTGCGCGGCGGTGGCCGGTGCGATCGTCATCACCTGACGGGCGGCCCGTACAAGTACGTCGACGGCGTGTTCGTCTCCTACGCGCGCCGAACGCTGAACGTGCGACGCCTGGGCGGTCAGCGGTGCGCCGTGCAGGGCCAGGCCGTCCGCGGCCCGGGTGTGCGCCTCGATCCGCCAGCCGGCGCCCGCCCCCTGGTACACCGCTGCCCGCACCAGCGGGTGGCGGAACCGGAACTGGCGCGTGGAGCCGACCTGGCGTACGAGGTCCCGCTCCGCGACCTCGTCCAGGGCAGCGAGGGCCTGTGCCTCACCGGTCTGGGCCACGACTGCCACCATGCCGGCTTCGAAGGAGTCGCCGAGAACCGCGGCCGCCTGTGTACAGACCCTCGCGGTGGGCGACAGACCTCCCAGCTCCTCCAGCAGCGCGGCCCGCACCGACTGCGGCAGATCGCCGGCGACAGGTGCCGAGACGGCCGGCACCGCCGGCGGACTTTCGTTCCCGGCGCTTCGGGCCAGCGCCTCCAGATAGAACGGGTTGCCGCCGCTGGCCTCGTACAGCCGTTGGAAACGCCAGTGATCCGTCCTTGCCCCGCACAGCTCCGCTCCCTCGGCCGGAGACAGCGGACCCAACTCGACTCTGGCCACTCTTCCCTCCGTGCCTGCCCGGGCCAGTGCCGCGGCCAGTCGCGGCGGGGCCTGCCGGGGACGGTAGGCGAGGGCGAGGAGCAGCGGTGTCCTCGGCGGGTGCCGTACCAGATGGTCGATCAGCTCGGCCGTACCGTCATCCGTCCACTGCAGGTCGTCCAGGCTGAGGACGAGCCCGCCGTCGGCACTCAGCGTCTCCAGCAACGTTCGCACCGCCCGGTGGAACCAGTACCGTTCGACCTTCACGGGCTCCGGACCGGTCGGGAACCGGTCGCAGAGCGCGGGGAAGACCGTACTCAGCAGGGTGAACGCGCCGGGCGGTAACCCGTCGTGCCGGAGCCTCAGGAAGTCCTCATGGCCGAGGTGGTCGTCCAAGGCGTCCACGAACGCACCGTACGGAGCCCGGTCGAACTCCACGCTGCGGCCGGCCAAGGACACGAATCCGCGCTGTCTCGCGCGCTCGCCCAATTCGCCGAGCAGCCGTGTCTTTCCGATACCCGGTTCCCCGACCACCTCGAGCACCCCTGGCGCACCGGCCAGGGCATCCTCGATCGCGCCGTCGAGGATCGTCAACTCCGCTGCCCGCCCGACCAGGTGGCTGCCCGTCCGGGGACGTTGCGGTGTCGGCGGGCCGGGGAGGTCGGCGCCGCCTCGTGGGGTGCGCACCGGCGGGGGCACGGGTAACGGGCGCGGCGCGAGAGCGGGTGCGGACCCCGGAGCACGCCCGGCGGCTGGGACGGCGGCTGAGACGTTCAGTGCGGGGTCGGTGGTGAGGATCTGCTGGTGCAGTTGCCGAAGCGGCAGGCTGGGGTCACATCCGAGTTCTTCGGCCAACAGCAGCCGGATCTGCTGGTAATGGTTGAGGGCGTCGGCCGGGCGGCCGCAGCGGTACAGGGCGAGGATGAACTGACCGGCCATCCGTTCGTCCATTGGGTGTATCTCCACCCGGGCGGACAATTCGGCCAACAGTCCGCTGTGGTGACCGCAACGGAGCCGAACGTCGGTGTGGTCCAGTTCGGCCGCGATCCGTTCTTGGTCGACCGCGTCGCGGAGGGCGTTGATCCAAGGGGTGTCCAGACCCGCGAAAGCGTTTCCCCGCCAGAGGGCGAGTGCCTGCCTGAACAGGGTTGCCGCTTGCTCGTCCTGCTCGTTCCGCACGGCCGCCCGGGCCCGTGCGGCCACGTCACGGAAACGGTGCAGATCCACTGCCGTCGCCTCGACGTCGAGGACATAACCACCGGATCGCCGGACGATAGCCACCCCCTCGGCGATGGCCAAAGCTTGCCGCAGACGGGAGAGGTAGCCGTAGAGCGCGTTCCGGACCCGCTGTGGAGGACGGTCGGCCCAGACACGCTCGACAAGCTGGTCCACCGAAACCACCTGGTTGGCGTCCACAAGCAGCACTGCGAGCACACACCGCTGACGGGCATGACCCAGATCGACGATCCGTCCGCCCACACGCGCCTCGACACTGCCGAGCAAAGCGAACTCAACCGTCACAGCACTCCCCCGAGTCTCAAGTCCCCACCCTGGCATAGCACCTTCGACCAGCCCATTCAACGTTTGTCCAAGATTCACCGACGTTCGGCGGCGCACCTTGGTCCAGGACAGGAAACAGCGCGCCGCACAAAGCCTCGCTGCCTCCGGGATGCAGGCAAGAGGGCCCTTGGGCCGCTGCCCTGTCGTCGACTCAGCTGGGCCGCTCGCAGCTGCACCATCAACATTCAGGAGGACTGTCATGCTCCACGGCATCACGCTAAAGGGCGTTCGGAACAAAATGGTGATCACCGCCGCAGCCGCCGGACTACTCGTCTCCTTCACAGGCTCGGCCCACGCCGATGGTGGCTACCACGAGGCTCTCACCAAGGACCGCTGCGGTTGGGCGGGGGGCTCCTACCAGTATTGGGACACCGGCACAGCGGGCGGGCACACCAAGTACGTGACCGTCTGGGACTTCGACATCGCCCGTTTTTGTGGCAGCAAGACCGATTCGCTCTACACCACATTCTGGAAGTGGAACGGCTCGTCGTGGGTCTGGCACAACTACACCAAGATCCCGGCCAAGGGCGAGGGGCACGACGTGCGGGGTGTGACCATCTTCCTCTGTCACGTCGGCGAACCAGCCAGCTGCGGTCCCATCGAACGAGCGTGAGTCTCACCATCACCCGTGACGCGTCCTACCAGTACGGCTCTTACGACGACGGCGGCGGTATGCACAGGCTCGCCGACTGCGACTACCTGCAGCTGACCCGGCACCCTGAGGGCTGAACGCACCATGCCCGGCCTCCCTGAGGGAGGCCGGGCACACCCGGGATGCTCGGGCTGAGACCGGGGTCGCCGTACTCCCGCAGAACACAGTGTGAGGAGCTCCGCATGGCAGATCGCGCGGAACCGGCGCTGGTCATCGGTGCCACCGGCCGGCAGGGCCGCGCGACCGCACGGCACTCCTCGAGCGTGGCCCGGCAGTGGCGGACCTTGCCGGGCAGTTGGGCATCGAGCACCTGGTCTACAGCTCGCTCAACGGGGCAGACGCTCCCTCCGGAATCCCGGCGACGATTCTGCGTCCCGTTTCCTTCATGGACAACTTCGCCACCTACAACCGCCCTGTCCTGGACAACGGGGGAGCTGGTGCTCGGCCTCGCCGTACGCCCCCAGATCCCGATTGCCGGGACGTCCTCACGCCACCGCAGATCGCCGAGGCATTGGGCCGTCACTGCGGCCAGCCAGCCCGCCTGCCGGCACGTCTGCGTCAGGTGCCCGTCGAGCAGATACGAGCCTTCGACCAACAACTCGCCAAGATGCTCGAGTTCTTCAACGAGCACCCCGCCGACCCGCCCGACATCTCAGCTCTGCGGGAGGTTCACCCCGGCCTGATGACGCTGGGAACCTGGCTGCGCAGCACCAGATGGAAGCCGAACCCGGGAAACGAGGAGACATGACCGATGGCCTGCTGCTGCCGCCAGGTGGCGGTCGCCGGATCCAGACCATGACCCTGAAAGCGGGTGCTGAACGGTCGCCGACCTGGTCGACGTTCGAGGCCGAGGTCGCGCCGGGATTCGATGTCGGAGCGCACCTGCACCATCAGGCCGAGGAGGTGTTCTACGTCCTCGAAGGCGAACTCGACCTCCTCGCCTTCCACCCCACCCCCCAGGCCACCGGCGACTGGCGTTCCTGGGAGTCCGAGACCGGCGCGAAGGTGTTGCGGGGTGGACCCGGCAGCTTCATGTTCGTACCCGCCGGATGCCCTCACGCCTTCTCCAACCCCGGCGCCGAACCGGCCCGGATGCTCTTCCTCGTGTCCCCGTCCGGCCACGAGGCCTACCTCCAGGAACTCACCGACCTGCTGAGCGCCTCGGGGCCGCCGGACCAAGCCGAGATCGTGGCTCTACGGCTCCGCCACGACATCCACCAACTCACCCCGCTCACCTCCACAGCCGCAGACTGAGGCTGCACAGCTCACCGAACGTCAGCGAGGGTGAACCGGTCGGGGGCGGCGGGTTTCTCCCATGACCGGCGGAGGTCCCCCTGAAGGGCCGGGCGAGCCGGAATCGGGCGTGGGCAACGATCAGGATGCAACTCCAGCGGTCGTCGATCCCCTACGACCCAGACGGGGCGTCGGCCCTCCGGAGCGAAGATGCGCGCGGCCCAACGCCCACCGTTCAGACGGAGCCGGCCCACTCAAGGATCCGGAAGATCAGCCGCCACCCAGAACAAACGAAATGTCTGCCGCGCGATCCATGACCCGATCAGCTGGACATGGGCGGTGTTCTGGCGACCCACAGCTACATCACCCCGCTGCTGACCGACCGCGCCCATCCCGGAAGGCGCCGTACCACCCGTCCTCATCGCCTTCGGCATCGGCGCCCCGGGCGGCACCACCACCGTCCGATGGCCACGCGTCCTGGGAGCGTACGGGCCGCTGACCCGTGCGCCGGACAGCCGCGGCGAACGCCCCTGCGATCCAGCGGTTTGCGCAGAGCCCCGCTCCGCCGCCACCGCCGACTCTGCCTCCACCACCGGAGCAGGGGCAAGGCAACATGGCGCCGTGGCAGCCCTGAGCTGCCCCGAGTTTCGTAGCGGCCGGTTTCTCTGGTTTCAGGCGGCGTTCGGGGCTGCCTGTGATCGGTAGTGCTGGGCCTCGAATTCCTCGGGTGGAAGGTAGTCGAGGGCTGAGTGCAGGCGCTCGGTGTTGTACCAGCCGACCCATTGAACGACGGCACGTTCGACCTGGTCAGCGTCTCGTCAGGGGCCTTGATGCTCGATCAGCTCGGCCTTGAAGGAACCGTTGAGGGCTTCGGCCATCGCGTTGTCATAGCTGTCCGCGACGGAGCCGACAGATGCGGTCGCGCCCGCCTCAATCAGCCGCTCGCCGTACCGAATTGACACGTATTGCGACCCGCGATCGCTGTGATGAATCAGACCCGAGTCCTTCTTGATTCCCCGCCGCCACAAGGCCATCTCCAGCGCATCCAGCGGGAGATCGGTCCGCATGTGGGTGGCGAGCTGCCATCCGACGATCATCCGCGAGTACACATCCAGGACGAAGGCCACGTATACCCAGCCCGACCAGGTACGGATATAGGTGAGGTCGGCGACCCACAGCTGGTTCGGCCGGCTCGCGGTGAAGCGCCGGTTGACCAGATCGGGCGGCCTGGGCGCGGTCGGCTCGGAGATCGTGGTGCGGCGCCGCTGCCCACGGATCACGCCTTCCAGGCCGTCTTCGCGCACGAGGCGCTCGATGGTGCAGCGGGCCGTGGCGACGCCCTCGCGCCGCAGCTGGCGGTGGATGCGCCGGGCTCCGTAGGTCTCGCCGGACGTGTCATGGATGCGGCGGATGTGCTCGATGAGCTGTTCGTCGCGCAGGCGCCGGGCGGACTTCGGGCGCCTGCGGCGGGCGTTGAATGCCGAGACCGACAGGTCCAGTTCCCGGCATACGGGCTCGACCCCGAAGTCGTCGCGGAGGTGATTGATCACCGCGTCAGCCTCGTGCGGGGCTGGTCGAGCTCCTTCGCGAAAAACACCGAGGCGGCCTTCAGGATCTCGTTCGCCCGACGCAACTCGGCTATTTCTTTGCGGAGTTGGGCCAGCTCGGTCCGCTCGGCGGTGGTCAGCAGATCAGGCCGGTCACCCTTGTCCGCCTCGGCCTGGCGGACCCAGCCTCGCAGGGCTTCCTTGTGGATGCCCAGGTCCTTCGCGACATGAGCGACCGGACGGCCGGAGGTCTGGACTTCGCGGACGGCACGCTCACGCAGCTCGTCGGGGTACTTCCAAGACCACGGAGTTAAGGGCGATCCGGCGTTGTCAAGGGTGGGTTGACGGGGTCTTGGAGGTCGGGTGTGAGCCACTCGGGTTCGAGGATGTAGATGCCTCGCCCGGTGCGGCGAAGGATGCCCTCGCGAACCCAGCGCCCCAGTTCCGCACGTAGTCCTTGGGCGTCGTCCAGTCCGATGCCGCGAGCGATTTCACAAGCGCGCCAGGTGCGGAGGGGGGCGGTGCGCAAGAGTTGCAGCGTGCGGTCGCGACGCCCGTCGGGGCCGGGGTCGGCGGACGAGTGCACGGTGACTTTGATGCTGGTGATCCTGGAGGCACCCAGGACTTGTGCCTGGTCAGGCGGTGCGGCATAGCGGG
>NZ_JBQQCG010000133.1:0-21259 GCF_052245575.1 Streptomyces sp. 2A115 | reverse complement strand
CGAACGGCGCCACAGAGCACTCAACCCGCGCACAGAAGCCAACCACCCACCGGCCAAAAGCCGTTACGCGCCCCGGATTCTCATCCCGCTACGGTGCCGGCGCACAGCGCCGTCATGGGTACTTTTCCCAGAACCTCGATCGTGGCCTCCTGCTCGCGAACCTTCCGCCGCAGCCGGACCAACTCCTCACGCTCCGCAGAGGTCAAAGCCCCGGCGGGCCCCTCACCGCGGTCGGCCTTCGCCTGCTTCACCCACCCGCGCAGCCCTTCCGGACTCACGCCAAGATCCCTCGCGACCTCGGTGACCGTCTTCTCGGAGGACAACGCCAAAGCGACCGCGTCCCGCTTGAACTCGGCCGTGTACCGCTTGCTCATGTTGCTCTTGTTACTCACTACCTGTGACTGCTTCCTCCGGGACCATCCGTCCCAGTATCAAGCTGTCCGGCTGGCAGGGGGAACCTCAGCACGACGGCGGAACTCGCCGCGCGCTCGGACCAGTTCGCCTCCGAGATCGGCAAGGCCATCAGGCCCGCGATACGCACCCGCGCCACGGTATCGAGCGTGTGGCTGGTGTGGGAGCGCCAGGAGCTGGACCGCAACACGTACACCTTCACGCGCGTCCACGAACTGCATCTGGGCAAGGCCGCGCTGAGCTAGTGCTCTGACCACGTAGGTTCGCCGGGTCGGTGGCCCGGGCGGTTGGATGTGCGGTGACGTCCGATCCAACTGCCGGGGGGTGTGGTGGCTGAGCCTGTCCGTGTGCGCAGGTTGACCGACCAGGAGGGGCAGAGACTGCAGCAGATCGTGCGCCGAGGGAGCACCAGTTCGGTGCGGCTCCGGCGCGCGATGATGCTGCTGGCCTCGGCCGGCGGGAACCGGGTGCCAGTGATCGCGAAGCTTGTGCAGGCCGACGAGGACACTGTCCGGGATGTGATTCACCGGTTTAACGAGATCGGCTTGGCCTTTCTGGACCCTCGGTGGGCGGGAGGTCGTGCCCGCCTTCTCAGTCCTGACGATGAGGACTTCGTCGTTCAGACGGCCACCACGCGCCCGACCAAGCTCGGCCAGCCCTTCACCCGCTGGTCGCTCCGCAAACTTGCCGCCTACCTGCGCAAAGTCCACGGCCGCGTGATCCGGATCGGCCGCGAGGCGTTACGGGGCCTGCTCGCCCGCCGCGGTGTCACCTTTCAGCGGACCAAGACGTGGAAGGAGTCTCCCGACCCGGACTGTGACGCCAAGCTGGACCGCATCGAGCAGGTGCTGGAGCGATTCCCGGCCCGGGCGTTCGCGTTCGACGAGTTCGGCCCGCTCGGCATCCGGCCCACCGCCGGGTCGTGCTGGGCCGAGCAGGGCCGGCCCGAGCGGCACCCCGCCACCTTCCACCGCACCCACGGAGTCCGTTACTTCCACGGCTGCTACTCGGTCGGCGACGACACCCTGTGGGGCGTCAACCCGCAACAAGAAGGGCGCCGTGAACACCCTGGCCGCACTGAAGTCGATCCGAGCGGCCCGCCCGGACGGCGCCCCGATCTACGTGATCCTGGACAACCTGTCCGCCCACAAGGGCGACAAGATCCGTAGCTGGGCAAAGAAGAACCGCGTCGAGCTGTGCTTCACCCCGACCTACGCGTCCTGGGCCAACCCGATCGAAACCCACTTCGGACCGCTGCGACAGTTCACCGTCGCCAACTCCCACCACCCCAACCACACCGCGCGGACCCGCGCCCTGCACGCCTACCTGCGCTGGCGCAACACCAACGCCCGCCACCCCGACGTTCTCGCCGCCCAACGGCGCGAACGCGCCCGCATCCGCAGCGAAAAGGGCATCCGCTGGGGCGGACGCCCACTCGCCGCGGCCTGACCGCCCGTCTCGGGTGCTGGTCGGCCTCTCCACGGCGCCGGACCTTACCGAGACATCGGCTTGAGGGCTTCGGCAATCTCTGGCACCAGGGCCTCGTAGGCCGCGCGCGACAGGTGCATGCCGTCGGGGTCGAACGCGGCGGGGCCCAGCCGGTCTGTCACCGCGCGCACCCTGATCGCAGTGCCGCCGGCCGTCGTGACCAGCTCGGCCAGCACCTCGGCATAATCCCTGATCAGGTCGTTGACCTCGGAGGTGTCGAACGGCTCGGGAGCACGAGCAAGGCCCGGGGGCACGAGCGCGACCCACCGACCACCGCGCTCCAGCTCGCGAGCCACGTTCTTGCGGAAGAGGCCCAGGGAGCTCGAGAAGGCCGGATGGTTGTCGCTGCTCCCGATCGACAGCACGACCGCGTCATACGACGCCGGATCCCGATCGCCGACCTGGCCTCGCAGGGACCCCGACCAGGCACCGCCGACCGCGCAGGACTCGACGTCGCCGCCGAACGCTAGCGGCACGAGGTCCGGGTACTGGTCCTGAAGCACCGCGAGGTTGCTGTCACCGAGCAATAGAACGGTCATATGAACATCCTGCACCAGGACACTGACACGGCCCGCAGACCAGGCACGACATCGAGGACTCCACCCGTTGCCGCGGCCGCCATGGCACGCAGCTCATGAAGCAATCCGGCGAACCTATGCGGTCACAGCATTAGTCAGTTGCCGTGTCCATGCGTGGGCCTTGAACGCGCGCAGCTCTTCGGGACGAGCACCGGACACCTCGGAGCCGAAGCTGTTGCCTGCGTCGTGTACGGCGACGATTCGAAGGGGGCCGCTGGGAGGCTGGTCATCGCGGCCTCCGGGCGAGGGGGGCCAGGCTGAGGGCGACCACATCGTGGTCTACACCGAGAATGACGGTGCCGTCGGCGGTGACGGTTGCAGCCATCGGTTCGGCAGGGAGGTGATAGGTGGTGAGACAGGAACCGGTGGTCAGGTCCCACACCCGCACCGACCTGTCCCAGCTCGCGGTGAGGGCGTGGGGGCGGCCGTCCAGCTCCGTCACCGCCAACGACGTGACCGCCTTGGTGTGGCCGGTGAGCTGGCGGATCTCTTCCCCGCTGGTCAGGTCCCACACCCGCACCGACCCGTCCCAGCTCGCGGTGAGGGCGTGGCGGCGGCCGCCCACCTCCGTGACGGCCACCGAATCAACTATGTCGGTGTGGCCGGTGAGCTGGCGGATCTGTTCTCCTGTCGTCAGGTCCCACACCCGCACCGACCCGTCCCAGCTCGCGGTGAGGGCGTGGGCGCGGCCGCCCACCTCCGTCACCGCCAACGACGTGACCGCCTTGGTGTGGCCGGTGAGCTGGCGGATCTCTTCCCCGCTGGTCAGGTCCCACACCCGCACCGACCCGTCCCAGCTCGCGGTGAGGGCGTGGGCGCGGCCGCCCACCTCCGTCACCGCCAACGACGTGACCGCCTTGGTGTGGCCGGTGAGCTGGCGGATCTCTTCCCCGCTGGTCAGGTCCCACACCCGCACCGACCTGTCCCAGCTCGCGGTGAGGGCGTGGGGACGACCGCCCACCTCCGTCACCGCCACCGAATCAACCACGCCGGTGTGGCCGGTAAGCTGGCGGATCAGGGCTCCGGTGGTCAGGTCCCACAATCGGACCGCCCCGCCGTTGCTGCCGGTGAGGGTGTGGGGGCGGCCGCCCACCTCCGTCACTGCCACCGAAGCAACCATGTCGGTGTGGCCGGTGAGGGTATCCAGTTCTGCCGGGAGCCGGCTTTCGGTCGCCCATTGCACCTGCCAGTCATTGTCGCCGGGCAGATCGGCCTGCAGGCGCTGGTTGCGGTAGCGGGCCGCGTCCAGGGCCAGGAGTTGGCGGCGCGCGGCCGGCGGCAGAGTGTGGTGTACGCCCCAGGACGCCCGATACACAGCGGCGTTGAGTCTGGCTTGCTCTGATCCGGCGTGGGGCAGGGCGTCCGCCAAGGCATGCGGGTCCGCGTGCACAAGGAAGCCGCTGTCCTGGAGGAGGTCGTCCAGATGCCCGGCGTCGAGAGCGTGCTGGGCGGCGTGCCGCAACAGATAGGGGGTGGCCAGGTGCCACAGCCTCCGGCCCACATCGTCACAGGGCACACTGTTCAGGAGCTGCTCGTCGAGCCGTTCCGCAGCTTGGAGCTGTCGTAGCTTCTGACCCGCACCGTCTCCGGGCACACCGTCGTCCACGATCCGCTCTTCCGTTGGGCGGAGTTCATCCCATCCGGTGGTGGACGGCACCTGGCGTGGTGGCTCGCTCCTTGGCGGGTGACCGGTGTGGGTGTAGGCGGCCCACAGGCTGGGGGTGTTCGGGTACAGGTCGCGCAGGTGCCTGGTGGCTTGGTGAAGGGCGTGGGCGCTGCGGTCTGCCTGGGGTGGGACGGTGCCGTTGTTGGTGAGGTGAGTGTAGAAGTCGGCGGCGAGTTTGGCGGCGATGCGATCGTCGACCCGCCATAGGGTGCCGATGACGTGGCGGTAACCAGCGAGGTGGAATGCGCCGGTGATGTGTAGAGACTCGTCGACCAGGCGAGGTGCGGTGACGCTAGTGTCGCAGGCAGAGAGGAAGGCCAGGTCGGCGGTGAGGTCTAGTGCGGTGATGTCGGCGACGGTCAGGGGGGCGTCGGCATGGTCGGTGAGGACCAGGTGGCTGGTGTCGGGGGCGGTATGGTCCGCGCGGCCGTGGCAGGCGAAGTGGGCGACGCGGCTGCGAGGGAGCAGGTTGAGGACGGCGTCGCGGGTGGGAGCGTCGAGGACCCGGGCGTCTGGGACAAGTCCGGCGAGGGCGGTCGTCTCGGTGCGAACGCCCGGCAGGTGCCCGGCGGCCTCAGGCGCGGGGATGATGAGTGTGTGAGATTCCCCGGACTCGGGCCGGTGTTGGCGGGGGCGGGCAAGCCCTCGCACGGTGAAGGTGTAGGAAGTGATGACCCGGTCGAGGACGGTGCGCCGGCCGTGTTCCTGCTCGGGGTCGTTGTTGTGGTGGCCGGCCGCGTGGAGGGGGAGGTCGGCGAGTATGCCGACGGGACACCACCACAGGCGTGGCCAGGCGGTGCCAGGTGGAGGGGCGCTGGTGTGGCTGAGGTGGGCCAGGACGGGGTCGGCGACGGTGTCCCACAACCATGCCAGGACGGCCAGGATTTCCTGTTGGGCCCTGGCTCGCGCCCGGGGGGCCAGGTCAGTGTTGCCGGTGTTGTGCAACGCGGCGCGCAGGAGGTCTGCCCGTTCGGCAGCGGCCTCATGGGTCAGCTGGGGCAGGGGTACGACATCGACGGGGTTGTCGCGCCTGTCGGAGAGGATGACGGCATCGCAGCGAGTGAGGCTTGCGGTGACGAAGACGACGGGTCCGGCGTGGGTGTGGCGGGCGAGTTCCTTGACTGAGGGCGCGCGGAGGAAGTCAGAGCATTCCGGAAGCGCGCGGATACGCGCAAGCAGGCGTTCCCAGGCGTCGTGAGCCGCTATCCGGTCTTGGGCCAGGCGCTGATGTGATTCCTGGACGGCCTGCGGCGTTTCTGTCGTTCCGGCGCTCGGCGAGAGGGCTGGCTGAGGACGGTCCAAGGCAATCAAGCGGGCGCGCAGCCCCTCGAGTTCGTCCGCCAACTCAGGAGCGAGTTCACGCAGGTGGTATATGTCGCTGTTGCGTAGGTCGAGGAGGTCGGCGGCGAGAATGCCGCGGCTGCGCTCCAGCAGTTCCACCGCCCGCGCCGGGCTGCCCGCGGCGAGCGCGGCGGCGGCGGCCTCTTGGGCCAAGCCTGGACGGCGGCCGAGTTGGTGCTGTCGGTCCGCGCGCGTCAGCCTTCTCGGGGCGAGAAGCGGCAGCAGATCGATGGCGTCTTCGATGGCCTTGAGGCCGGCCAGGGCGGCGTCAGGGCCAGCATTCATCGCTTTGACAGCGTGCACCAGCGCGAAGTCCCGGTACGCCGAGATGCGAGTGAAGGTCTCAGAGGTCACGTTGTCCGCGGCCTCACGGAAGCAGCGGCGTGCCTCATCCAGGCTTCTAGGCCGCGGGTCGTTCTCGATTAGGTTTCCTACCACCGTCCATCCGAGGTTTCTGAGGCGGCCCGCGCGGTCGGGGTGGTTGTCGGGGGTGGCGGCTACTGCCTCCCGAAGTAGTCGCACCGCTTCGCTCAAATTGCTGGCCTCGCCTGTGTGCTCGAACAGGGCTGCAAGGGCGATTCCGACGTTGTTGAGGCGTTCGGCATGGTCGGGGTGGTCATGGGGCGTGGCGGTGAGTGCCTGCCGGCATAGCGTCACGGCTTCCCGAACTGGATCGGCCTGGCCGACACTCCTGGGCAGGGCTAGCAGGGCGAGCCCCAGGTTGCTGAGGCGGGCGGCGAGCTTCGGGTCGCCACGACGGGTGGCCGTCACCGCCTGCCTACTCACCGCCACCGCCTCCTGCAGCGCCTGCACCCGTAGAGTGCGCTCGAAGTCGTACATCAACGCCATCCCCAGGTTGGTGAGGAAAGCGGGCTCGTGAGGGGTGGCGGCGACCGCCTCCTGAAATAGTTGCACCGCCTCGTCCAGTGCGTCGCCTTCACCGGTGCGCAGGAATCGGTCCTTTAGGGCGATCCCCAGACGGTTGAGGCAGTCCGCGCGGCTGAGGGGGGTGCGGGGGGCGGCGGCTACCGCCTCCCGAAGTACGTGCACCGCCTCGTCCAGTGCGTCGCGTCGGGCGGTGCACCGGAACAACTCGTGCAGCGCACCCCCCAGGTTGGCGAGGCAAGAAGCGCGATCGGGATCATCGTGGGGCATGGCGGCTGCCGCCTCCCGGAGCACCGCTACCGCCTCGTCCAGTGCGTCGCGTCGGGCGGTGCGGCCGAACTGGGCCCACAACGCCGCCCCGAGCAAGTTCAGGCGCACCGCGCGGTCGGGGTGGTTGCGGGGCGTGGCGGCCACCGCGTCGCGCCTCACCGCTACGGCTTCCTCCAGCACCTCAACACGCCCGGTCCGCTCGAACAACAGGGAGCAGGAACGCCCGAGATTCGCCAGGATAGTGGCACCGCTGTGGTGGTCGCGGGGCATGATGGCCACCGCTTCGCGCCCCACCGTGACGGCTTCCTCCAGCACCTCAACACGCCCGATGCGCTCGTACAGACTCTGCAGCTCGACACCGACATTGCTGAGCAGTCCGGCGCGGTCCTCCAGGTCTTGGGCTTGGGCCGCCGCCCTATGGCTCACCTGCATGACGGCTTTGAGCGCCTGTACGTGGCCGGTCTGTTCGTACAGCGCCTGAAGGTCGCGTCCGACCTTGGTGAGGATCCCGACGCGGTCGGGATCGTCCGCGGGAAGTGTTTGGAGCTCCGGAGGAAACAGAGCAAGGATCTGCGGCAGGATCTGCTGGAAGGCGACCCGTTCGTCCATGCGCTCGTACGCGATGGGAGTCAACACATCCAGGCCGCGGGCGTCCCTGCTGACTTTGGTGGGCTCCTCCTGTGAAGGGGAGTCGAGGTCCTCCCGCTGCAACGTGCCGTGCAGCTGGCTGGGTACGGACTGGGGGCTCACCCGATAGACCGGGGTCAGGTAAGCGACGGCTGCGGCACGATCAGCCTCCGGCGGGCCCCAGGTACTGTAGCGGGACCGCAACCAGTGGTACCAGCCCAGCGCGTGCGCGACCAGCAGATCGCGGTCGGTATCAGCGATGTCTTCCAGGACCGCCACAGCCTGGCGGGCGTCGTCCCTGATGAGGTACAGCTCGCGGATGTCCGGCCCGAGCAGACGAGTGGACGGACTCATCACCCGGTCGAGGCAGTCGTTGAGCGCGGCGAGCGCCGCCTCTCGGCTCGGCATAGCGGATCCCCCTCATCAAGTGGCTCGGCCCTGAAGTCCGAACCCCGTATCCAGCCGGACCACAACCACACCCCCGCAACTCTGATGCTGCGCCCTGGGCAGATGCTAACCACCGCGCCGACCGTCCCGCATTCCCTACACTTTCCCAACTCGGGCCCTTCACGGCGCCGTTGGCCAGTACGAGTACGTGATGCCCGACCATAGGAGCGACCGAGAGGGGGACTTTATGGGCGAACTAATGGGACACCGCGTAGGTCTGCTGTGCGATCAACTCAGCCGCTGGCCGGAACTGGCGGAGATGATCCGCGACGGCGGGGCACACACACAGCTTGAGGAGCTACTGGCCCTGCTGGCCGGCCCGACCAATCCCGATGAGCAGCGTGTCACCGAGCTGGTCGCCGCGATCGAGGACGCCTGCGCCCGGCAAGGGCTGCCCGCGCAGAGCCGCGGCATCCCGAGCCTGCCTCCCGGGATGGGAGAGGGGCCGACGGGACACCCAGCGGGATGGACATGCCCCCTGGGCAGGTGCTCCCGCGTGGTCCTCCCTGACGAGACCGAGCACCCGCCGACCTGCGCGGCTGCCCGCGGCGAGGACACGGGGATGAAGCCCTATCTGACCAATCCACGGTGATGAACGCCTTCCTGACCGGGATCGGCACAAGGCTCGCGGACCGCTGGGTCAACGCTCTGCTGCTGCCCGGCCTACTGTGGAGCGCCTTGCTCGCGGCCGGCCTGTACCTGGGGCAGGACCGGACCTTCGCCGTCGCGGGCCTAATCGGCTGGCTCGACCAGCTAGCCTCCCGCCCTGCCGCCCAATCGACCGGAGCGGTCGTGCTCGCCGCATCCGCGATCCTGCTGGCCAGCGCTGGCGTCGGACTGCTCGCCGGCGCCCTCGGCGCTCTGGTCGAACGTCTGTGGGTACTGCCCGGCGACCGACCGCCCGCCTCCTGGCTGCGTTCTTGGCGCCGTCGCCGCTGGGTTGTGGCGCGCGAGCGGCTCAGGACCGCGATTCGCAACGCCACCACAGCCAGCGGTGCCGACAACGCCCTGACCCACGCCACCGCAGTGCGGGTCCAGCAACGCCGCCGCAACCGCCTCGGTCCCACCCGCCCGGACCACGCCACCCGAATCGGCGACCGCCTCGCAGACGCCGCCACCCATGCCCAGACCGTCGACGGGCTCGACGATCTTGCCCTGGCCTGGCCTCGCCTCTGGAGCGTCATGCCCAGCGAGGTACGCGCAGACGTCGCAGCCGCCCGCGACGCATACGCCGCAGCCGCACGACTCGCCGCCTGGGCCCTTCTCTACCTCACCGTGGCTGTCGTCTGGTGGCCTGCGGCCCTCGTCGGCACCGCGGCCCTGATTGCCTCGGTGCTCCGCGGAAAGGCCGCCGCCGATGTCCTGGCCTCCCTGATCGAGGCCGCGTGTGACGTGTATCTACGCGAACTGGCCGAACGGCTGGGCGTCCCCACCGACGAGCCCCGCTTGGAAATCGGACACGCGATCAGCCAACGACTGCGCGCCACCACTCGCCCAACTGAGGGACCCCCAAGACGCGGAGGTTGATAGGAGAAGGGGGCGCTGACCGTGATGGCCACCGCCCAGAAGGCGGTGGCCTCCCGTCTGCCGTGGACAAACTCGTCACGCCCGGCAGAGCTGTCGTAGTGATCGGCGGGCCAGCCCTCGGCGCCATCCAGCCGCCCGCCTGGCTGGACGCCGTCGCCGAGGACCGCACCCGCTACCTCGGGTCCGAGTGGCGGGCCGGATCGTGACCGTGTGTCCGGCCGCGCGGCCGACTAGGCAATCGGCCGTTGCATGGTCGAGGAGCCATCCGTACCGATGCGCTTCGCCCGGATCGAGCCCTCAGTCTTCCCACTCCAGCATTCCGACGTGCGCGGCGCGATGAGAATCCGCCGACCCACACGAGAACCCGTGAGAATCCCACAGCTTCAATGCGACAGGCCACGATCGTTCGTCTCACATTGGTGGCCCATGGGCCGGACACGGGCCACTAACAATGAGAAAAGGACATTCCGAATGCGGACCTACACCGGGCGACGAGCGCCTCCAGCTCTTGGTCCTGATCGTGTGGGGTGAGATACACGTGGAGCAGGGTCTCGCCCTCTGGCCACACGTCCTGGGCATGCTGGAACACGAACGGCTTCATGACCACGCACCGTAGCGTCTCAACCCTGAACGCGCGTCGGGACTAGGCGAGTTGGGTACGGTCCGACCGGCGGTCCGGGTCGTTCGGCGGCGGAGGCGAATCATGAAGAGTGCGCACGTGGGGCTCGCGGCGTTCGAGACCAGAGCGGGCGAGGCTGCCCGGACCCTGCTGCACAACCAGGGGTACGACGGCGGGTGGGGCCTCACCCTGACCTCGGTCTCGTCGATCGTCAACACCAGCGAGGTCCTGCCGATTCTGCGGGCCGCCGGCATCGCCGGACAGCCGGTTCGCCAGGGGCTCGACTTCCTCACCGGCGCCATCCCGGAGCACTCACGGCCCCGGCCCAAAGGCGGTCGTGGTGAGCACACCCGGTTCATCGCCTTCGGCTTGGCCGGCCTGCTGTCCCACCCTCGCTTCTTCCACCACAACGGCGTCGCGGAGACCGCGGCCTGGTGCGTCGGCTGGCTGGAGGACCACCAGGTCGACCACGGCTGGCCCGAAGTCCTCGGACTCGACGACACCTCGCTGCACCAGACCGCCCTGGTGGTGCACCGGCTCGCCGAGCTCAGAGATGCCCTCCACGACTTCGGCCCCGGACTCCTCTTACCCGGCGGGGTGGAGACCAACAGCCTGCTGGAGCGCGTCGAACCGCTGATCGACCACGGAGTGCACGGCCTGCTCTACCACCGGCGCCCCAGCGGGGCATGGGGGTGGCGTACCTACATCGACACCGACCCGAGCCCGAGCAAGACCGCGCTGTTCCTGCTCGCGCTGTCGGCCGTCTATGCCGGAACCGGGCCCGGCGGCGAGCCCGCCTACCGGGACGTCCCGAGGGAGGCGGGCGGGGTGCACGGCCCAGTGCAGCAGAAGCGGCTGTCCGAAGTGGTCGTCGAGGCCGGCCAGTGGCTGCTGCACAACCACCACCGGTGGGAGACGTTCGTCGAGGACGACAAGGACGTACAAGGCACGGCCTGGGAGCACATGGCGTACGCGCTGTGCACCCAGGCCGCCACCCGGGCCGGCGCGAGCCCGCGCGATCCCCGCCTCGCCAAGGCGTGGAAGTTGATGAACGACCTGTGGGACCCGGAGGCCGGGCTGTGGAACGAGCCGGGTGCCTCGGGCAAGCGCGCCACCATCCGGGCCGCGTACTACACGGTGTCGGCCTACGAGGAAGCGATGAAGCGTCTGGCCCGAATGAACCTTGCCGACAGCACCTCCGAGGACGTCAGCGAGGCGTCGGCCGAGATGGTCATCGTCCATGTCGCACTCGGTCCGGGCCGGACCGTCCTCCTCGGGGCACGCGACAGCGAAGGAAGCGTGGCGTGTGAGCTGTCGGAGCGCCT
The DNA here is from genome assembly GCF_052245575.1 of Streptomyces sp. 2A115. Lineage (NCBI taxonomy): Bacteria > Bacillati > Actinomycetota > Actinomycetes > Kitasatosporales > Streptomycetaceae > Streptomyces > Streptomyces sp. 2A115. The sequence goes on along the minus strand of NZ_JBQQCG010000133.1, from coordinate 10,075 downwards.
GTTCGACGTGGTGAAGGTCGTGTACGACGCCCCCGAGGCCGGTCTGTCGACCGAGCGGATCGCGGCGACGCTCTACGTCGCTCCGTCCTCGGTGCCCAAGTACGTTCAGCGCCTCAACCAGGCCGTCTCTGCGGCCTTCGGCGGTGCCCCGGCCCGGCTCCTGCTGGCCAGCACGGTGGACGGGGCCAGCGGGTATCGCCTCGCAGGGCGGTAGGCCGCCGCCTACTACGTGGCGCGCTCCCCGGCCACTGGGTAGTTCAGCAGGGCGAACCGCGCCAGGGAACGGACCTGGTCGAAGGTCTTGAGGGTGTCGAGGTCCTCCAGGCCGAACCAGGCGGCCCCGTGCACCTCTTCGAGCTGCGCCGCCACAGCCTGTTCCCGGGTGCCCGGCTGCCGCTGGACGTAGAAGAACTGGACCAGCGCCGGCGTCGGAAAGCCTTCGCGCTCGATGTCCACATAGAACGGCACGGGTTCAGGAGTGGCGTTGTGGTCGGCCGGGTGGATGGCCGGCTGGCTGGAGATCGCCTCCACCAGCAGCCCCGTCTCCTCCTTGAACTCGCGCACCGCCGTGCCCGCGAAGGACTCCCCGGGCTCGATATGACCGCCCGGCGGAACCCATTTGTCGAAGCGGTTGTGGTGCACAAGCAGCACTTTGCCACGCTCGACGAGGTAGCCCGAGCAGCAGTACACCAGACCGATATCGCGGGCGGTCTGGCCGTCGTGGATCAGAATCGAGCGAGGCACCCCGCCACGATAGCCCACAGGGAACCACTCGAACTCCCGTGCAGGTGAAGCCACTTCAGCACAGTGTCAGCGCCGCACCGATGACATGTCATCGGCAATGACACCGCGATGTCATCGCGTACACGTCACGGCGGGACGGATCGTGGTCGTATCCCCGGCCCGCGGCTCCCGCTCGCGGCCGGCGATGCCCTCTGTCCGTTGAGGAGAGGACCCCCGATGCGCTCTCGCCCGTCCCCGTGGCGTGCCCGGTACCAGCAGCGGTTCGCGGCTCCGCAGACCGTTGTGGTGCAGCCCACGACCTGGTGCAATCTGGACTGCCGGTACTGCTACCTGCCCTTTCGTAAGGTCAAGCACCAGATGCCCCTGGAGGTGGCCGAGGCCCTGGCGCAGGCGGTGGCCCAGTTCGACGACAGCGGCCATCCGATCGGCATCGTCTGGCACGGCGGGGAGCCGCTCGCCGTGGGCCAGCAGAAGTTCGCCGCCCTGCTCGCGCCGTTCGAAGCCCTGCGGCGGGCGGGCCGAGTCCACCACTATGTGCAGACCAACGCCACGTTGATCACCGAGACGTGGTGCGACCTGCTGGCCGCGTACGACGTCCGCGTCGGGGTGAGCATCGACGGCCCGGCCGCCTTGAATGCCGAGCGCGTCGACCTGCGAGGCAAGCCCGCATTCGACCGGATCCTGCGCGGCATCTCGCATCTGCGCGAGCACGGCATCCCGTTCTCCGTAATCTCGGTGGTCGGCACCCTAGGCATCGCGATGCCGGAGGAGCTGCTGGAGTTCTTGACCTCGCTGGGCGGCCATTCGGTGGGCTTCAACATCGAGGAGATCGAAGGGGTCAACACCGACCGGCAGCCGCCCACCGCGGTCCAGGCCGAGGAGTTCTGGCGCCGCACCCTCACCTGGACCCGCGAGCACCCTGGCGGCCCGGGGGTCCGGGAAGTCGAACGCCTCGCCGAGTACCTTCAGCTGATCCGTTCCGGCCAGAGAGCTGAATGGGACGGGCGCCGCCTCGACCCGATCCCCACCGTCTCCTGGAAGGGCGACGTAGTTCTGCTCTCCCCGGAACTCGCGGACACGGCGGCGCCCGAGTACGGCGACTTCGTGGCCGGCAACATCCTCGACCGCTCCCTGCCCGAGATCCTCCGTGATGCCCACCGGCTGCGCTACGTACGCGACTTTCTCACCGGCCTGGACCGCTGCCAGGCCGAATGCGAGTTCTTCGACTTCTGCCGCGGCGCCCAGGCCGCCAACCGCTACTTCGAGAACGGCGACCTCACGACCACCGAGACCAACTACTGCCGGGTCTCCCGGCAGGCCCTGGTCACGGCCCTGTCCACGCTCGCAACCAAGGAGGCTGTTGCATGAAGATCCTGGACCGACTCGCCACATCCGACACCCCCGTCGTGATGGAGTTGACAGCCACGCACGACGTCCCGACCCCGGTGATCGTTGAAGCGACGTGGGACAACCGGCCCACGTGGGACAACTGGGCGAAGAACCCGGCCCCCTTCGACAACCGCCCGACCTGGGACAACTGGAACAAGAAGAAGTAGGCCGCGCCGCTGCTGGCACGCCCCGGGCGTGCCAGCAGCGCCGGCGACCGAGCCACTGCGCTGAAAGGCTGTTGATGGACACCCGCACGATCCGCCGTACGAGCGTCACGCTCCCTGCCCTGAACGAGCCGGGCCTCTACCTCTCCAACATCACCTCACTGGAGGGCGGCCGTGGCCGGGTGGAGGAGTTCCACTACGCCGACGCCGACCTGCGGGACCTCGACCTGGCCGACACCCACCTGATGGACGGACGGATCACCGGCCTCAAGGCCCAGCGCACCCGCCTGGAGAAGCTCCGCGTCGACTCCGTTGAGTTCACCGGCTGCGACCTGTCCTCCCTGCAGTGGACCGACAGCAAGATCTCCCGAGCCGTCTTCCGTGACTGCAAGCTCATGGGCGCCGCACTCGAAGACGTCACGCTCGACAACGTCCTGTTCGAGAACTGCAAGCTCGACTACAGCACCCTCACCCGCGTCCGGGCCGCCGGGCCCGTGATCTTCGCCAAGTGTTCGCTGCGCGAGACCACCTTCGCCGCCGCTGACCTCGGCGCCGCCCTGATCGATGACTGCGATCTACGGCTGACCGAGTTCGACGGCGGGAAGTACCGCGGCCTGGACCTCCGCGGTAACGACCTCTCCCAGCTGCGCGGCCTGGCCTCGCTCAAGCAGGTCGTCATTGACCACGCCCAGACACTCCAGCTAGCCGAGGCACTCGCCGCCGAGCTGGACGTCACCTTCGGTGAAGACCTCGACGACAAGTAGCCCCGCACCTGCCCTCGGGAGGACGGCCATGGGCCCGCGACTCGTATTCGACACGTACGGACGACATACGCGGCCGGTGCGACACCGCACCGGTCCGGCAGACCGGCAGCGAGCCCGGCTACGACCACGGCGCCATCGTCCCCAGCGACGACTGGGTACCCCTCACCGCCGAGGAGGCCGAGCGGCACCAGGCCGACGACTCGACGCCGGACAGCATCCGGATCGAGCTCGTACGCCGACCGCTGCCGGACCTCGCCTCCGACGACCTGGCGGGCCGCCTCGAAGGCGCCGCCCGCCTCGACCCCCTCAACGGTCGCTGGCCCACCGAACTCCTGGGCTGCGCGGCCAGCCCCGGCAACTGGGCCACCACCACCGAAGACTCCGCCACCGGCCGACGCATCGGCCTGCACGTCGACAACTTCGACCGGCTGCCGTACCCCAGACGCCACCAGGGCCGCAGACGGCTCTGCCTCAATCTCGGCCCCGGCCCGAGATACCTGCTCATCGGTGACCACGACATCCAGCAGATCTGCCGCACGCTCCACGCCGACCCGGACCGGCACCACCCACACACCGAGGACATCCGCCGGTACGTCGCCACAGGACACCCGTTGCGCTGCCTGCGCATCCGCCTCGATCCGGGCGACGGCTACATCGCTCCGACCGAGTTCCTTGCTCACGACGGCTCGACCGCCGGAATCGACCAGCCCTCCGTTGCCGCCTTCTGGCTCGGCCAGCCGCCAAACGCGTCATGACCGATCAGCCACGAAACCGAGCTCAAGGACCGGGAGACCCGAGCATGGACGCGACGGAGCCCCACCCCGCCCTCGACCCTGCCGTCGCCTGGCCCACGCTCGCCATGTGGGTTCGATGGGACGGCGAGCGTCTCAACCTCGTGTCGCTGGCACCCGCACGCGGCGCCACGGCGGATCAAGTCCTGCTGCCGTGTACCCCGGAGCTCCTGATACAGCTCGGGAAGATCTCGCTCGGCAGTAGCCGTGCCGGCCTGTACGCCGCGCGCCTGACGGAGGACGGTGCGGACCACCGTCTGGTGCTCTGTCAGCGAGGTTTGGAAGGTGCGGTCCGGATCAGCGGAGCCGTGTCCTCGATAGCAGAGTCGCTGTACGGGAAGACCCGAGCAGCCATGCTCGCGGCCGGCCGGGAGCAGAGAGCCGCAGGGAACCAAGACGAGGCAGCGCAGTGGAGCGCGATGGCCCGCCAACTGCTGATGGCCAAGCGGGCGAGTCGGCGCGGACGTAGTGTCCGCACGGTCTCGGGCGGACTGCCGACACTCGGCAAGCACGGATGACTGGAAGGACGAACTATGGCAAAACTCGGGGCATTCCGAGAGATCCAATATCCGACGCTACCGTTAACCGCCGAGGTCAGCCTGGATCACTTCCACCAGATCCACCGACGCGTACGCCGAGTACGCCCCAGCCACGCACCCCTCCGTGTCGACACCATCGCCTTGGTCGGCGTCGTTGCCAACGACGCCGAGAAGACCATCATGTGGGACACCCTGGCGACAATCCCGCTGAGTGGCACCTCGGGGTGATAGGGCTGATCGCAATCGAGAGTGTAGTGGCGGGATGTCGGTCTCTCGGTAGCGTCAGGAGTCGGTGGACTCGACCGGCTCCTCTTTCGCCAACCCGTCCCGCAGCTTCTTCGCAGCAGGTTTCACCTTGTTGTTCCAGAAGGGCTTGACGTGAGGAGCGATGAGAAGAGCGCCCACTACGACTCCCCCGATTGCCAACTCTTTCCAACTGGGCTGAGGATCGTCCTCATCGCCACTGTTACTGCGGTCCACGAAAGGTTCGCACACGAAAGTGTCTTCTTCGTCAGTGGGAGGGTCTCCTGCGTCGAAGCTTCCGGGGGTGGCTTCCATGTCAGCCCTCAGCGCCGCTGCCGTCGCGTCGCTCCAGGTGCGGGTTTCCCAGCTTCTGTTGTACTGCGCGTACCCGCCCGTGCCGCGCGAGTGGTGCTTCTCCTCGGCGTATTGCTGCCCCTTCTCGGTGAGCCCATAAGCGCCGGGGTTTCCGTACAGGTATCCGTGGTCCTTGAGAAGTTCGTTCATTTCGCGAGCCGTTCGGCCAAACTCCCCGCCTAGCACCCGCGCTGACTTTCCCATGGATCAGCGTCCCCCTCTTCCACTCAGCAGTAGCCCGCCCGAGGTTTTCATCGTACCCGTGTGGCACACGGTGGCGTCAGCCTCAATCGCCGCCCGAGCAAAGTCAGCGGACTCGGCGCAGCGAGTCCGGGCCGGGCACCGCGCGGGCCGCCGACGGGGGCACCTTCGGTCGGCGAGCGGAGGGTGTCGGTGGAGCGCCTACGTCGGCAGGTGCAGCACCCGATCGTCGTCCGTCACTTCGTACACGTCGATCCGCAGCAGCCTGCGGACGTGTACGGGGACGCGTTCGACAGCCTTGACGGACGAGGAGGGCACGACCAGGGCGTACCGGATGTCCGGCCCCTCGTTCGTCATCCGGCGCAGCAGCTGTCCGTAGGCGATGTCGGCGTCGATGCCCTTCTCGCTGGTTCGTCCCTTGGCCTCACAGATCAGCCGCTCTGTGCCGCGAACCGCCTCGATGTCGGTCCAGCGGTCCGTGGGAGTGACCGGGGTCCAGCCCTGGGCCAGCAACCACGTGCGGAAGGCGTCGGTGACCCGGTCCTCGTCACTGTCACGTGCCAGGATCGCTCGCAGCGCCACGAGATCCGCTTCCCGGTTGCGGCGCAGACGCCCGCGACCGTCCGCGTCGAGATCGGCGGGACGGATCACCACCAGGCGCAGGCCGTGAGCGGGGATTTCGGCGTCGCGCCGGGCGTCGTAGAGGGCTCGTTGCTCGCCCCGGTGGACGCCGCTGACGGTGAGCCGATCGGGCTTGTCGAAGTGCGGCATCGGCTGGTCGTGCTGCAACTCCCGGTACTCGACCACGAGCTGGTGCCCCGGCCAGTAGGCATCGACGGGCAGTTTTGCCCGCCGCCCGCCCGTCCCCGGGTCTCCCAGCAGCCAGTCGAACTTGTGCTGCGTCAGGGCCGGCTCACCAAGCACCTGATTGCACAGATCAACGACGTACGCCTCGTCGCTCTCATCTCTGTTGGTCATGGCCGGGCATCATGCCACCCGCCACTGACATCAGAGAGGAGAGAGCCCCCGGTTCCCGATGCAGCAGGCACGCTGCTGTGCCGCGACCGGCGGCGCCGGGACACCTTCGTCATGTTCTTCGCCGACAAGGAAGCTGCTTCACTCCGACCGGAGCCAGCGGTCCCTACGCCCGCACGGCTACGCATTCTGATCTTGCCGCTTGAGATCGGAAGGTACAGGCAGCGGCTCGGAGAGCGCCGTCAGGCCCGTGGTGGCTAGGGAGGTCTCGTCGAGATCTCGGAGGCCCTCCGGTTGCCGCCAGTGGAGCAGGAGGCTGTCCTCGGCCGCGGTGCAGCGCATCGACGGGGCGACCTCGTCCAGCAGGGGGAGGAGACGGGCGCAGGTTTTCGGGACGTTCACCTCGGCGATGCCCAGGAGTACGTACAGGCGGTCCTCGTCGATGGTCAGTTCCACCGACATCGGGTGGTCCACCGCGCCGGCCGCCTGCGCCGTCCAGACCAGGACTTCCCTCAGCGCGCCGGCCTCCGCGGCGCTCAGTGCCAGGCCGCCGCGCTGGCCCGTGCCGTCGGACAGACGGACGTCTGCCGTTTCCGCCGTCCGTGCCCACCATGAGCCCAGGGCGCCCCGCAGGTCCGCAGGCTGCTCCGCCGTCGCGGCGCGCAGGGCCGCCGTAGCCGCAAGCTGAGTGGACGCATCCGCCGCGCCGACAGCGACGCGCCGCAGTGCGGTACGCAGCAAGGAGTCGTCGCCGTAACGGAGTTGGGTCAAGCACTGAGTGTAGAAGCGGGTCAGACGTTCGAGGGTGTCCCCGGGCAAGGCTCCCACCAGGGTCTGTGTTCGGTGCGCCCAGGCGCGGAAGCCCTCCGCGTCCGCGGACGCCAGGAGATCCAGGCCCAGGTCGCCGCCGCGGGCGCAGTTCAGGCGCTCCTTCGGCAGCAAGTGCGGTGCCTGGTGAAGCTGCTGGCGCAGAACACCGCGCAGAACTGTTGTCTCCTGCACGGACCACGTGCGGGTGGTACCTGAGGCATGGGCGTGCAGCAGGGCGAGAACCTCTTGTGCGGCGTGCTGCTTGGCCGTGGTCTTGCTGCCCACGACCGGGGTGCCCGTCCAGCGGACGGTCTCCGCGCCGCAGGTGAGAACGAGCTCGCAGTACCGTTCCTCGGCATGGTCCTCGCCACGAACGTAGAACTCCGGCTCGTGCAGGCGGATACCGAAGCGGCTGCACAGGTTCTGCAGCTGCGTGACCGGGTCGTGGCCCTGGTCCAGCGTGGTAAGCCAGGTGTGCAGGACGTGCGGGCGCCGGGTGAGGAGCCGCGCTCCCCGCTGCCGCCAGGCGACGGCCAGGACGGCCTGCGCGGCGTCCTGGCCGGGGTTGGAGCGTGGGTTGCGCCTTTCGCCGGTGCCAATGAGCATGCCCGGGCTCAGGCGGAGTGCCTCGCCGAGACGGCCGCACTCCGCGTTGGCGACCGAACCGATCCGTGCTTCCTCGGGAGCGGGCCGCAGTCCCCTAGACGCCGCCTCGTGCGCCCTCTCGTAGGCCATGAGGGCCCGGGCTACGTGCGAACCAGTGTGCGCCAGCAGGGAGTTGCTCCGCTGATGGGCCGACTCGACGAGACCAGCGTTTTCAAAGGTCCAGGATTTGTGGGTGAGCGCCTGGGCCAGCCACGGCTCCGCCGCACCCGGCAGCCCGAAGCCCTGCCGCAGGTCGCGTATCGCCTGCACGTGACCCGGCTCGTCGATCCCGTAGCCGTAAGGGGCGACGGGGGCGGGGGCGCGCCGGGGCGGCGGTGCGGCGGAGGCGGCCGTTGGATCGTGGCGGCTCAAGAAGGCGTGGGCCGCAGCCTGGCGCGCGGCCTTCTTCGAACCGCCGGCCGCGCTCGCCGTACGCCCGTCGCCCGCACGGACCGTGGCGGTGAACGTCCTGTTGTGGTCCGGGCCCTCGGTGTCGTACGACCACTGCATGCCGCGGACGTACGGCCGCTCCTGGAGCAGTGTGAGCCAATCGCGCTGCGGGACAGTGGCCCCCGAGCCCCGGCCCGCGTTCCTGGTCTTCGCCGCGACCAGCCGGCGCGCCGGCTCATGCGCGCCGATCAGGACGAGGGCTCCTATGACCTGTAGCGCCAACCCTTCGGCAACGCTCGCCGTGTCGCTCTTCTGCTGCCCGCGCCCCAGGTGGGCGAAGCCGGCAGCCGCCGCCCAGACTCCCAGCTGCCGCACGGCATCCTTGCGGTGATGGGCGAGGCGAGCCGACTGCGTGCCCTCGTCCCGGTCCTGGAGTTTAAGATCCGCTGCGAGGGCATCCAGGACCAAGAGGTTCAGCCACGCCCCGCCGAGCGAACCAAGCATGTTCAGGGTGTGCAGCGTGAGCAGGCCCGCAGGACCGTGCACATCCTCGTAGACGTAGCTCGTGTGCAGGGTCGCAATCCGCAGCCACCGCGCGTGCACGGGGTCGGCACCCACTCTCAGACCGGCCGACGCAAGATCCGCTTCCAGCGCGGCACTCAGGTCGATCGCGTCAAAGGGTGCGCCGGGGTCCGCCAGCGGCGGACGTACGACGTCCATCGGCTCCAGCCCCACCCGCTCGACGACGGACGTGGTAGAGGCCACGGCGCCGACCCGCCGCTGCGGCTTCGCCATGATCGGCTGCTGCCGAGGAGGCCGACGAGCCTGCACAGCGGTGGCACTACGCTGCACCGGCAGCGACGCCTCCAATTCCCTGGCCAGGTCCTGCTGCAGCCACCACGGCAGATCCCGCCACGCGTCCGTGTGGTCCGGGAAGAAGCGCACCGCGCGGAACGAGGCAGCCGCCCGCGCCGAGTCGTTCGCGGAAGAGTAGCGCCGGCCGACAGCACGCAGTGCGCTGCGGAGGTCGGCGTGGAGCACCTCGCGCCCCATACCCAGGCTGTAGGTGCGGATCCGGTGGGCCGTCTCGATCGCCGTCGCCATCCTGTGCAACGGCGTCGACACGGAACTCGGCGCGTCGCGCAGCGCGACGATTCCAACCCACTGATTCATCGGCGGTCCCCGTACGTCATGCGAGCCCCGTGTCGTCGGCACACGGCCGGCCACTCCAAGCCGCGCCCCCGCCCAGTGGATCACGGCAGGGCAAGCTATGGGCGGCGTTTACACAGTTGAGGCCGCCCCTCTGCACGGGTGCACTCTGGTGCATCGCCCAAGAGACAGCCTCCACTCCGGTCACTGATGGGGCCGATTCAGATCACGGTGGCGGGACAAAGCGACCTGGCCGAGTTGTACGCCACGGCCGAGGTCACCCAGGGGCGCCTCCACCAGATCCACCGGCACGTACGCCGGGTGCGCCCCAGCCACGCACCCTGCATATCGAGTCCATCACGCTGGTCGACCTCGTCGCCAACGACACTGAGAAGACCATCACTTGGGAGGCTCTCGCCCTCCACTGGTAGTAGGCGTACGCACGCTGTTGCCAGTTCGGTCGCGGTGGATCAGGTGCGGCAGCCTCACGGCGCGGATGAGAGCAAGAACGGCATCGTCTCCTCTCGCCGGGGGGCTCGGATGGACGAGGTGAGCGAACTGCAGCGACCCGGCGGTAGTGCAGCTGCACAGGTCAGAGCGTTTTGTTCGGCGGACTGTGTCGGCTTCAAACTGGTCGGGCCGGTGAGCGATGCCGAAGGCTTCGTTCTGCGTCGCGAGGGCGTCGCTATTACAACCGTCGCTCTGTGACCCGCAGTTGATGGGCCGATAGCAGATCGGCACACGTACCGAAGTGAATGGCCTGATCTTGGTATCTGACTATTCATGCCCAACTAGTGTCCTGCGCCAGAGATCCGTCGGCAGAAGCGGGCGAGGGAGTCGAGGATCTCTTCGGCTGTCTTGGTCCAGATGAATGGCTTGGGGTCTTGGTTCCAGTCCTTGACCCAGGCCCGGATGTC